>NC_016604.1:5804716-6110227 GCF_000230895.2 Mycolicibacterium rhodesiae NBB3
GCGCCGCCGGAGCCGGAACACTGACCCGCGGGCGCAAGTCGCGACGGGTCAGGATCGTCGAACTCGACCCGGCTCAGGCCCGCCCGGTACTTCGCAGCTTCGCCACCGAAGTCCCGGTGGGAGTGGGCTTTGCGAAGCGGTCAGGTTTGGTGCGCGAAGGCACGCCGGACGAATTCGAGGCTCTTGCGGGCGAACTGGCGGTCTTCCGCTTCGATCCGCAGGACTGAGGCGCGGCTCAGGTCGATCGGAACGTCATCGCGTCGCCGTTCATGCAGTAGCGAAGACCGGTGGGCGGCGGGCCGTCGTCGAACACGTGGCCGAGGTGACCGCCGCATCGTCGGCAGAGGACCTCAGTGCGGGACATGCCAATGCTGTCGTCGCCGCGCTCGAGTACAGCGCCGGCCAGCGGCTGCCAGAAGCTCGGCCATCCTGTGCCACTGTCGAACTTCGTATCCGACGCGAAAAGATCCAAATCGCAACCGGCACAGCTGAACAAACCCTGTCCATGTTCATCATCGAGCGGGCTGCTGAACGGCGCCTCGGTGCCCGCTTGTCTCAGTACGTAGTACTGGTCGGGGGTCAGTAGCTGTTGCCATTCCGCATCGGTATGGGTCACCTCGAAGTCACCCGGGCTGGCCGTGGCCGAACGCGCGCAGGCCGTCGTCGCGGCAACGGTTGCCACGAAGACGCCCGCGCCGAAGAAGAAGCGCCGTCTGGTCAGATCCATAGCACCCGCCTTCGCCGGTCCGCTTACCGTGAATCAGGTTACGCCGCGCACGACAACCCAATTGGTGCTGCGCAGGCGTTGTCACGGAACGGTAAGAACCGCCGAAGATCGTGTCAATCGCCCTGAATCTGCTGGTACAGCCGGTGCATGTCGAGCTGGCCGCGATGGGTGACGAGCATGTCGCCCTGAAACCGGTCGATGTAAATCCCAGCGATCGACACCGTGGCACCGGTCGGCGCGATACCTCGAAACTCCCCGGTGTGCGTGCCGACGAACCGGCACCGGGATATGCCGTGGGAACCGTCGCGATCCGCCTTCGTCTTCTCGCTGGCCGTCAAGACCGCACCCTTGCAATGATGTCCTCGGCGAACCGCTCGATGGGCTCCCGGTAGCGCTCGACATCGTCGCCGGGTAGGTCCGCCCCCATCCACGGGGCGCACATCACCGAGGTGATCCCGGCGTCCTCGGCTCTCTTGTACAGATCCGGCGACGGCGGTTCCAGCAGCGCCAGCGTGATGTCGAAAGGTTCACTGGCCCGGCCATATTCATGCCGCAGTTTGGTGAGCTTGTTCGCGTAGGACACCGCGTCGTCCCATCCGTACGCGTAACCGACCCAGCCTTCGCACAGTTTCGCCGCGCGCCGGAGCGCCGCATCCGATTCGCCTCCGCAGTGGATGGGCACGGGCGCCTCCGGGTGAGGTTCGATCATCATCTCGGGCACCTGGTAGTGCTCTCCGCTCCACGACACCCAGCCGCCACCCCACAGCGCGCGCAAGGCGGGGATCATCTCATTGAGCCGCTTACCCCGGGTGGTGAAGTCCTGACCCAGCATGTCGTACTCCTCGCGCATCCAGCCGACGCCGACCGCGAGCTGCACCCGCCCCTCCGACAGGGCCGACGCGGTGGCGACCTGTTTCGCCACCTCCAGCAGGGGTCGCGCCGGCGCGATGTACACGGCGTTGGAGAAGCGCAGCCGACTCGTCACCGCCGCCATCGCACCGATCTGCACCCAGCAGTCCGGCCACGACGTCTCCGGTGGCCACGGCGGCTTACCGCTGGGGTGGTCCGGATAGGGCGAGGAGAGCTTGCGCGGGTAGATGAGGTGATCGGCAGTGATCATGCCGTCGTAACCGGCCTCGTCGAGCATGCGAGCCAGCGGCAGGATTTCTGACGTTTTCATGAACGGGGTGCCCGACCAAAACTGCATCCTGTTTCTCTACCGGGAAATTCGGGCAGCATCAATGGCATGCCCACGCTGTTGTGGTTTCGGCGCGATCTGCGGCTGCATGATTTGCCTGCCCTGCTGGATGCCGCCAGTGCCGATAACGAAGTGCTCGCCTGTTATGTCCTCGATCCACGTCTGAAGGCATCGTCGGGACAACGCAGGTTGAAGTACCTCTACGATGCCCTGCGCGACCTCGACGAGAGCCTCGACGGACGGCTGTATGTGACGCGCGGACGCCCTGACCAACGAATCCCTAAGCTGGTCAAGGCGATCGGTGCATCGTCGGTCCATGTGAGCGGCGACTTCACGCCATTCGGCAGACGTCGCGACGACGCGGTGCGCGAGGCGCTCGGAGACGTGCCGCTGGAGGAATCCGGGTCGCCGTATCTCGTCTCGCCGGGCCGGATCACCAAGGGCGACGGATCGCCGTACAAGGTTTTCACGCCGTTCTACGGGTCCTGGCGTAAGCACGGTTGGCGGTCCCCGGCGTCGTCCGGTCCGAAATCGGCGACGTGGATCGATCCCGATGACATTCCGGGTGCCGTCGAGATTCCCGACCTCGACGTCGAGTTGGAGTTGCCCGCAGGCGAGCGCGCAGCCAAACGTCAATGGAGATCGTTCGTGCAGAAGCATCTCGACGGCTACGCCGAAAATCGCAATCGGCCGGATCTGCCCGCCACCAGCCGCATGTCCGCGCACCTGAAATTCGGCACCATCCACCCGCGCACCATGGCGGCGGACCTCGGCCACAGCGCGGACGCCCAGGCCTACCTGCGTGAGCTGGCCTTCCGCGACTTCTACGCCGCTGTGCTCGATCAGTGGCCCGACAGCGTGTGGTGGAACTGGAACAAGTCCTTCGACAAGATCGAAGTCGACGACGACGAGGACGCCCGCTCGCTGTTCGATGCGTGGAAACACGGCCGCACCGGCTTCCCGATCGTCGACGCGGGCATGCGGCAGCTGGCTCAGACCGGCTTCATGCACAACCGCGTCCGCATGATCGTGGCGTCGTTTCTGGTCAAGGACCTGCATCTGCCGTGGCAGTGGGGGGCGCGCTGGTTCCTCGATCAACTGGTCGACGGCGACATGGCCAACAACCAGCACGGTTGGCAGTGGGCGGCGGGATGCGGCACCGACGCCGCGCCGTACTTCCGGGTGTTCAACCCGACGACGCAGGGCGAGAAGTTCGATCCGGACGGCGAATACGTGCACCGCTGGGTGCCGGAGGTCGACGACGACGACTACCCGGACCCGATCGTCGATCACAAGGCCGAGCGGGCCGAGGCGCTGCGCCGCTACGGCGAGATCACTTGATGATCTGTCCGCCGTCGACCGGCAGCGTCACCCCGGTCAGGTAGCGCCCCGATTCGCCGCACAGGTAGACCATCGTGTCGCTGATGACCTCCGGCTCGACCGGCGGGTTGTCCAGCAGTGGCTGCTGCGACGGGCTGAACGACGGGTGTTCTGCGGACCATTCGGCCATCGCCTCGTTGTAGATCATCGGCGTCGCCACCCCACCGGGATGTACGGTGTTGACGCGGATGTTCTTCTCGGCCAACGCGATTGCGAAGTGCCGCATCAATCCGATCACGCCGTGTTTGGCGGCGGTGTACCCCGCCGCGCCGTGGCTGGCGGTGCCGAAGTCGACGGTGACCGGCCGGAAGCCCGCCGCCGAGCTGGTGATCACGATGGCCCCGCCGTCGCCGTGCGACAGCATCGAAGAAAGCGCGGCCACAATCGTGTAATAGACACCGTTGAGCATCACGTCGACCGCATCGACGAACGCGCCGATCTGGGCGCCCTGCTCCCCGGCGGCCGGCAGGATCCCCGCATTGGCGAGCACGAAGTCGATACGCCCGAACTCGTCTGTCCCCTTGGCCACGACAGCCTTGAGTTGCTCGAGATCGCGGACGTCGGCGTGCTCGGCCACGATCCGGCGGCCGGTCTTCTCCACCAGGTTGACCGTCTCGTCGAGATCCTCGGGGGTCGCCATCGGATAGGCGACGGTGTCGAGTTGATCGCACAGATCCACCGCGATGATGTCGGCGCCCTCTTCTGCGAACCGCACCGCGTGCGCGCGGCCCTGACCCCGGGCCGCACCGGTGATGAAGGCGACTTTCCCGCTGAACTGTCCGGCCATGACGCATGACCCTACGGGGCGCGTGCATCACCTCCGAAAACACCCGTATGCCAGAATGTCGACAGTTGTCCGCCCACCGAGAGGAGCAGCCGTGGCCACCACTGAGGTCGAGCGTCACCCCGGCAGGGCTGTCGCCGACGTCGAGGATGTGCCGTCCGCCGAGTGGGGCTGGTCGAAGGAGAATCACAAGGCGATCCACCTCGGCGGCATCTTGGCGGGGCTCTTCTTGCTGGCCATGCTGCGTGGCAACCACGTGGGACGCGTCGAGGACGGCTTCCTCATCGGCTTTGCCGTGCTGATCTTCGTCGCGGTCGGCCGCGACTGGTGGCTGCGACGCCGCGGCTGGATCCGCTAGACCGAGTGCAGCGGGCGCAGCGCGTCCGGACCGAGGTTGTATAGCGTCTCGGTTCCCGCGACCGACACCGTCGCCGCACCGAGTGCGTGCGCCTTGAACGCTCGGGCAGCCGCACTCAGCCGGTGTTCGATCGGGTCGGCCTTGCGGCTGAACTCGGTCGGCCAGTCCTGACCCCACACCGTCACCTGGGTCAGACCCCGCTTCACGATGCCGAGCACGCCGGCCCGGATTCGCTCGTCGGTCAGCGCGGCCGCGCTGACGGCAAGGGCCCCGCCGCGCGTCGCCATCTTCATGACGTCGGACAACTCCGCGTCGAGGTGCGACGCACCGAGTATCGCGACGGGCCGCGTATCGCCGTCGCCGGTGAGCACCACCTTGACGTCCCATCCGGCTCTGGCCTTGTCACACATCCATCCGCCGGCCGACCCGACCAGATCGGCAATGCTGTTGGCGACCACGGTCAGCTGGTAGCGGCGACTGGAGATGGGATTCGATTCGTCGAGCGGCAGAGGCACCTAGAGAGCGTGACACTTTTTGAAGTATCTGTAAAGAATGAGTTTCGGCGCCGACGTGACGGGACGCCACAAATCTGTAAACCATGAATTCAAATAGGTTGAGGTCACCCCACCGCGGCGGCCAGCGGCATGGCGGCGCCCACTTCCGTCAGCTCGACGGGCAGGCCCGCCGCCCGGCGTATCTCGACGAATGAGTCGATCATCGCGTCGGTGGCCTCGTGCGGGTCGGCAAGGGTGCTGTCGTCGGTCAGCACCGAGATCGCGAGCTGGTCGACGTAACTCCAGACCGTGATGTTCATGCCGCTGCCGGCGACCACCGGACCGACCGAGTAGATCTCGGTGACGAGACCGCCTTCGATCGAGCCTCGATCGCGCGGACCCGGCACGTTGGAGACCGTCAGATTGAACACGCTCGCGGACTCCACGCGACGGGCCTGGCGGCGGAATATCCCCGGCGCCATCGCCGGCGGCAGGTAGGACATCCACGCGGGCAGTACCGCTGGACCCAGCAGTTGATGATTCTCTTTGGCGATTCCGGTGGACAAGGCGGTCAGCCGCACCCGTTCCATCGGATCGTCGATGTGGACCGGCAATGACGGTGTGATGTAGGTGAACTCGTTGCCTGCCAACCGCTCCCGAGAGGGATTGGTGCTCACCGGCACACCTGCGAGCAACGGCTCGTCGGCCCGCCCGTCGTAGCGCAGCGACAGGCGGCGGAGCGCGCCCGCGGCCGTCGCCAACACGATGTCGTTGAGCGTCACGCCCAGGTGCTTGGCGGTCTCCTTCACATCGGACAGAGCCAGCGGCGCCGTCGCGAAGCGGCGACCCGGGGTCACCCGGTGGTTGACGAAGCACGACGGCGGCGCGAAGTTGCGGGCCAGGTCCGGGTGCTTCCCGCGCTCCTTGGACCGCTGCCTGACCCGCGAGACCCCCGTGGCGGTCTCGCTCACCAGCCGCGGCAGCTTGCGGATCAGGCCGACGTGATCGCGTCCCGCTTCGGCCAGCAGGCGCCCGCGGGTGCGGGGCATGTTGTTCAGTGTCGGCGTCACGACGTCACCGGATGCGAACGGTTCCATCGCTTTCGCCATCTGATTGGCTGACGCGACCCCGTCGGCGAGGACGTGGTGAACCTTGTGCACGATGGCGATCCGGTCGTCGGCCAGACCCTCGACGAGATACATCTCCCACAGCGGACGAGCACGGTCCAGCGGCGTGCTGGCGATCTCGCCGATCAGCCCGTCGAGTTCTCGCCGGCCGCCGGGAGCGGGCACGCGTGCCCGGCGGAGGTGGTAGTCGAGGTCGATGTCGTCGTTCTCGACCCACATCGGGTGGTGCAGCTTCATGGGAATGCCGACGAGTTGGTAGCGCAGCGGCGTCAGCGCCATCAGTCGCGGATAGGCGACCCGGCGGAACAAGTCGAAGTCGAACCCGTCGACACCCGATACGTCGAGGATGCCGATCTTCAGCGTGTGCATGTGGACTTCGGGCGTTTCGCTGTACAGCATCAAGGCGTCAACGCCGTTGAGTCGTTTCATGTCCCCCCGTTCGAATACACCCGTACCCGCACTCCCCCAATTGCACTCCTTCGGCGGCCCGATCACGCGACTTCGCCAAAGAAATGACACTTCTCCGACGCTTTGTAAAGCTATGTTGATGAGTCTCGTCACCGGGCGCGGCCCGCTGAGTAAAGATCCTGCCGGATGGTTCTCGCCGCCGGTCGCCGCCGGCACCGTTTATGTCGAACCTCACCCTCGGCGAGTGCAGGCGTTGCGCGGCGAGCACGCGGTGATCGACACGGAGCAGGCGCTGTTGGTGCACCGACCCGACCGGCCGTTGAGCTATGCCTTCCCCGTCGACGAGATCGGCGATCTGCCCGGTGAGCCCGTACCCGAGGCGCCCGGCTATGTCCGGGTGCCGTGGGATGCGGTCGACGTGTGGGTGGAGGAAGGCCGTCGTCTCGTCCACTATCCGCCGAATCCGTATCACCGCGTCGACTGCCGTCCGACAGCCCGCGCACTGCGCGTCGCACTCGGTGACGAGATCCTTGTCGACACCACGGACACGACGATCGTCTTCGAAACCGCACTGGAACCTCGCCTCTACGTTGCGCCTTCGTTGGTGCGCACCGATCTGCTGCAGCGTTCGCAGACGAGCAGCTACTGCAATTACAAGGGCTATGCGACCTACTGGTCGGCAGGCGCCGTCGGCGACGTCGCGTGGAGTTACGAGGATCCGCTCCCCGAAACCTCGCCCGTCAGAGGATTTTTCAGCTTCGACCCCGGCCTTGCCGACGTGACGGCCGACCTGCCACGCGCCTGACCCGTTCTTACGGTTGCGTAGGTTACGGTTGCGTACGTTTTCGCTGCTCAGCCACACTTCAATCGGCTACAGAGAAGGGAACCGTGGTGGGGCACTACATCGCCAACGTCCGCGATATCGAGTTCAACCTGTTCGAGGTGCTCGGGCTCGGCAGCGTGCTGGAGTCCGGTGGCTACGGCGACCTCGACGTGGACACGGTGCGCACCATGCTCGACGAGGTCGCCCGGCTGGCCGAAGGTCCGGTAGCGGAGTCGTTCGCGTCCGCAGACCGTCATCCGCCCGTCTTCGACCCACAGACGCATTCCATCAGCGTGCCGGGCGAATTGGCCAAGTCCATACAGGCGGTCAAAGACGCCGAGTGGTGGCGGATCGGCATCGCCGAGGAGATCGGCGGAGTCGCGGCGCCTGCGCCGCTGGTATGGGCCATCAACGAAATACTGCTCGTCGCCAACTCGTCGGCCGCATTCTGGTGGGCGTTGGGGCCGTCGATGGCCAACGCGCTGTACGTCGAAGGAACCGACGAGCAGAAGCGTTGGGCCGCAGCGGGTGTCGAGCGCGGCTGGGCAGGCACCATGGTGCTGACGGAGCCCGACGCCGGCTCCGACGTGGGAGCGGGCCGCGCCAAGGCCATCGCACAACCCGACGGGACCTGGCACATCGAAGGCGTCAAGCGCTTCATCTCCGGCGGCGACGTGGGTGACACCGCCGAGAACATCTTCCACCTCGTGCTGGCCCGTCCCGAGGGCGCGGGTCCTGGGACGAAGGGGTTGAGCCTGTTCTATGTCCCCAAGTTCCTGTTCGATCTCGAGACATTCGAACTCGGCCCTCGCAACGGTGTTTTCACGACCGGTCTGGAACACAAGATGGGGATCAAGTCGTCGCCGACGTGCGAGCTGACCTTCGGCGCGGACGGCGTGCCGGCCGTCGGTTATCTGGTCGGCGACACTCACAACGGCATCGCGCAGATGTTCACCGTCATCGAGAACGCCAGGATGACCATCGGCGTCAAGGCGGCGGGCACACTGTCGACGGGATATCTGAACGCGCTGGCCTACGCCAAGGACCGCATCCAGGGCGCCGACATGACCCAGATGACGGACAAGACAGCGCCACGCGTGCCGATCATCGCCCATCCCGACGTACGGCGAAGTCTGATGACGCAGAAGGCGTACGCCGAAGGTCTGCGCGCGCTCTACATGTACGCCGCGGCGCATCAGAACAACGATGTCGCCCAGCATGTCTCGGGAGCAGATCCGCAGATGGCGCATCGGGTCGACGATCTGCTGCTGCCCATCGTCAAGGGTGTCGGTTCGGAACGTGCATACGAGATCCTGACCGAGTCGCTGCAGACACTCGGCGGTTCGGGCTTCCTGCAGGACTACCCCATCGAGCAGTACATCCGCGACGCGAAGATCGACTCGCTGTACGAGGGCACCACCGCCATTCAAGCCATGGACTTCATCTTCCGGAAGATATTCCGCGACAACGGCGCTGCGCTGGCCCACGTCGCCACGCAGATCAGCAAGTCCATCGATGACTGCGACGGGGCGCTCAAAGCGCAGTCCGATCAACTGCGGATCGCGCTTGCCGACGTGCAGGCGATGACGGCCAAGTTGACCGAATACCTGATGGCCGCCTCCGAGCAGCCGTCGGAGATCTACAAGATCGGCCTCGCCTCGGTGCGATACCTGATGGCCGTCGGGGACCTGATCATCGGATGGCAACTGCTGGTGCAGGCGGACGTCGCACACGCGGCGTTGGAGGCCGGGGCGTCGGACAGTGACGAGGCCTTCTATCGAGGCAAGGTCGCGACCGCCGCGTTCTTCGCCGCGAACATGCTGCCGAGGATCACCACGATCCGCGGCATCGTCGATACCATCGACGACGAGATCATGCGCCTGCCCGAAGCGGCGTTCTAGCGGTCACCCAGACGCGGGAACAACGCGCGCGCCTGATCACGACGCCGCTTCCGTGTGCACTCCGATTGCAAAAGCGCTGCAATACCGCCAGATTCGCGATCTGACTGCACACTCGGGCCGAGTCAGGCGGCCGAGTCGGGTTTGGTGAGGCCGTCCAGATCCGGTAGCGGGCGGCTGCAGATCTCGCGTGCTTCCTCGGCGGGCACGCCGAACAGCCGCAGGATGTCCGCGGTCACTGCGTCAGCGGCCTCCGCGTCGTCTCGTTTGGGTTGGTTGCGCAACAGATTGCCCAGTCCGAGAAGTGCACCGCCCGCCATCGCGAGCGCGAGTTCAGGATCGTCGACGCTGAATCGCCCCGCACGGGTGGCCTCTTCGATGTCGCGCAGGGCGCGTGGCGCCAACCCTTTGTCCGATGCCAGCAGAGTCATGCCGGTCGCGAGCAGGATCTGGCTCTCCTGCGGTCGCCGACGAAACATGCGAACGGTCAGCCGGTAGCTGCACGCGAACGTCTCGGCGGGGTCGTCGATCGACGACGTCAGCTCATCCAGCAGTGCGCCGTGGGCGTCGAGCACCTCGGCGACCGCGGCGTCGAACAGTTGCTCCTTGTTATCGAAGTGGTTGTAGAAGGAGCCCATCCCGACGTCGGCGGCCTGGGTGATCTCCAGGACCGGCGCATTGACCTTGCCCGCGGCGATGAAGCTCTGCGCCGCCTTGATCAAGGCAGCACGCGTGCGTTGCTTGCGCCGCTCGAGGCGGTTGATCGGCGCCTCCGGTTGATCGCTCACCCACTCACGGTAGCAGAGATCCTCAGTTTTGAGGATTTCGTCAAAACCCTTGACTGAGTGTCGCGTCGTATGTGACGATTTCGTCAGTTAAGGAAGGAACCCTCCATGAGCAGCATCATCGGCGCGCACAACGAGCTGCACAGCGAGCAGGGCGCACGCAGCGGCGAGCACTCCGGACGGTCCCCCGATCCGGTTATCAAGGTCGCCGACATCGCCTGGCTGGAGTTCGAGAAGCCCGATCTGGCGCGCGCCGAAGCGTTC
Organism: Mycolicibacterium rhodesiae NBB3; assembly: GCF_000230895.2. Next base: position 5,814,963 of record NC_016604.1, read on the forward strand.
GCCCGCGCCTTCGGTTTCGCCACCACGCTGCGCACTGCCGACGAACTACACCTGCGCGGCGCGAACGCCGGCGCCCCGTGCGTGCTGCTTCGCCGCGGACCGCGGTCGCGATTCGTCGGCGTTGCATTCAGGACTCAGGACGACGCGGATGTGCTTCGCCTCGGAAACGCCACCGATACCCGCGTACGGGCACTACCCGAATCGATCGGCGGGGTGTCGGTCGACCTGGTGGACCCGAGCGGAGTTCCCGTTCGCGTGGTCTCCGGCATGCACACGCTGCCCGAACTACCGAAGCAACTGCCACACACCTTCAACTTCGGAGACCGAACACCACGCACCAACGCGACGCAGCGCCCCGCGCGCGTACCCGCAACGGTTCAGCGCCTGGGTCACGTCGTAATGCAGACCGCCGACTACACCCAGACGCTGAACTGGTATCTCGACCACCTCGGCATGATCGTCAGCGACTTCCTCTACTACCCGGGGCAGCGCGACCGCGGTCCGGCGATGAGCTTCATCCGCACCGATCGGGGGGCGCTGGCCACCGATCACCACACGCTGGCGCTGGCGCTCGGTCCGACCGCACGCTATGTGCACTCGGCGTATCAGGTGTGCGATCTCGACGCGCTGGCAGCAGGCGGCGAATACCTCTGCGAGCGTGGCTATTTCCGGTCGTGGGGCATCGGCCGCCACATCCAGGGCAGCCAGCTCTTCGACTATTGGCGCGACCCCGACGGATTTCTGGTCGAGCACTTCGCCGACGGTGACATGTTCGACAACACGCTGGAACCGGGGTGGGCGCCGTTCACGGCGTCCGGCCTGGCTCAGTGGGGTCCGGCAGTGACCAAGGACTTCCTCGGCATCAACCCCAAAGCGCTTCCCCACGAAGCACGTTCGATCCTCGACGCCCTTCGCGGCGACAACGAGTTCACCCTCACCCGCCTCCGCGGCCTGATGAAAGTAGCCACCTCATGACCACATCCGTGCTCCGCACCGCCGACGCCTGGTGGGTCCAGACACCCACCGGTGCCGCACGAATCGCCACCGCGGCGACGACCACCGGCGAGTTGCTCGCCGACCGCGACGCCATCGAGCGTGCCGCGCACAGCACCGACACCGTGCCGGTCGACTCGCTGACGCTGCTCTCCCCCGTGACGCGACCGTGCCGCGTCGTGGCGCAAATGACGAATTTCGCATCGCACGTCAAGGACGCGGGCATGAACCCGGCGTCGATCCCGCTCACCTTCTTCCGCAAGTCGTCGGCGTCCATCAGCGGGCCGTTCGACGACATCGTCAAGCCCGGCCATGTGAAATTTCTCGACTACGAGGTCGAGATCGGCTTGGTGATCGGACGCGACATCCCGGTCGGCACGGCGATCTCCGAATCCGCGCTGTCCGACTACATCGCCGGACTCGTTGTCACCAACGATGTCTCGGCCCGCGACATCCAACTCCCCCAAACCCAGTTCTACGAGGCCAAGTCCTATCCGACGTTCACTCCGGTCGGGCCTGCACTGGTCCTGCTCGACGCCGACGAACTGAAACGCTTCACCGATCTACGCCTGCGATTGCGGGTCAACGGCGAGATACGGCAGGACATGGTCGTAGGTGACGACATGATCTACCGGCCGATGCAGGCTCTGGAGTCGCTGGCCCGATTCCAGGACCTGGCCGCTGGCGACCTTGTGATGACGGGCACGCCGGCCGGGACCGCATTGAGCGCACCGCCCAAGCCCATCGAGATCATCGGATCGCTGCTGCCGCCCGCCGTCAAATGGAAGGCATTCTTCAACCGCCAGGCCAAGAACACGAAGTATCTGAAGCACGGCGACTTGGTGGAGCTGAGCGTCGCGACCGATGACGGCGTCATCGATCTCGGTGTACAACGCACCGCCGTGAGGTACGCATGACAAGGGAGGCCTCACCTCCCGTCGTCATCGTGGGAGCGGGCCCCACCGGCACCACCGCCGCGACCCTGTTGGCGCAGTTCGGAGTTGGCTGTCTGCTTCTGGACCGATGGTCCGCGGTCTACCCGCAGCCGCGTGCAGTACATCTGGACGACGAGATCTACCGTGTGCTCGCCCGGCTCGGCATCGCCGACGAGTTCGCCGCCATCTCGCGGCCCGCACACGGTCTGCGGCTTCTCGATCCCGCGCTGCGGGTGCTCGCCGAGTTCCGCCGCGATACCGCGCTGTCGGTCAACGGCTACCCGCAGGCGAACATGTTCGACCAACCCGACCTCGAAACGCTGTTGCGAACCAATCTGAAGCGCTACCCCAGTGTCGAGGTGCGGGGCGACGCCGAAGTCACCAGCATTGCGGAGCGCAGCGACGGCCGGATCCGGGTCACCTACGTCGACCGTGCCGACGACTCCCTCCACACCGTCGATACCGACTACGTGCTCGGCTGCGACGGGGCCAACAGTGTTGTGCGCGAACAGATCAGCGTTCGCATGCACGATCTGAAGTTCGACCAGCGCTGGCTCGTCATCGACGCCGCCACCGAAACCGATCTCGGCCAGTGGGACGGCGTCCACCAGGTATGCGATCCGGTACGGGCAGGCACCTTCATGCGCATCGGACCGGCGCGGTACCGCTGGGAATTCCGGCTCCTGCCCGGCGAGACGGCCGACGGCTTCCGGACCATCGAGGCGCTGCGACCCCTGATCGCGCCGTGGACGTCGAACATCGCCGACGATGAGATCGAGTTGATTCGCGTCACCGAGTACACCTTTCGCGCGCGGATCGCCGGCCGATGGCGGCGCGGAAACGTCTTCCTGCTCGGTGACGCTGCACATCTCACCCCGCCGTTCATCGGCCAGGGACTCGGCGCGGGACTGCGCGACGCGGTGAACCTGGCGTGGAAACTGGCGGGCGTCATCGCGGGAGACCTCCCGCAGAGCGCACTGGACAGCTACGAGCAGGAGCGTAAACCACACGCCAGAAGCATGATTAGGCTCGCACTGGCCGTCGGTTGGGCCATGACTGCCGGCGGGGACTTCGGCAACGCCGTCAGGCGGCTGTTCGTCACCCGCATGCGGCTGATCCCGGGGTTGCGCAAGAAGATCGTCGGCAGCCGCACACCGGCCCTGCACCGGTCGGCTTTCGTACGGCCGACGCATGTGCCCGGACAGCTCCCGGGGACGCTGTGCCCCAATCCGGTGGGTCTCGACGGCCGCCGACTCGACGAAATCCTCGGCAACGGGTTCGCCGTCGTCACGGTCACCCCGCCCACCGATGCGCAGCGCTGCGACCTCGACGCTCGCGGCGCCGAGGTACACGTCGCTGCGCACGACTCCGTACTCGCCGATTGGCTGCGAAGCGGCCACGCCGCGGCGGCGATCATCCGCCCCGATCGCTCCGTCATGTGCGCCGGGCGCGATCTGCAGAAGCTCTGCGAACTCGTCCCGAACTTCCGGCACAGCAGGATCCGGTCCCATGCTTAGACGACGCAGCGATGTTGCCACCCACGGATCGAATCTCTACACCACCGAAGTCATCGTCAACCCCTACCCGCACTACAAAACTCTGCGCACACTCGGTCCCGTGGTCTGGTTGTCGAGACACCGCGTCTACGCGCTGCCGAGGTACGCCGAATGCAAAGCGGTGCTGCGAGACGACAAGACGTTCGTGTCCGGCAAGGGTGTGGCGCTCAACGCCCTGACAAATCGGCTGTCGAGGGGTACGACGCTGAGCAGTGACGGCGCCGAGCACGATCAGCGCCGCAAACTCGTCGCACATCGCTTGCTCCCTCGCGCGCTGCGAGCCATCGACGACGACGTGCGAGTGCAGGCGGCCCGGGTGGTCGAGACCGCTCTGACTCGGGGCGAGGTCGACGGCGTCGAGGACCTCGCCTATGCACTGCCGATGGCGGTCGTGCCCGACCTGATCGGATGGCCCCGCGAACAGCGCGCCCACCTCCTGCCATGGGGTGCAGCCACGTTCGACGTCCTCGGCCCGATCAATCGACACGCGGTGAAAGCGTTGCCCGCGAGCCTTCGCATGCTGGCCTACGCCCGTCGCGTCGTGCGAGAGCGCAGTCTCATCGAGGGCAGTATCGGCCACGAGGTCCTGATCGCGGCCGACGACGGCAAGGTGGACCTGGCTGAATGCGCCCCGCTGATGATCGACTACATCGCCCCGTCGCTCGACACCACGATCAGCGCCATTTCGAATGCACTTCATCTGTTCGCCTGCCACCCCGACCAGTGGCAGCTGCTCAAGGCCGACCCCGGACTGATTCCCAACGCGGTCAACGAGATCGTGCGCTACGAATCGCCGCTGCGGGCGTTCACTCGCAAAGTACGCACCAGCACGGAGGTCGCCGGACAGTCGATCCCCGAGGGAGCACGGGTCCTGGTCCTGTACTCCTCGGCCAACCGCGACGAGCGCGAATGGGACGCTCCGGACACGTTCGACATCACCCGCGACGCGACCCGCCACCTCGGGTTCGGACACGGTGCCCACGCGTGCGCGGGACAGGGCCTCGCACGGATGGAGACTCAGGCCATGCTGTCCGCACTTGTCGAGCGGGTCGAACGGATCGAACCAGCCGGCACGCCGACGTGGGCCATCAACAACATCATCCGCCGACACGAACGGCTGCCGCTGAAACTGATCGCGAGTTGACCGGCACCGCGCCGGTGGATCGGGCCTGCGGTCAGCTCGCGGCCTTGATCACCGAGCCGCCGAACCGTTCGATCGTCTCGAGCACGTGGGCCAGATTGTCGCCGGGCAGCCCGACCTGCACCCACGTGACGCCAACCGCCGCAAGCTTTTCCAGACCGGCTAGATAGGCGTCGGCGTTGAAGTCCTCGCTGCCCGGGTTGCCGCCGGCGGCGTTGGTGAACGTGATATCGATTTCGGCGAAGTCCCGGTCCGCCGCATCGAACCTGCGGCGGAGATCGTCGACGCCCTCGGCCAGTGCGTCCTCATCCATGACCGCGGTGCGCGCGGTCTGAGCGAGCATCGCAGGCGCCGGGAACGGGCACCAGCCGTCACCGTGGGCGACGACGCGTTTGCGCGCGGCGGCGGTGTTGCCACCGATCCAGATCGGCGGATGCGGCGTGCTCACCGGTCGCGGATGGGCAGTGATGCCCTTGGCACTGAAATGCCTCCCCTCGTAGGAGAAGTCATCAGTGGTCCAGATTCCCCGGATGACCTCGAGCGCCTCCTCGAACAACGCGGCACGTTCGTCGAAGTCCACACCCAACGCGGTGAACTCACGCTTCAGGTAGCCAACGCCGACCCCGAGTGTGAAGCGCCCGCCGGACAGCAGATCGAGGGTCGCTCCCGCCTTGGCCACCACGAACGGGTTGCGGTACGGCAGCACGACGATGTTCGGGATCAGCCGCAGCGACGAGGTGTGCGCCGCCGCGTACCCCATCGCCACGAACGGGTCCACCGCGTCGTGCCCGCCGGACTCCAGCCATCGCTGTGACGGCGCCGGGTGGTCGGTGAATCCGAAGCCGTGGAAGCCGGCCGCCTCGGCCGCGGCCGCGACGGTGGCGATACCTGAGCCGGTCACGAGCTCCGGGTTGTACGGATGGCTGTGCATCGGATGGGTGAACGTGAACCGCATGTAGTGCTCCGCTTCCGCGCGGCCGAGCCGCGCATTCAACACTAGAACAATCTTCTCAATTTCTGAGAATGTCGTTACCATGCGGTGCACGGAAAGTACAGCGTTTGCGCCGCAGAAGGGATCGCCGGAGATGAGCGAAACGGTGATCGCCGGCCGGCACGGGCCGTTCGGCGGCCACCTCGACCCGACGATGATCGCGCGGTACGCCGCGGCCACCGGCGACCGGACAGCCTCGGTGCTGGACGGACGTGCGACACCGTCGGTGTTCCCGGTCGTTCTGGTGTTCACCCCGAACGAGGCGGCCAGAAGCGACCTGCCCGAGTCGGTCTGGGAGCGCGTTCGCGGCGGCGTGCACGGGGCCCATGACATCGTCGTGCACCGACCCCTGATCCCCGGGGAGCCGCTGCAGACCTGGTCGCAGATCTCGGCGGTGCGGACCTCGCGGTCGGGCACCCAGGTCGTGATGCGGTTCGAACAGGTCGACGTCGACGGCGCGATCGCCGTCGAACAGTGGTGGACGATGGTGCTGCTCGGACTTCACGGGATCGCCGATCTCGGCAGTACGCCGGCGGAGCACCGCTTCCCTGACGACGCACGGGCACGTCCGGTGGGCAGCGCCGTGCATCACATCGACGGCGACGTCGCCCAACGGTATGCCGAGGTGTCCGGCGACTGGTCGGCGCATCACTTCGACATTGCCGCCGCACGCGCGGCCGGATTCGATTTCGTGTTCACCCACGGCCTGTGCACGATGGCGATATGTGCGCATCGCATGCTCGAACTGGTGGGCATCGACGATCCGGGCCGGGTTCGGCGGATCGCCGCCCGGTTTGCGACGCCCACCCCGCTGGACTGCGATCTGACAGTAAATGCCTTTGCCATATCGGAGAATTCGTACGCCTTCGAGGCCCACACGGACAGCACGACGACCATCACCCACGGACGATTGGAGCTGCGGTCATGAGCAGGTGCGAGATCGGTGTCTATCTGCCCCAGATGGGCTTCACATACGAACAGATGTTGCACCGCACGCTGCGTTGTGAGCAGCTTGGCATCGATTCGATCTGGCTTTACGACCACCTCTATGCGCCCGGTATGCCGGATTACCCGTCGATGGAGGCATGGACGCTGGCCACCGCGCTGCTCAGCCGGACCGACCGCGTTCGGGTCGGACACATGGTGCTATGCAACCAGTTTCGCCATCCCGCAGTACTGGCGAAGATGGCGACGACGCTGGACCAGATCTCGGCGGGCAGGCTGGCACTCGGCATCGGTAGCGGGTCGATCGAGGACGAGCATGCTCGCCTTGGGTTGCCGTGGGGTACGTTCGCGCAGCGGTCGCAGCGTCTCGGTGAGACGCTGCAGATCCTGCAACAGGCCTTCGCCGATGAGGTGATCGATTTCGCCGGAGAGCATTTCACCGTCAAGGACATGCCGATCAAGCCGGGGGCGGTGCAGCAGCCCGGGCCGCCGATCGTGGTCGGAGGGGTCGGCGAGAAGTACACCCTGCCGCTGGTCGCCCGCTACGCCGACGTCTGGAACGTCCCGACGTATGCCCTGGGCGAACTCGAACACAAGATCTCCGTATTGCGCTCGATCTGCGACGAGATCGGCCGCGACCCATCGACGATCGTGCTGTCGATCGAGGCGGTGATGGCGTTGGCGGCCGATGATGCGTCCCTGCCCGCCGTACGCGAACTCGCCGAGAAGCGTTTCGGGGTACCGGCATTCGGGCTGCACGAAGGCGGGCTGATCGGCACTCCGTCCGCGATCGTCGACCGGTTGCACGAGCTGCAGGACATGGGGTTCGGTCAGATCGTGCTGTTCACTCATGACCGCGGGTCGGACGAGACGCTCAACCTTCTCGCCGCCGAGGTGGTCGCAAAGCTCTAGGTCGTCGTCCGCGCGAACGTGGGTTACCCGCACGCTCTCGTACCCTGATGCGTGCGTCAAGCTCACACTCGGCGCAAGAAACTAGCGCTTCGCCGGCGGCGCGTAAGCGGGTCGCCCGAGCCCCAGCGCATGTTGAGCGATCATGTTCCGGAAGACCTCGAGCGTGCCGCCGTAGATGCCGGTGGGCCCCGCCAACCGGAAGACGTATTCGGCTCCCCCGTCGGCCTGGGCACCCTGCGCATCGACGGGAAGCGTCGCGACCGCACCTTGGATGTCCATGAGTTCCAGGGACACATCGCGCATCGTCTGCGCGTTGGCCACGCGGCCGAACATGTCCGGCGTGCTCATCGCCGCTTCCATCCGGGCGATGCCGCGGCCCAGTCGGTACTTCACCGCGTCGTCGTCGGGCCCCAGTGCGGCGACCTTGTCGATCGCCTCCGCCAGCAGAACGAGATGCTCGGCCATGGCCGCGACCTTCTGCAGCCCGTCGGCTCCGCGCTCGACGGTGCCGTGCTCGTCGTTGAGCGCGTCCCGCAGGACGGTCCAGCCGCCATTGACCTCGCCGATGCGGTACCTGTCGTCGACGCGGACATCGCTGTAGTAGGTGATGTTGGTGCGGTCACCGTCCACGGTGCGCAACGGCTGGATCTCGACGCCCTCAGAGTCCAATGGCACGAGGAACATGGTCAGGCTCTGATGTTTCGGCGCGTTCGGATCGGTGTTGGTGATGAGGAAGACGTAGGCGGCGTTCTGCGCGTTGGACGTGAACATCTTCGACCCGTTGATGATCCAGCCGTCACCGTCACGCACCGCACGCGTCTTGCACGTCGCGACATCGGACCCGCCTTCAGGCTCGGTGTAGCCGAGGCATAGTCGGATTCGTCCCGACAACGCCCGCTCCATCACCTCCGCCTTCAGCTCGTCGGAGCCGAAGTCGCGCACGGCCCTGGCGACCATCGCGGTCGTACCCCAGTGGAACCACGGTGTGTGCGCACGGCCGATCTCGAGATTCCAGAGCCGGCGCCGGAGACGACTGAAGCCGCCGTCGGCCTCGTCGGTGAACTCGGCGGCAAGGTAGCCGCGCTCACCGAGCGCGAGATGAACACCTTCGTCGAAGTTCTCGCCCGTCTCGCGGTCTCGCGCGATGACCTCGTCTGTCACCAGGGTCTTCAACAGTGCCCGAAGTTCGTCCCGAAAGGCCTGATCCTCGGGGGACAGTTCGACGCGGGAGAAGTCCACTCTGGCAGCGTGACACTTTGCGATCCATCTGTAAAGTCACGTCTGATGTGGTCCGTTCTGAGTCAGCTGCTCGCACCGGCGATGGTGGTCGCGATATCACCGTTCTCGATCATCGTCGCCATTGTTCTGGTGCTGCACACCGATCGCGCGCGGGCCAACGGCTGGGCATTCCTGGCGGGCCGACTGCTCGCGCTTGCCGCGGTCACGGTCGCATTCATGCAGGCACCTCGCCTCATCGGCAACCTCAACCGACCGGTTTCGCCGCGGGTGCTGATCGGTGCCGGTGCGCTGCTCTTGATGATCGGCGTGTGGGTCTGGTTCCGGCGGGACCGCATGACCGAGGAGCCGCCGTGGCTGGCCAAGCTCACCCGACTCACTCCCATCGGCGCGGCGGTGATCGGGATGCTTCTCGTGGTGTCGAACCCGAAGATGTTGGCGGCCACCGCCGCAGCCGGACTGCTGATCGGCACGGCGAGCGTCAGCGTGGCGGGGGCAGGCGGCGCCGTCGTGTACTACTCCGTCGTCGCGAGTTCGACGGTCGCCGTCCCGGTACTCGCCTACGCGGCGGTCGGCTCGCGCGCCGATGACCAACTGACCCGGTTCAAGGCGTGGCTGCACCGGCACAGCGGAGTGGTCACGGCCGTCATCCTCGCGGCCGTCGGAATCGCCTTGCTTGTCATCGGAATCAGCGAGATTTAATACGAGAAGGAGCATGATTTTGGGCATCGTCACCACCAGCTCGGAGACGGCGTTCGACGTACCGCCCGAGGCGATCTACGACTTCGTGACCAACCCCGCCAACTGGACCAAGACGTACCCGGGCGGACCCGATATCCGCAACCTTCCGGACCGGCTACCGCTTCAGGTCGGCGACACGTGGGACGAGGCGCATCCCGATCCGTCGAAGGACCGTGTTTTCACATGGCAGCTTTCGATGGCCGTGCGGCCGTCGCTGTTCGTCTTCAGTTCGGTGGGTCGCCTGGGCCACGACAGCCAGGGCAACGGCGGACTCGAAGGCCGCATGACGATCGAGTACCACTTCACCCGACCCGGTGATGGTGTCACCCTGTTCGGCAGAACGATGACCATCGAGGCTTACCGGCATGCCCCGTTGACCGACGGCTTCTTCCGAATGGTGAACCCGTCCCACATCGACGCGTATCACGCCGCGGTCGCGCGGGAACTGTCCGCGACATAGGTCACCACAGCGCTCTGCGCAGCGCCGCTCCCTGCAGATCGAACAAGCGTTGGCTCGTCTCCCAATCGGGCAGCAGGGAGTCGAACCCGTGGCAGGTGCCCGGAAAGACATGGAGTTCGGTGGCGACGCCTGCCGACATGAGTCTGCGCGCGTAGTCGACGGCTTCATCGCGCAGCGGGTCGAGCTCCGAGGCGGTGATCAATGCGCTTGCCATACCGGACAACTCGTCCGCGCGTCCGGGCGCGGCGTCGACGGGAGCGGACTCGTCACCGACGTACAACCGCCACATCTGGTCGACGGCCGGGCCGTCGAACCCCGGGGTGTCGACGAATTCGGCTTTCGACGGTGTCGGCCGATCGTCGAGCACCGGTTGATGCAACAGCTGGAACACGACCGGCGGCGCGGCGCCATGGGCGGCGCACTGCGCAAGCCGTGCGGCCAGCGCCGCGCCGGCGCTGCTACCTGCGACCGCGATGCGACCGGTGTCGACACCCAGTTCCAACGCGTTCTGCGCCACCCAGTCAAGCACTGCCAACGCATCGTGCAGTCCGGCTGGATACGGGTGCTCGGGAGCCAACCGGTAGCCGACGGAGACGACTGTGCACGTTCCCTGGCGCGCGAACTGGACACACTGCCGGTGATCCGTATCGAGGTTGCCCATCACGAAAGCCCCTGAGTGGCAGTAGATCACCACCGGCGACGGGGCGGCCGCACCTCGATAGATTCGCACCGGCACCGACGCCACCTCACGCTCATCGATCTCCACGCCGGCGTAGTTGACGTTTCTGGCGGTGTCGGCACGCCGCTGGTTGAGCGAATCGCGGACGATGCCCAGCAGGCTCGGCGACAGATCCGTTCGGGCCGCCGCGAGGTGACGCAATTCGGGATCGAGCCGCGCCGCGTCCATGACCTACTCGTCCGCCCTCGTATGGGACCCCACCTGGACGACGGACCGCTGCGCCTGGGGTTCGAAGGTGTATTCGGCAGGGCGGAAGCGACGGGTCATCTCCCAGAACGCCCGGGCGCTGCGCGGCCACTGGGTCACAACCCGGCCGTTCGGTGCGCGAAAATAGTTGCTGCACCGGGTGAGCCACACAGTGCCTTCCATCCATTCGTCGATCCTGGCGATGAATTCGGTCATCGTCTCGGTGCGCACCGCGACGTAGGACTTGCGCTTGCGCCGCATGTATTTCAGGGCGCGCACGATGTAGTGCGCCTGCGCCTCCAGCATGAAGATGACGCTGTTGGACCCAACGTTGGTGTTGGGGCCGTACAGCATGAAGAAGTTGGGAAAACCCGGAACAGCCATGCCCAGGTAAGCGAACGCGCCGTCGCTCCACGTCTCGCGCAGCGTGGTGAGATCTTCGCCGACGACCTCGATCTCACCCAGGTAGTCCGCCGCCGCGTAGCCCGTCGCGCACAGCACGACATCCACCTCGAGCTCTCGACCGTCGGCGGTCACCAACGACCGCGCGCGCAGCGCCCGTGCCGGACTCGACACCACCTCGACATGCGGCGCCGACAGGGTCTGCAGATAGTCCGTCGCGAAGACCAAGCGCTTACAGCCGAAGGGATGTTCCGGAGTCAGCTTGCTGCGCAACTGCTCATCGGGTACCGCCGCTTCCAGTGTGCGCAGCGCGATGTCCCTGAACTCCTGCGTCTTGTCGCTGCCGTTCTCGATCACGCCGATGTTGGACTCGCTGCGCAGCCACAATCGCGTCCGGTAGATCCTCTTCGCGAACGGAACATGGGCGAACAGCCATTTCTCGCGCTCGGTATACGAACGGTCGGGCTTCGGCAGAATCCACGTCGGCGAGCGCTGCACCGAGTACACCTTCTCGGCCACCTTAGCGACCTCGGGAATCAGTTGCGCCGCAGTCGAGCCCGTTCCCAACACAGCCACCCGCGCGTCCGTGAGGTCGACGGAGTGATCCCAGCGCGCGGTGTGCATCAGCGTGCCGGTGAACGGGTCCTCCTCGACGAGATCGGGCAGCACCGGTTGGGTGAACAGACCGATCGCCGAGACGACCACATCGAAGGAGTGCTGCTCGCCGCTCGTGGTGGTCAGCAACCACGTCTTGGTCTCGGCATCCCAGGAGGCCGAGGCGATCTCGGTACACAACTTCAGATGTCGCGCAAGCTGATACTTCTGCGCGCAGCGTTCGAAATACTCCAGGATCTCCGGCTGGCCGGACCACAGGCGCGACCACCCGGCGTTGAGATCGAACGAGTACGAGTAGAGATGGGACTTCACATCGCAGGCCAGACCCGGATAGGTGTTGATCCGCCAGGTGCCGCCGACACCGTCTTCGCGATCGAAGATCGTGAAGTCGCGAAAGCCGTTCTTCTTCAGGAATATCGCCAGCGCCAGGCCGCCCGGCCCGGCACCGATGATGCCCACCGACGGGCTCATCCGATCCGCAGGCATTGCCCTCCGTCCACGACGATTTCGGAACCCGTCATGAAGGACGCTTTGTCAGAGACGAGGAACGCCACCACATTCGCGACCTCGGCCGGTTCCCCGAGGCGCCCGAACGTGGCACTCAGCCTGCTCTGCGTGGTGTCGTCGAGCATCGGCGTCGCGATCGGGCCGGGGAACACCGCATTGACGCGGATGCCGTCGGGGGCGAGTTCAGCGGCGACGGCCTGAGTAAGCCCGCGTAGTGCCCACTTCGACGATCCGTAGGCCGCGTGGTTCGGGAACGGTCGGATGGCGCCGGTGCTCACGGTGTTGACTATCGCGGCGCCCTCGGCACGCCGCAGTTCCGGCAGCGCCGCCTGGATTCCCAGAAACGGCCCAAGGCAGTTGAACCGCCAACTGCCTTCGAAGCCCTCGGGCGTCTCGGCATCGAGGGACGCCCGGTGCAGCACCCCGGCGTTGTTGATCAACGTCGACAACGTGCCGAATCGCTCGACCGTGGCGCGCACCGCATCGGCCCACTGCGGCGCGGACGTCACGTCGAGCTCGACGGCGATCACATCCTCACCCGACCCCTGGACATTCGTCTTCAGTTCCTCGATGCGGACATCGCCTGCGGCGACCCGGAAGCCTTCGGCGCGCAAACGCTCGACGATCGCCGCGCCCTGCCCACGGGCCGCACCGGTGACCAGTGCCACGCGGTCAGTCACTGCGCCTCCTCGAGGTGTGCCGCGGCGCCGCGGCGCAACGCCTGCGATTCCGATGCCAGAGTGATCATCCGAAAGCCCAATTCGGCCATCGCCTTTCCGGGCTTACCCGCGTTGGCGTGAATGCCCGGAATCAGCTCCGCACCCGACGCGACGGAATGGATGCGGGTCACGGCATCGAGCACCGCCGGCGCATCAAGCGCGGTGATCGGGTTCTCCCCCAGCGAGATCGCCAGGTCGGCGGGACCCACGTACACGCCGGACAGTCCCTCGACGGCGCAGATCTCGTCGAGTGCCGCCAGCCCGCGTGCGGTCTCGATCATCGCGAACACGCCCGCACGGGCCTCGTGTTCAGCAGGGTCGAGTCCGATGTCGGCGCGCAACGGTCCGAAGCTGCGCACGCCTGCGGGTGCGTACCGGGTGGCGGCCACCGCCGCAGCGGCCGTCTCGGCCGATTCGACCATCGCGAGGATCACCGCGTCGGCGCCGGCGTCAAGCACCCGGCCGATCGGCGCAGGATGCGCCGAGGGCAGCCGCACCGCGGTCGCGATCGGAACGTGCTCCAGCCGGCGCAGCAGCAGCGCCACGTCCGCGTCGTCGAGATAGCCGTGCTGGAGGTCGAATCCGACGTAGTCGTAGCCCGCCCTGGCGAACTCTTCGGGACCGATGATCGTCGGCCCGACCACCCATCCGCCCCAGACGCGCGGCTTGGCGGACAGCGCCTCCTGCAGTCTCATGCCCTGATCGCGATCTTCACGCGTTCCGGAACAGGCCGGCAGGCCAGGTCGAACGCCGACTGCACCTCGTCGACGCCGAAGGTGTGGGTGAGGTAGGCGCCGAGCAGTTCCGGATGATCCTTCGCGAACTCGTTGGCAGCGTCGAGAACTCGTCGCCGTTCGAGGGTCACACCGGACTTCAGGGTCAGATTCTTGCGCAGCATGGCGCGCATGCTGATCGGATAGCTGTCGTCGTCCGGCACGCCGAAGTACAGCACTGTTCCACCGGGCGCGGCGGCGTCGATGGCATGACCGAGCGTGGCCACCTGATGACCGACGGCCTCGATCACGACGTCGGGCCGGTCGCCGGGATCCAGGTGACTCACCCAGCGGTCACTGGTGGCGCGGATGATGGTGTCGACGCCGAACTCCTTGCCGATGCCATCGCGGTCGACGGGGTCGACGCCGGTCACGTGGCGCGCGCCCAAAGCCTTTGCCGCGTAGGAGAACAACAATCCGATGGACCCCTGTCCGATAACGGCGACGTGTTGACCCTTGAGGCCGTCCAGCTGTTCGAGGGCGTACAACACGCACGCCAGGGGTTGCAGCGCGACCGCATGCTCGGCGCTCAGGCCCGGATCGTAGGGCGCCAGGCCGTCACCGTCGGCGACGACGACCCCCGTCAGTCCGTCGAAGCCCGACGCCCACCCCACGACGCGATCTCCGACGCGATGGTCGGCATGCCGGCTCGCCAACACCTCGCCGACGACTTCGTGGACCGGAAAGCCCACCATCTCAGCGGCATTCAGTCCGGTGTCCCCCGCGATCTTTCCGCGCACACCCCGGAACGGGGGCAGGTCGCTGCCGCAGACACCCGCGGCCATGAAGCGCAGCAGGACATGCCGGTCGTCAAGGTCATCGGCTGTCTTGTCGGGAACATCCAGCCGCTCAAAGGTGTACGGCGCAATCAGTCGGTATGCCCACACGTCACACCTCCACCGGAAGGTTATTCCATCCCCATTGGAAACTCGACGGCGGCCGCGTGGCACCCTCGGCGATGATCCGCCAGTCCGGCACCCGTTTCAGCCATTCCGTCACCATGATGCCGATCTCGAGACGGGCCAGGTGCACCCCGAGGCAGAAATGTTGCCCACGGCCGAACGCCAGCAGCCTGTCAATGCGACGGTCCCAGACGAATTCGTCGGGGTCAAGATACTCACGCTCGTCACGGCTGGCCGAGGCGAGCAGCGTGATGACCCGCTGGCCGGGATTCATCGTCGTCCCGTGAATGGTGAACGGTTTGCGCAGCGTGCGCGCGAACCATTGCGCTGGTGCGCAGTACCGGATCATCTCCTCGCGCGCGACGGGCACGTTCGCGTCGAGATCCGAACGCACGCCTGCCAACTGGTCAGAGCGCTTGCCCAGCTCCCACAACCCGTGCGCGACGATCTTCGGTACGGTTTCGGTGCCACCGATGAACACACCGAGCATCTGCACGGCGGCTTCGGAGTCGGAAAGAGCGGAGCCGTCCGGCAGGCGGTAGCCGATGAGATTGTCGGCGATCGGCAGGGCTTCCCCGTCACCCGCGCGCCTACGCTGGATGATCGGCACCAGGTACTCCAGGTAGCCGGGTCGCGCGTTGGCCACTTCTACCCCACTTCCGGGCTGCGCCAGGCTGCCGGCATTGACGGTCGCCAACACATCGGATGCCAGTCCGACCGGCAACCCGACCAATTCGCAGACCACCGAGGCGGCGACGATTCCGCCGTAGTCCTGGGTCAGGTCGAACGTCCCACGTGGCAGAAGTTCGTCCAACCGTTCGTTGGCCAAGATGCGGATCCGGTCGGACAGTCCAGCAACGGATTTCGGCCGGAACTGGCTCGAGGTGCACCGTCGCACAGAGTCGTAGATCGGGGCGTCGAAATTGGCGTGGAACGGTAGCGGGTGCAACGGCGGATCGGGCACCGCACCCTCGTTGCGCGCCGCCAGAACCGTCGCCGCGGGCAGCGTTCCCTCCGAGGCGACGAAGGTTCCGTCGTTGACCCCCAACACTTCCCAGATGTCGTCGAACCGCGACAACGCATAAGTGTCCCACTTGTCGATGTAGTACACCGGATGGTCGTCGCGCAGCACCCGGTAGTACGACGGCGGATCGGCCATCACTGCCGGATCGAACGGATCGTAGGAGAAGTGCTGAGTCACCGGTGCGTTCATTGCAGCGGAGACGGAGGTAGCGCCTGCAGAATCGAGTCCTCCCACCCGTCGCGCAGCGCGGGCGCGACGCTCATCCAGGTGACGATCTCGGCGGGCGGACTGTCCTTCCACGACGGGTAGTGGTTCTCGAAACAGTCCCAGTCGCCGTCCAGCGCCCAGTAATGGATCACCTCGTTGAACCGGAACGTGGTGATGAACGATCCGAGCCAACGCTTCCCGGTGCTTTCTGACCACGGCACGTAAAGGCGCTCGAGTTCGCGAATGTAGTCGTCCTGACGGCCCGGTTTGGTCTGCATGATCTCCTGAATCACCAGCCCGGCACCGAATTCGGCCTCCTTCAACTGGGCCAGAGTCCTGTTGAACTTTCCGGCATACATGATCCGGCCCTCACCCGACGCCCGGATTCCGGACAGGAAGGTCGACCATTTCGCCGCCGGCCCGGCGTGGCTGCCGCCGGGCGCCTGCGCTCGTCCGATGCGGGCGTAGTCGGCGAATGCGTCGATCTCCCAGATGATCGTCACCTGCGGCCAGTGCCCGTTGTAGGGCGTCGTCTCCCACATCGCGAACAGTCGCGCACCGAGGTCGGCCATCATCGGGTGATAGACGTCGCCGAACACCTCGGTGAATTGCTCACTTCTGCCTTCACCCAGCGCGATCGTCTCGTGGAGATACAGAAGCGTGTGGCCGTAGAACGTCTTCACAACCCGCACCTAGTTGACAGTCGCACCCTGCGAGCGTGACACTTACGGCGTGATTTGTAAAGGTGCCGACACGCTGACGACACTGACCGGAGGTTTCTGCTTCGGGGAGGGCCCTCGGTGGTTCGAAGGCCTGCTGTGGTTCTCCGACATGCTGGGCGAGGCGGTGCACACGGTCAACCTGCAGGGCGACCTGACCACCCTGTCGCTGCCCGGACATCAGCCGTCCGGGCTGGGGTTCCGGCCCGACGGAACGCTGCTGATCTCCTCCGCCGAGCAGCGCCGCGTGCTGCGCTACGACGGCTACACCGTCGAACCGATCGCCGACCTGTCCGGTCTCGTCCCCGCGGCTCTCGGCGACATGGTCATCGACGACGCCGGGCGTGCCTATGTCGGATCCCAGGCGCGTGACGGCGGCGTGATCGCGCGCGTCGATGCCGACGGCTCGGTCGCGGTCGTCGCCGAAAACCTCGACTTCCCCAACGGAATGGCCATCACCGAGGACCGCGCGACGATGATCGTCGCGGAGTCGACGGGACGGCGATTGAGCGCCTTCACGATCGGCGCCGACGGATCGCTTTTCGACCGAAGGATTTTCGCCGATGGACTCGACGGACCGCCGGACGGCATCTGCCTCGACGCCGAAGGCGGTGTGTGGGTGGCGATGACCCTGGCGCACACCTTCGAGCGGATCGTCGAGGGCGGGACCGTCACCGAACGGATCGACATGGATGACCGCACGGCGATCGCCTGCACGCTGGGCGGGCCGGAGCGTCGCACCCTTTTTCTGGTCTCCAGCACCGACGCATACCCGCAACGGCTGGTCGGCACGAAACAGTCGCGCGTCGACGCGACGACCGTCGACGTGGCGGGAGCCGGCCTGCCGTGAGCGATTCCTACTACGAGTTGATCGACGGCGACGACCCACACGGCGCGAAGTTCGCGGGGACGGATCTGGTGCGCAGCACCTGGTCGGCGGAGATACAGCACGGCGCCCCACCCTCCGCGCTGTTGGTCCGCGCGCTCGAGAACTGCGAAGCGCGCGACGACACCCGGCTATCTCGCGTGATGATCGACCTGCTCGGCGCGGTTCCGGCCGAAGGAGATCTGTGGGTGCGGACGCGGATCGAGCGCTCCGGCAAGCAGATCGAGTTGGTCAGCGCTCAGATGCTGGCGCCGGGGCGTGACGGTGAGCCCCGTGCGGTGGCACAGGCCAGCGGTTGGCGGCTGAAGACGATCGACACCTCGGCGGTGGTTCATACGTCCGCGCCGCCGCTGCGGCCACTCGCCGAAGCGCGCAGCCGCGACATGAAGAAGGATTGGGACCGCAACTACGTACACAGCCTGGACTGGCGGTGGCTTACCCAACCGATGAGCGACGGGCCGGGCGAGTCCTGGATCCGCCCGGAGGTCGACCTCGTCAAGGGCGAGACCATGACGCCGATGCAGCGGCTGTTCTCCGTGGCCGACGATGCCAACGGCATCGGCACCAAACTCGACATCAGACGGTGGACGTTCATGAACACCGATCTGGTCGTGCACGTGCACCGGATTCCGGAGGGCGAGTGGATCGGCATCCGCGCGGAGACCAACTACGGGCCCGACGGGATCGGCACGACGATCGGCACGCTGTTCGACGAGTGCGGCGCGGTCGGAGCGATTCAGCAGTCGGTGCTGGTCCGACCGATGCCCGGCCGCTGACCGTCAGCCGATGCAGGGGCCGGTGGAGACCGGGCCGGATCGAGGCGAGCCGACGACGTGCGGATAGATCTGTTTGGCGGTGAGCACGAAGCCGACTTCCGGATCATGCGTAGCCGCCGCGAAATTCATACCGAGGACCCGGCCGCTGCGGTCGATCAACGGTCCGCCGGAATCGCCGCTGCGTACCAGGCCTCGGATCGAGTACACCTCACGGCGGACCAGCAATGCCCGATAGAGATCTGGGCCCTTGAAATCGAGCACCTCGCGGACTCTCGCCGGGTAGGCCACGAACGGTCCCCCACCGGGGTATCCGAGCACCACCGCGTCTGTGCCTTGCCATGCCGTGTCCTGGGCGAAGTTCAGCGCTGGTGCCTGCAGGCCGGGTACCTCCAAGATGGCGATGTCCTCGGTGGAGTCGAACATCACCACGGTGGCATCGTGTTCGTGACCGTCGACCGAGACGATGAAGTCGTCCGCACCGGCCACCACGTGCGCACTGGTCATCACCCTGCCCGGGGCGATGACGAACCCACTGCCCGCCATGACCTTCTGACAGGAGTACGCGACGCTGCTGATCTTGACGACGCTATGCGCCACGTCGGAGACGACCGAATCCCTTGCGAGGGATGCATCGGGTCGTGGCACGTTGGCCACCGTTGGAGCAGGAGCGGATTCTGCTACCTGGGCGATCTCCTCGACCGTCTCCGTGGTTGCGGTGCGGCCGGCCAAAGCACCCAGCCCCAACGTGACGAAGAGCAGAGCGAACCCGAGCTGAATCCACCTCATCGGCAAACAGTAGACCCAAATACCGTCAGATGGTGGGTTGCTCAGTCGGCGAGGCGCAACGCCGAGACAGGACATTGTGTCACTGCCTGCTGCATGCGATCACGATCAGATTCGGGCCGTTCGCTGTCGTGGATCACGACGACGCCGTCGTCGGCAACCTCGAACACATCCTCCGCGATCGACTCGCATATGCCATGCCCCGTGCACTTGTCGAGATCGACTTCCACCTTCATGGTCAACTCCTATCGAACGAAGGCAGGCAGGCGTTTGACGCCGTGGACGAAGTTGCTGTACAGCAGGTCAGGCTCGCCGAACTCGACGGTGGTCAATCGGGTAAGCAACTCTCGGAACAGATTTCGCAGCTCAGCCTTGGCCAGCTGGTTGCCTAGGCAGAAGTGCGGACCTCCCCCACCGAAGCCGAGGTGCGGATTGGGCGAACGGGACAGATCGAACACCCCGGGCTCGGCGAAGGCCGCTTCGTCTCTGTTGGCCGAGCAGTAGAACAGACCCACCTTGTCACCCGCCTGCACGGGCGCCCCGTTGATCTCGGTGTCCTCGGTCGCGAAGCGGGCGAACTGCAGCACCGGCGACGACCATCGCACGAACTCCTCGACGGCTGACGAGATGCGGTTCTCGAAGTCCTCCATCAGCCACTCCCGCTGGGCCGGGTTCTCCGCCAGCGCCATCATCGCGTGCGTGGTGGACTGCTTGGTGGTGTCGTTGCCTGCGGATGCCAGCAAGATCAGAAACGCACCGATCTCCTCGTCGGTCAGCCGGTGTCCGTCCACCTCCGCATTGACGATCGCCGTCATCAGATCGTCGCCGGGATTCTTGCGCCGGAACTGCGCCAACTCGACACCTGTGGTGGACAGCAACGTGATCTGCGCGATCGGGTCTTCGGCCCGCTCTTCGGGTGTGGCGTACTCGTCGTCGCTCATCCCGAACAGCTTCTCGGCGGCATACGCCACCGCGGGTTGGTCCGCCGTCGGCACACCGAGCATGTCCATGATCGTCAACATCGGCAGGCGCGCGGAGCACGCGGCCACGAAGTCGACCTCCCCTGCGCCGACGAGATCGTCGACGATCGCGATCGCGTTGCGGTGGATCTGCTCCTCGATCTGACGCACGTTTCGGGGCGTGAAGGCCGAGCTGATCAGCCGCCGGTACACGGTGTGTTGTGGCGGATCCATGCTCAGGAAGAACGACGCGAACCGCTGGATCTCCGCGGGCATCGGGTTGAGGGCCACCCCTTGGGCCGACGTGAACAGCTCGGGATGCTGGCTTACATAGACGATGTCGGCACGGCGGGTCAGTGCCCAGAATCCCGGTTCCTCCATACCGAACAGCGAGTCGAACGGACGGTGCCACGTGAGACCGTCACTGGCACGGAGCTGGGCGAATATCTCTTCTCGACCGTCGAAGGTCCGGCTCCAGAAGTCGCGGGACGTGATGTCGAACCGGCTGTACTCTCGCGCCTGCACGGGTGGGGCTGTCACAAATGAAGCGTGACACTTCGTCAAAAATTTGTAAAGCTATGTCGATGGAGGAACCGGGGGTCGAGGCCGACAACTCGACGCGCCAGCGAATTCTCGCCGCCACCGCGGAGGTTCTCGGCCGCAACGGGATGACCAAGCTCAGCCTGTCGGAGGTCGCGCTGCAGGCTTCGGTTTCGCGCCCGACGCTCTACCGATGGTTCGCCTCGAAGAAAGATCTTCTCGAAGCATTCGTGGTGTGGGAGCGGCAGTTCTACGAACGCGCGGTGGCCGAGGCGACCGCCGACCTCCCCGCCTGCGAGAAACTCGATGCGGCGCTGCGGGTGATCGTGGACTACCAACAGTCCTATCCGGGACTGCGCATGATCGACATCGAACCGGCACAGGTGATCAGGCGGCTGTCGCGGGTCATTCCACTGATGCGGCAACGGCTCGAGCGGCTGGCACAGGGCTCAGATCCCAGCCTGGCGGTGTCCACGGCTGTGCGCGTGGCGATTTCGCATTACGTGGTGCGCAGCGACGACGACGCCGAGTTCTTGGACCAGCTTCGGCACGCTGCGCGCGTCAAGCACCACGCCCCGGACAGTGCGTCGTGACCATTCCGGCTGCCGTCAACGAGCTGACGCCCGAGTGGTTCACCGACGTCTTCACCACGCCAGTGGATGCGGTGCACGTCCTCGACGCGCACTCCGGCACCACCGGCCGTGCCCGCGTCGGGTTGACCGCATCGTCATCGGACGTACCGGAGACCGTTTTCGTCAAGCTGCAACCCTTCGGCGAGGATCAGCGCAAGTTTCTGCGACAGATCGGTCTCGGCGTGGCCGAGGCGAGGCTCTACGCCGAAGTCGGCGATGACCTTCCCGTGCGCGCACCACGGGTGTGGCATTCCGATTACGACTCCTCCGACGGCTCGTTCGTGATGGTGCTCGAGGATCTCACCGCCTCGGGCTGCCGCTTTCCCACCCCGAGCGACGACGACATCGTCGACGTCGCCGCCTCGGCCATGGATGAGCTCGCCGTGCTGCACGCCGGGTTCCACGGCCGCGATCTCGACTGGCTACGCACTCCGTCGGGCATGCGGCGCAAGCCGTCGGATTCCGAAACCGCTTCTCGTCGAGCACAATTCATCGTTTCGGCGCTCGAGCAGTTCGCCGACGACATGCCTGCGGTGTTCCGCCGCCTCGGTGACCTCTACTCCGCCAGATCGCTCGACATCGTGGCTTTGTTCGCAGAGGGTGAGCGCACCCTGATCCACGGCGACACCCACAGCGGCAATCTGTTCGTCGACGGTGGCCGCACCGGCTTCTACGACTGGGCGGTCGCAAGCCGCGGCCCCGGGGTGCGTGATGTCGGGTACTTCCTGTGCAACTCGCTGCCGATCGAGACGCGGCGCGCCGAGGAGGAGTCGCTGCTCGCCCGGTATCGATCCGCGCTCGCGCGCAACGGCGTCGAACTCGACGCGGAAACGGCGTACACGCAGTACCGGTTGTTCGCGGTGTACTCGTGGATTGCCGCCGCATCGACTGCGGCGATGGGTTCACAATGGCAGCCGATCGACGTGTCGCTGGCCGCCATGGCCAGCACCACGCAGGCGATCGAGGATCTCGATTCGGTAGGACTGCTCGAGGAGCGGCTGTCGGGCTAGTGCCGGTGCGACGCCTGCGCTTGCTTCATCCGTTCCTCGCTGGGCATCACCGGTCCGTCGTCGAGTTGTTCGGTCACACCCAGATCGGCGAGTCCCATCTGCGTGAAGAGCGGTATGCCATAGGCATTCAGCATGAAACGCTGGTCGTCGGTGACGCCGTCGTCGAACAACCGCGCGCCGATCAGGTTGATGACGGCAAGCTTGAAAGCGTTGAAAGCCCGGTACCACTCGCGATTCACGACGGCGATTCCGCTGGCCTCAGAGTAGTGGGCGAGGACGTCGTCGATCGTCGGTGCAGCGTCGTGGCTGGGGATCCCGACCGGCATGCGCCACAACAACTCCAGGTAGCCGATGTCGGTCAGCGGATCGCCGACCGTGGTCAGCTCCCAGTCGAACACGGCGCTGACCTCGTCGCCGACGAAGGCGAAGTTGCCCGGCTTGGCGTCCCCGTGCACCAGGGTCACGGACGGCGACGGCGCCGGCTGACTGTCCGTGAGTTCGCGCAGCAGTCGCTCCAGTGCGGGCAGCGTGCCGCGCTTGACCCGTTGCATCTCCGCGGACCAGTGTTCGATCTCCCGGTCGAGATGGCGGCGGCCGTCATCAAGGGATTCCAGACCGGCGCCGACGATGTCCACCTTATGGATCGCAGCGAGCTGCTCGGCCAGGCTCTCGCACATCCGGGTGACTCCGGCGGCAGTCACCTCGGGTTCAGATGGTGCCTCCAGTTCGTAGACGGTGCCCGGCATACGTTCCATGACGAAGAAGGGCCGGCCGAGGACACCGCCGGTGTCCTCCAGCCACAGCGCGCGAGGGACCCGCACAGCCGAGTCCGCCAGCGCCCGCAGAACGATGAATTGCCTTGTCAGATCGTAGGGTTCGAGCAATGCCGGCGGCTTCGGCCGCAGACGGATCACGACGTCGCGGCGCCCCGCGCGGGAGACGATCGTCAACGTCATCATCTCTGCGGAGTGGCCGAACTCCACGCGATCGAGTCCCTCGATCCGCAGATTTCCTGCGTCGGGTAGCTGTGTTTGCAGCCATCCGGTGAGCCCGTCGCGAACCTCGTCGCTGTAGGTCACCGCCTATCGCCTCCTGGCTTACGGTCGACCGCCTTCCGGTCCTGCTTGAACTTCGACATGTCCAGCGGACGCCAGTTCGGATATCTGGGATATGCGTCTCCGCCCATGAGGATTTCGAAGATGCCCCACCCGGTACGGCCTTCGAAGTCGAATCGCATCAGCTGGTCGACGGCCATCGCCTTGTCCTCGTTTTCGACGAGCTCGTCGTGAGAGTTGCTGTCCCAGAGGAAGTGGATGAAGTACGCACCCGCTCCGAGATCTTCGTAGGTGCACTTCGACATCGGCAGTCCGTAGTAGGCGTTCACATGCTGGTGCGGCGAGTCGGCGGTGACGCGGTACTTCGCGCCGTCTTCGTCGGTGAAGATCAGCACGGCACGTGCCGCCCGCTTGCGGTCGCCGTCGAACTCGATGTCGTGCACGATGTTGACGAACCGCTTCGACAGGGTTCCGTCATTGTGGGTGATCCCACCGTCGACGTAGGTCACTGTGCCGTCGGAGGTCTCGAAGACCCATGCCTCGATGGCGCGATCCTCGAAACCCGCGTCGAGCCACAGCCAGAAGTCGATCTCGTCGGCGACACGGACGCCGAAGGTGCGATCGCGGCCGCCGTGGAAGCCGTCGACGGATATCCGCTGCCCTTCGACCTCGACCCAACCGGTCCATACGCCCGGCTCCTTCATGTGGTACATGTCGGCGATGATCCTGCCGTCCTTGCCGGTTACCTTGAGCGGCAACAGCTCCCACATAGGAGCGGTCGGCTCGTAGTACAGTTCCCAGGCTATGCCCGAGTTGTTGGGTTCGACGTCGAGCTTCCACTTCTTCAGTGGTTCGACGCACGTCCATCGCATCGGCCCAGCGCCGACCTCGGTGCGGCCGGCACCGTCGACCGGTCGGCCGGCCAGCAGGTCGTAGTGACGCCCGTCGGCAAAGGTCACCTTGACATACCCCAGACCCGTCTTGGTGTTGGGGTTGTTTCCATATCCGGAGGCCAGCAGCAGGTCGCCGTCGGGCGACGCGGCGAAGAAGTAGCATCGGTCCGACCAAGTGGCATCGGGGTGGTGCACCTCGTCGAACGGCCGGGGCAACTGGTGGGTGAATGACTCGTCTGCGGCGGAATAGCCCATCCCGAGAGCGTGACATTTTTGACCCAATCTGTAAAGTTTGGGATCGGCGTGCCGACGCCGTGGCTCGCCGCGCCCAGAACTTTGAAACTGGGTTTGACGGGTTGATCACGTGTAGCTGACGCGTGAAATCAACCCGCTAAAGCCAGGCGTCCAGCGCTTTGCACTTTATGTCGACCGATTCATGCGCTGACGCCCCGCCACTTCCGCGAGGATCTGGTCGGTGTGCTCCCCCAGTTCCGGTGCGGTCGAGCGCGGTTGCGCCGGAGTGCCGTGGAAGTCCGCGGGCGAGGCGACCATCGCGACGCCGCCGGCGCCGTCGGGCACATTCACGATGCCGCCCGCGGCGTGGAACTGCTCGTCGCCCATCACGTCTTCGAGCGTGTTGATCGGTGACCAGAAGAAGTCCGGTTCGGCCGCAAAGACTTTCGCCCACTCGTCGAGCGGCTTCGTCGCGAAGATCTCGTCGAGTTCGGCGATCAGTTCCCGTGAGTTGACGGCCCGATTCAACGGCGTGTCGTATCGAGGATCGGTGAGCCACTCGCTCCGTCCCACGGCCCGGCACAGCGGCGGCCAGTGACGCCCAGCCTGCAGGCCCACGATCCAGAACCGCCGACCGTCGCCGGCGGCGTAATTGTTCATGCAGGGGTTTCCCATCGTCTCGCGCTGCCCGATGGCAATGGGACTGCCTGTCATCAGGAAGGTGTTGAGATCGAAGCTCACGGTGTAGGCGCCCTGTCGGTACAGCGACGTACTGACCATCTGTCCCTTGCCGGTCCGGTCGCGCGCGACCAGTGCCGCGCACACCGCACCGGCCAACGTCATGCCCGCCGCGTGGTCACCCATTCCGCCGCGCTGAAACGGCGGGGTGTCGCCGGGGCGGGTCAGCAGGTGCGCCAAACCCGAACGGGCCCAGAAGGCGGCGACGTCGAAGGCGGCACGATCGGCGTCGGGCCCACTCTCGCCGTATCCGGTGATCAGGCCGTATACCAGCGTCGGATTATGCGCGGCAACCGCCTCGAAGTCCAGGCCCACCCGCGCCAGCGCCGCGGGTCGGACGTTGGTGAGGAAAACGTCGGCGCCGCTTATCAACTCACGCGCCGTCGCCCGTCCGTCCTCGCTCGTGAGGTCGAGCACGATGCTGCGCTTACCGCGATTGTCCATTTCGAAGGGCGGACTCGAACCATCCTCGACGCCGAGCATGCGGCCGAACATCCGCGCCGGATCGCCCTCCGGTGGCTCGATCTTGACGACGTCGGCACCCCAGTCCGCCAGGATCCCACCGGCCGCAGGCCCCGCGACCCACACGCCGAGTTCTACGACTCTGATGCCATCTAGCGGGCCGGCCATCGCTCTCCTTTCCTCGCTGATTTTACAAATCACGCCTAATTTGTAAACTGACCAGGTGAACTATGTCGCCTCGGTGGTTGGGCTCGTCACGCATATCGGGCGCGGGGTACAACGTATCGCCACCGACGCCGCCATCGGTCGGGCTCGATCGTTTCCCCGAGCCATCGGCGAGCTCGACGCGGCGTACCTCTCCCAGATCGATGGGACGCACTGTGATGTCGATGTCGGTCATCGGCGGCGACGCGGGCACGTCATCGCGAGCTCGGCTGAAGCTGACCGGCGCGGATGTCCCGGATTCGGTGTTCGTCAAGATGCCCGCCGAAACGGTCGGGACTCGCATCATGGGCGAGCTGGGTCGGCTCGCCGCAACCGAGACGCGGTTCTACCGGGAGTTGTCCTCGCAACTGAGCGGCGTGCCCGCGTGCCATGGGTCCGCCTTCGACCCGTTGACCGGTCGCTTCGTTCTGGTGCTCGAGGACCTGGCCGCCGACGATTGCGAGTTCCCGGACACGCTCAATCCGCTCAGCGCGGACCGGGCGAGTCAGATCGTCGAACTGCTGGCTCGACTGCACGGGACGTTCTGGGGCCGAATTCCCGACTGGCTGTACACCGCTTCTGGCGACAGCACTTCGCTGCTGACCGGAACACTGCTCAGGTCATCGGCACGGCGGATCGCCGAGCGCACCGACATCGCCATTGGGCAGGGTCGTTTCATCGACGAGAACTACCGCGCAGTCGCACGCCTGATCGACACTCCCCCGCACACGGTCATGCACGGCGACGCGCACCCGGGAAACGTCTACTTCCGCAGGGGCGCGGCGGGCCTGCTGGACTGGCAGGCGATGCGACGCGGACACCCCAGCCGTGAATTGTCGTACACCCTGATCACCAGCATGACCGCCGAGGACCGGAGGGCCAATCAGCGCGACATCCTCGATGAATACCGCAAGGGGTTGGCGGCGGCCGGCGGACCCGATCTGGATCGTGACGCTCTGTGGGAGCGCTATCGACAGAGTGCGCTGTATGCCTATGTCGCCGCGCTCATCACCGCCGGAATGGGCGGCATGCAGGACGAAGGGATTGCGTTGAAGGGATTGCGGCGTGCGGTGGCAGCGCTGGAGGACCTCGACACGGTCGCGGTCCTGAGGAAGTCGCTGTGAGCGACGAACTACCATCAGAGAACCCAATCGATTGAGGCCCTGGAAGTGAACGAACCGCTGCACGCGCCGTACGGAACCGCCGAGGACACCTCCACCCGGCACCGGATCCTTGTCGCGACCGCCGAAGTGCTCGCCCGCAGTGGACAGACCAAGCTCAGCCTTTCGGAGGTCGCGCTGCAGGCCGGCGTCTCAAGACCCACCCTGTACCGCTGGTTCGCCTCCAAACAGGAACTGCTCGATGCCTTCGGCGTGCACGAACGCGAGATGTTCGACAACGGGATAAGCCGGGCGACGGCAGGGCTGCGTGGCACGGAGAAACTCGACGCCGCGCTGCGGTTCATCGTCGAGTATCAGCACTCCTACTCGGGCGTGCGGCTCATCGACATCGAACCCGAGGTCGTGATCGGACAGCTGGGGCGAATCCTGCCGATCATGCGGGCGCGCCTGGAGAAGTTGTTGAGCGGCCCGAACGGAGCGGTCAAGGCGGCCACCGCAATTCGCGTGGCGATCTCGCACTACATCGTCCGCAGTGACGACGACGACCAGTTCCTGGCACAGCTTCGGCATGCCGCGGGCATCAAGCAGTAGGGCCGTTCCTCTCGCGCGCATCGGGGGGTGACACTTCCCGCAAAGTTTGTAATGCTGAGCGCATGACCAGCGTGCAGGACGAGACAGGCGTATTGGCCGGCGACGAGCGGATGCTCATCGACGGCGAACTTCAACACACCAGCAGCGGCGCGACATTCGACGTGATTCACCCCGCGAGCGAAGAAGTGGCCGGCCAGGCGACCGACGGAACCGTGGCGGACATGGAACGGGCCATCGGCGCGGCGCGCCGGGCCTTCGACGAGACCGACTGGTCGCGCGATCTGGACTTCCGTTATCACTGCCTGACCCAGCTACACGAGGCGTTCGAGCGCAACAAGGAGCATCTGCGGCGGGTCTTGATCACCGAAGTCGGTTGTCCGGTGAAGGTGACCGGTTCGCAGATCGAGAGTCCGATCGAAGAGGTCAGGCACTGGGCCGAGCACGGGAAGAACTTCGAGTATCTGGCCGACAACGGTGTGCACGACACCCCGATGGGGCCTGCGCGCCGCAAGATCCACTACGAACCCGTGGGCGTGGTGGGTGCGATCACCCCGTGGAATGTGCCGTTCTATCTCAACGTCGCCGAGACGGTGCCCGCGCTGATGGCCGGCAACACCGTGGTGCTCAAACCCGCACAGTTGACCCCGTGGTCGGGCAGCGAGTACGGCCGCATCGTGGCCGAAGAGACCGACATTCCCGCCGGGGTTTTCAACGTAGTGGTGTCAAACGCGAACGAGGTCGGTGCGGCACTGTCGGGCGACCCGCGGGTCGACATGATCACCTTCACCGGGTCGACCGCGACGGGGCGCGCGATTCTGGCCGCGGGTGCGCCGACGGTCAAGAAGACACTGCTCGAACTCGGCGGCAAGTCCGCCCATATCGTCCTCGACGACGCCGACTTCACCATGGCGCTGCCGATGGCGGCATTGATGGCATGTGTGATGTCGGGCCAGAGCTGCATTCTGCCCAGCCGGATCCTGTTGCCGCGCAGCCGCTATGACGAGGGTATCGAGATCATGAAGAACATGATGGAGAACTTCCCGGTCGGCGATCCGTGGGACCCGAACAACATGCAGGGCCCGCAGATCAGCCAGGGCCAACGCGAGAAAGTGCTCGGGCTGATCAAGAGCGGTATCGACTCGGGCGCGCGATTGGTGACCGGCGGCGGTATCCCCGAGCACCTACCGAAGGGATATTACGTGCAGCCCACCCTGCTGGCCGATGTCGACCCAAATTCCCAAGTGGCACAGGAGGAGATCTTCGGCCCCGTGTTGTCGGTCATCCCCTACGACACCGACGACGAGGCCATCGCGATTGCCAACAACTCGATCTACGGGCTCTCCGGGGAGGTGTCGGGCGGCGACGTCGACCGCGCGCTCGAGGTGGCCAAGCGGATGCGGACCGGCAATGTGACCATCAACGGCAAGAGCCACTTCGGCATCGGCAGTCCGTTCGGCGGCACCAAACAGAGCGGGCTGGGCTACCGCAACGGCGAAGAGGGCTACAAGGAATACCTCGAGGCGAAGACGATCGGTATGCCTGACACGGCGGCGCTGTGAATCCGGCCGGGGCGAGCGATGACGCCGAAATCGCCCGGCTGCTCTACCGATACGCCCGCGCGGTCGACACCAAGGACTGGGAGCTGTACCGCTCGGTGTTCACCGACGACGCCCACATCGATTACTCGTCGGCGGGCGCCATCGTCGGGACTCGCGACGAGGTCGTCGACTGGTTCGCGGCGAATTTCGGCGTGATCGGATGGAGCATGCACTACATCACCAACATCGAAAGCGATATCAGCGGCGACACGGCGACGGTGCGGGCGATGTTCTACAACCCGATGCAGCTGCCCGGCATGACGGCGATGAGCACGTGCGGCGGCTACTACCACCACGAGCTGGTGCGGACGCCGGACGGCTGGCGAAGTCGGCGGCTGCGCGAGGAGAACGTGTGGTTCGACAACGCCCCGGGCGCACCAACCGCTTAGCGCCGCGTTTGCAGAAGAAGCTCGAGTAAACCCCTGCAAGACGCGGACCGCTGAGACTACTCAGCCCTCGGCAGCCAATTGACCACAGGCGGCGGCGATTTCGCGTCCTCGCGTATCGCGGACGGTGCATGACACCCCCCGTTCCCGTACCCGCTTGACGAACTCGCGCTCGACGGTCTTGGGACTGGCATCCCACTCGCTGCCCGGCGTCGGGTTCAACGGGATGACATTGACGTGGGCCAGCGGCCCCAGCGCTCCATGCAACCGCTTTCCCAACAGATCCGCCCGCCAGGGCTGATCGTTGACGTCACGGATGAGTGCGTATTCGATCGACACCCGCCGACCGGTCACATCCGCGTAATACCTTGCCGCATCGAGCGCTTCGGAGAGCTTCCAGCGGCTGTTCACCGGGACCAGCGTGTCGCGCAGCTCGTCGTCGGGAGCATGCAATGACAGCGCGAGTGTCACGCCGAGCCGTTCGTCGGCGAGCTTGCGGATCGCCGGAGCGAGCCCGACGGTCGACACGGTGACCGAACGTGCGGAGATGCCGAACCCGAAGGGCGGCGCGGCGGTGATACGACGCACTGCCGCGACCACGCGGTTGTAGTTGGCCAGCGGTTCGCCCATGCCCATGAACACGATGTTGGACAGTCGGCCGCCACGCGCGGGCGGCGCTATCCCCTCACCATCGCGATCACGCAACTCGACAGCCGCGGCCCGCACCTGCTCGAGGATCTCCGCGGTCGACAGGTTGCGCTGCAGCCCGCCCTGACCCGTCGCACAGAACGGGCACGCCATCCCGCACCCGGCCTGCGACGAGATGCACACCGTGTTGCGCTGCGGGTAGCGCATGAGCACCGACTCGAACGTCGAGCCGTCGACCGCGCGCCACAGCATCTTGCGGGTCTCCCCGGAGTCACATTCGATCTCACGCACCGCGTCCAGCAGTTTCGGGAACAGCGCATCAGAGATCTGATCGCGCAGCGCTGCGGGCAGGTCCGTCATCTGATGTGGGTCGGCGATCAGGCGCCCGTAGTACTGGTTGGCCAGCTGTTTGCCCCGGAATGCGGGCAGCCCCAACTCCGCGACGGCGGCGGTGCGCGCGTCGTCGTCGAGGTCGGCGATATGGCGCGGCGGCATTGCGCGTCGCGGTGGATCGAAGACGAGAGGCAGGGAAACGGCCATGAGCTCTCACCAGTATCGCATCGCGCAGCCCGCATGATTAATTCGCAAACCCAGGCGTTGCCCGCAACTATGGCTCCTGTGCCCACCAGGACCATGCCGCTGCGAGCAGCGACGGCAATGACGTTCTTTTGTGCGCTGGGCTATCTCGTTGGCGCACTTGCCTTTCGGTGATGTCTCCGATGGCGGTGCTGGTGATCCGGATCAGTCTGGCCGCCGCAATCCTCACCGCCTGGGTCACAGTGGCCCGCGTGAGCTGGCCCACAGGCTGCTGTTCCCTCGCAAACGCTGCGGTGCCAAACCTCCACGCGAGAGGCTCACGCCAGCAGGGTGAGGACAATCCATCCGGCGACCGCCGCGGGCAGCATCGCGTCGATCCTGTCCATGATTCCCCCGTGGCCGGGCAGTAACTTGCCCATGTCCTTGATTCCGAGGTCGCGTTTGACCTGCGACTCGACCAAGTCGCCGAGAACTCCGGTGACGACCAGCAGCAGGCCGAGCGGGATCCCGACCCACCACGGCTTGCCGAGCAGGAAGACCACCGCGAGCACGGATGCGGCGACCCCGAACACGAGCGAACCCCCGAGCCCCTCCCAAGATTTCTTGGGGCTGATCGCGGGCACCATCAGATGCCTGCCGAACAGCACGCCGGCGACATAACCCCCGATGTCGGCGAACACCACCGAGGCGATCACGATGAACGTCCGGAAGCCACCGTCATCCTGGAAGATCAGCAACGCGCTGAAGCTCGCGAACAGCGGCACCCAGGTCGCCAGCAGCACTGCGGCCGATATGTCGCGTAGGTAGTTGACGGGCTGCTCGCGAATTCCCTGTCCGACCAGGCGCCACACCATGCAGACCACGATCGTTCCGGCGTATGCGCCGAGCAGACCGGCCGGACCGAAGGGCCACGTCAACCAGATCATCGCCTGGCTGCCGACCAGCAGCGGAATCGCGGGAAGCGCGTAGCCGGCCTCACCGAGTCGTCGTATGACTTCGTGCATGCCGATCGGGATCGCCACCGCAAGCATCAGCAGCCACCAGATCGGCGCGAACAGCAGCACCCCGATAGCCAGCCCGCCGAGGACCACGCCGACGCCGATGGCCGCGGGCAGGTTTCGACCCGCCCGCGACGATTTCTTGGGCGGCTCTTCGACCGGCGTATCTGTCACGGGAGTGATGTGCTGATCGGTCACTAGACCTCCAGCAACTCGCCTTCTTTGTGCTTGACCAATTCGTCGATCTGATTCGTGTAGGTGTGGGTGGCCTTGTCGAGATCCTTCTCCGCGCGGCTGACCTCGTCCTCGCCGGCCTCACCGTCCTTCTTGATGCGGTGCAATTCCTCCATCGCCTTGCGACGGATGTTGCGCACCGAGACCCGGGCGTCCTCGCCCTTGGACTTGGCCTGCTTCACCAGGTCGCGTCGACGCTCCTCGGTGAGCTGAGGGATCGAGACGCGAATGACGTTGCCGTCGTTCGTCGGATTGACGCCGAGGTCCGAATTGCGAATCGCATCCTCGATGTTGCGCAGCTGATTGGCCTCATAGGGCTTGATCACGACCAGCCGCGGTTCGGGGACGTTGATACTCGACAGCTGCGTGATGGGCGTGGGCGAGCCGTAGTAGTCCATGTTGACGCGGGAGAACATGCCGGGGTTGGCGCGGCCGGTGCGGATCGACGACAGGTCGTCGCGCGCGACTGCCACCGCCTTCTCCATTTTCTCTTCGGCGTCGAAGAGGGTTTCGTCGATCACGTTGTCTCCTCATGCGCGCTGTCCGCAAGCGCGTCCGCTGTTAGGTGGTGACGAGTGTTCCGATCTTCTCACCTGCGACCGCACGCGCGATATTGCCGTCGGTGAGCAGGTTGAACACCAGGATGGGCATGCCATTGTCCATGCACAGGCTGAACGCCGTCGCGTCGGCGACCTTGAGGCCGCGGTCGATGACCTCGCGGTGGCTGATCGCGGTCAACAACTCGGCGCCCGGGTCTTCCCTCGGGTCGGCGGTGAACACCCCGTCGACGGCCTTGGCCATCAGCACCACCTCTGCGCCGATCTCGAGAGCTCGTTGCGCCGCGGTGGTGTCCGTCGAGAAGTAAGGCAGCCCCATACCGGCGCCGAAGATGACCACGCGGCCCTTCTCCAGATGCCTGCGAGCCCGAAGCGGAATGTAGGGCTCGGCGACCTGGCCCATCGTGATCGCGGTCTGAACGCGCGTCACGATACCTTCCTTCTCCAGGAAGTCCTGCAGCGCAAGGCTGTTCATCACCGTGCCGAGCATGCCCATGTAGTCGCTGCGGGTTCGCTCCATGCCGCGATGCTGTAGCTGTGCGCCGCGGAAGAAGTTGCCGCCGCCGATGACGACGGCAACCTGCACACCGCTGCGCACGACTTCGGCGATCTGACGCGCTACCAGGTGAACGACATCGGGGTCCAGGCCCACTTGCCCGCCGCCGAACATCTCGCCGCCCAGCTTGAGCACGACGCGGGTGTATACCGGACGCATCGACGCATCACCGGGGGAAACAGGGTCGGCACCGTTGGGGCTGGTTGGCTGGCTGTCCGGCTCTGCCATCCGACTCCTTCGGGGTCTCGCTGAGATTCCCCTAATCCTGCCTCATGGCGGCCGGTAGACCCGTAACCGGGGTCCACGCGTCGCAGTTAGCCGGGCAGATGCGCGATCAGCAAGAAGGCCGGCACCGACCTGCGGCCGTTCGGCTCCTCGCGCACGTCTGTCACCGGAAAGAACTCTTCGAAGCCTTCGGGGAACACACCGTGGATCCGCGCAGGTCTGATCTCGTCGATGGTCCAGTACTTCGACACGATCTCGCGAAGCTCGTCCTCGGTGACGGGGTTGGCCGGGCCGTCGGGCATCCCTGCCTTGTCGAACACCAGCACGAAGTACGACGCTCCGGGAGCCGCCGCCCGGACAATGGACTGCTGGTAGCCCTCCCGCAGCTCCACCGGCATCGAGTGAAACAGCGTCGAGTCGACGATGGTCTTGAATCGGCCGTCGTACCCGCCGAAGTCGCTGATGTCGGCGACCGCGAAGGTGGCGTTGTCCAGGCCGCGCCTGGCGGCCTCCTCCTTGGCCATGGCGATCGCCGTGGGCGACTGGTCCAGCCCGACCGTCGCGACCCCCCGCTCGGCCAGATACAGGGAGATGGCGGCCTCGCCGCAGCCGGCATCGAGGACGTCACCTTCGAACTTGCCCTGCTCGATGAGCGCGGCGAGTTCGGGTTGCGGTTCCCCGATGCTCCACGGCGGCCTTGCCCCCGCCATCTCCGGCGCCTCGCCTCGGTAGGCGGATTCGAACATCTCATTCGTGGGTTGGGTCATGGATCCGGTATATCAATGGAGTTGATATGTGTCAAGATAATTGATATGAAGGACATGCTCGAGGACCAACCGCTGGGATATCTGTTGTCCCGGGTGGCCAAC
The DNA here is from genome assembly GCF_000230895.2 of Mycolicibacterium rhodesiae NBB3. The sequence goes on from NC_016604.1 coordinate 5,849,158, forward strand.
GCGCTGCGCGCGGAGGTGACCGCGACGGTCCTGGATCCCATGGGACTCGCTTTCCCGCAGTACATTTGCATGCGGATCCTCTCGAAGAACCCCGGCCGGTCCAACGCCGATCTGGCCCGCGACACCAATGTCACGCCGCAGGCCATGAACATGGTTCTGCGCCGCCTGGAGGGCCGCGGCCTGGTCACCAGGCCCGCAAGCGTGGAATCGGGACGATCGCTTCCGGCCCGGCTGACCCGCGAGGGCGAGGATCTGCTCAAGCGCACGGACGCCGGAGTACGTGCCGCGGACCGGAAGCTGATGTCGGGACTGAGCGCGGAGCAGCGCCGGGAATTCAAGCGCATTCTCATAACCCTCGGATCGGACTGAGGGCGCTCTCGCATAGCCGGAAAACGAAACAACTAACGCGCCCGATAATTTTTGCTATAAAGAGGTGCGCGCCAGCCGACGCGACTTTGCCCAGCCATCCGGTTACGAGGGGTGCACCGCCATGAGCTTTACTCCTACCGCTGATGAGGCCATCCACCTGCTCGAAGGATACTTCTACTGGAGCGGATTTCCGAAGTTGCTGGGATGTGAAATCGAGACAGATTTCGCAAAGGCCGACATCGCATTGGTAGGACTCCCGCTGGCGGTCAATCCAGTCGAGCGGACGCAGTATCTGGGCCCCCGCGCGGTCAGGCACCGCTCACAGGCGTATCACCGCGGCCACCGCGAGTTCGGCATCAACCCCTTCGAGCTGGCCAGGATCCGTGATTTCGGGGACGTGCCGATTCCCACACCGACCATCGCCGATCAAGCCGTCCTCGACATCGAGAAGTTCTATGCACGCATGGACGCCGCGGGAGTCCTCCCATTTACCATCGGCGGCGACCACGCCTGCACGCTGCCGGTGCTGCGGGCCATCGCCGGGCCGAACTCGCGTCGCAAAGCACCGATCGGGATCATCCATTTCGACTCGCACACCGATACATACGGCGATTCGGCGGGCGTGCGTTGCCATGCCGGCAACGGCTTCCGGATCGGCAATGAAGAAGGGTTGATCGACCCGTCACGCTACGTACTCGTCGGCCTCAACGGTCCGATGGTGCATCCGAACATGGACGACTACTCCAAGGACGCCGGATACCGGCTGCTGTCCCTCGAAGAGATCGAGGACATCGGGATACCCGCGGCGGTCGGCGAGATTCAGAAGGTGATCGGCGATGGACCGGTCTACGTGACAGTGGATTTGGATGTGCTGACGCTCAGCGATGCACCTGCCGTCGCCGACCCGGAGGCCGGCGGACTGACCATGCGTGAAATGCAGAAGATCCTGCGCAGCTTCCGCGGGATGGACGTCATCGGCGGCGACGTGGTGTGCTTCGTGCCCCATCTCGATCCGTCGCAGATCACGGCCTTGCACATCAGCGCGATCATGCACGAGATCGTGACGGTCATGGCCGAGGGCGTGGCGAAGAAGCGGTAGCACCATGTCCCGTTGGCAGCGGTGAAGACGGTGTGGTCAACTGTGGCCAGCGATGAAAATAGTCCTGGCACCTGACTCCTTCAAAGAGTCGATGAGCGCGACCGAAGCGGTCGCCGCGATGCGCGCAGGCGTGCTCGAGGTGATACCCGATGCCGAATGCATCGGCGTCCCCATGGCCGACGGTGGCGAAGGCACGGTCGACGCCGTCGTCGACGCACTGCACGGCCAGCACGTCGAAACCGAAGTCGCGGATCCGTTCGGACGCACCATCACCGCCCGCTACGGATACATCCCACTTCGTCAGCTCGCGGTCATCGAAATGGCTGCCGCTTCGGGACTTGAGCTGATTCCACCGGACCAGCGAGATATTCGGCGCGCCAGCACCTTCGGCGTTGGACAGCTCATCCGGTCCGCACTCGATCGCGGGGCCGAGGAATTACTGATCGGGCTCGGCGGATCTGCCACCAACGACGGCGGCGCCGGCATGCTGACTGCGCTGGGCGCCTCGTTCGTCGATGTCGACGGAACTCCGCTCGAACCCGGCGGCGCCGCGCTGCGTCACCTCGACCACATCGACGTCGCGGGTCTGGACCCCCGGCTGCGCGACGTCCGCATTCGCGTGGCGTCCGACGTCACCGCGCCGCTTCTGGGCCCGACCGGCGCCTCCGCGGTGTTCGGACCCCAGAAGGGAGCCACACCGGCCGATGTGGAAATTCTCGAAGCCGCTCTGACACAACTGGCCACCGTCAGTTACAAGACGCTCGGCAACGTGAACCCGCAACGACCCGGTGTCGGCGCCGCCGGTGGCCTGGGTTTCGCACTTGTCGAATTCCTCGGCGCGGAAACGAAACCGGGCGTCGACGAAGTCGCCGAGACCGTCGGACTCGAACGGGCGGTCAGCGGCGCCGACTGGGTGTTGACCGGCGAAGGCAGCGTGGACGCCCAAACCGTAATGGGCAAAACACCTTTCGGTGTCGCACAGGTCGCGGTGCGGGCGGGGGCGCGAGTGGCCATCTTTGCGGGACGGGTAGCGCCCGACGCCTCGGTACTGCTGGGACACGGGGTGGAGCGCCTGATTGCGATCACCGCGGACGGAACCCCGCTCGAGCAGGCGTTGCGCGAGGGCGCGCAATCCTTGACACGTGCGACCGTCGACTTCTGCCGGGAGATCACCGGCTGAGGTCAGCAGGCGCGGCCTACATCGCGCGAGCAGACGCAACGTGTCGCGAAACGCCGACGCGACATGCGCTTTGCGTCTGCTCGCGAAGGGTCATGACTGGATTCTCGCCCAGGGCTGCGCCTCTTCCAGTTCGTAAGCCAACTCGAGCAGGCGGGCTTCATGGCCGCGGGGGCTGGTCAACATCATGCCGACCGGAAGACCATTGGCCGATTCCGCGAGCGGCAACGAGATCGCCGGATCGCCGGTCGCGTTCTGCAACGGGGTGAATGCCGCCCAGTCGACGAGTCGATCCATCACCGTGTCGAAGTCCTGGGTCGGATCCAGGTAGCCGATCGGTGGGGTGACCTCGGCGAGCGTCGGCATCAACACGACGTCGTATTGCTGGCCGAGCCGGGCGGTGATGCGGTGAGACGCTGACAATCTGCGGATGGCCAACGGAAGCTTGTGCAGGTTGCGCGCAGCCTTGCGGTCGAGTCCGAGCGTGATGTTGTCCAGGCGGGTGCGGTCGAAGCTGGGGCCGAACATGCGTCGGCCACTGCGTGTCACGGCGAACGCGAGAAACGACCAGTAGACCAGGAAGTCGTCCTTGAAACGGGCGGGCACGGGGTTGTCGATCTCGGTGACCCGATGTCCGAGCGACTCGAGCAGCGCGGCTGTCTTGAGTGTCAACTCGCGGACTTCGGGGCTCGCTCCACGCGAAATGGAATGCGTGCACACCGCGGCGCGCAGTCGCTGCTTGCTGGGTTGCGTCACGTCACCGATGGGGGCCAGCTTGGGATTGCGGTACACGCGCTCGGCCTCGCGCAGGAACGCCGCCGTATCCCGCACCGATCGCGACACCACACCGTTGGCCACGAGATGAAGCGGCATTTGAGCCGTTTCCTTGTCCAGAGGAATTCGCCCGCGCGTCGGCTTCAAACCGACCAGCCCGTTGCAGGAAGCCGGGATTCGGATCGAACCGCCCCCGTCGTTGGCATGCGCGATCGGCACGACACCGGCCGCGACGAACGCACCGGAGCCCGACGACGACGCGCCTGCGGTGTACTCCGTATTCCACGGGTTGCGCACCGGACCGATGCGCGGATGTTCGGCGGCACCGCTGAAGCCGAATTCCGACATCTGCGTCTTACCCAGTGGCAGCAGCCCGGTGCCGAGGAATACCCGCGCGAACGCGCCGTCGGCCGGCATCGGGCGCGGGTCCCATGCGTCGGTCCCCTGCATCGTCGGCCAGCCTCTGACTGCGACGTTGTCCTTGATGAACGACGGCACCCCGTCGAAATAACCGCCGAACGAGCGCGTCGCCGCTGCGCGGGTCCGCGCGCGGTCGTAGGCCTCGAATGCAAGACCGTTCAGCGCGGGATTGACGGCTTCGGTGCGGGCGATCGCCGCGTCGACCAGTTCGGCCGCTGATACGTCGCCGGACCGCAGGGCGTCGACGAGGCCGACGGCGTCGAGGTCGCCGAGGGCGTCGTCGCCGAAGGCGTGGCATCGGCCGTTTGTTCTTCGGCCGGGGGCCTCATCACCGTGATTCATACAGCGACGGTACCAAGCCGTACCGAAGCTGCGGTCCGCCAACGCCAAAGGCCCCCGGAAGTCCGGGGGCCTTTGCGATAGTGCGTCGTTACGCCTGACCGACCTCGAAGCGCACGAACCGGGTGACGGTCACGCCAGCCTCGTCGAGCAGAGCCTTGACGGTCTTCTTGTTGTCGGAGACCGACGGCTGATCCAACAGCACGACGTCCTTGTAGAAGCCGGTCACGCGACCCTCGACGATCTTCGGCAGAGCCTGCTCAGGCTTGCCCTCCTCCTTGGCCGTCTCCTCGGCGATACGCCGCTCATTGGCGACGATGTCCTCGGGCACGTCCTCACGGGTGAGGTACTTCGCCTTCAGCGCGGCGATCTGCAACGCCACGGCGTGCGCAGCGGCAGTGCCTTTTTCGTTGTCGCCGGATTCGTATTCGACCAGCACACCCACGCCGGGCGGCAGGTCGGCAGAGCGCTTGTGCAGGTATGTCTCGACGTTGCCGTCGAAGTACGCGACGCGGCGCAGTTCGAGCTTCTCGCCGATCTTCGCCGACAGGTCCGCGATCAGCTGCTCGACCGTCGTGTCACCGACCTTGGCCGCCTTGAGAGCGTCGACGTCGGTGGCCTTCGCCGCCGCGGCGGCCGCGACGATCTGGTCGGCCGCGGCCTGGAACTCGGCGTTCTTGGCCACGAAGTCGGTCTCGGAGTTCAGCTCGATCAGTGCGCCGTCCTTGGCCGCGACGAGACCCTCGGCAGTCGCACGCTCGGCGCGCTTGCCGACGTCCTTAGCACCTTTGATGCGCAGGAGTTCAACGGCCTTGTCGAAGTCGCCCTCGGACTCGACCAGTGCGTTCTTGGAGTCGAGCATGCCGGCACCGGTGAGTTCCCGAAGTCGCTTCACATCGGCAGCGGTGTAGTTCGCCATATCAGCCTTTCCCTATGACTGTTGGGGTGTTTCGGCGGCAGGGGCGCCGTCGGCCCCACCGGCCTCGGTGGACGCGGTCGCGCCTGCGAGCAGCTCCTGCTCCCACTCGGCGAGCGGCTCGGCACCTTCGGCCTGGGCTTCTCCATCACCCTTGCCTGCGCCGGCGCGGGCCTGCAGTCCCTCGGCGACCGCAGAGGCCACCACCTTGGTCAGCAGTGCCGCCGACCGGATCGCATCGTCGTTGCCCGGAATCGGGTAGTCGACGAGATCGGGATCGCAGTTGGTGTCGAGGATCGCGATGATCGGGATGTTGAGCTTGCGGGCCTCTGCGACCGCGAGGTGCTCCTTGTTGGTGTCGACGACCCAGATGGCCGAGGGCACCTTCTGCATGTCGCGGATACCGCCGAGGCTGCGCTCGAGCTTGTTCTTCTCGCGGGTAAGCATCAGGATTTCCTTTTTGGTGCGACCCTCGAAGCCACCGGTCTGCTCCATCGCCTCGAGTTCCTTGAGGCGCTGCAGGCGCTTGTGCACGGTCGAAAAGTTGGTGAGCATGCCGCCCAGCCAGCGCTGGTTCACGTAGGGCATGCCGACGCGGGTCGCCTCTTCGGCGATCGACTCCTGGGCCTGCTTCTTGGTGCCGACGAACATGATGCTGCCGCCATGAGCAACAGTCTCTTTGACGAACTCGTACGCCTTGTCGATGTAGGTCAGCGTCTGCTGCAGATCGATGATGTAGATGCCGTTGCGGTCAGTGAAGATGAACCGCTTCATCTTGGGATTCCAGCGACGGGTCTGGTGCCCGAAGTGGGTGCCGCTGTCCAGCAGCTGCTTCATGGTTACAACAGCCATAGTCGGCCATGTCCTCTTTTTGTCGGTTGTCGTCCGGCGTCGGGTGATGCCGAACCCTGGTGACTGCGCAGATGCCAGACCCATCCGTACGACGGGACCGACGGCATCCGGAATTCGACCTAGCGGAACGGGTCGAGCTGCAGACACGCGAAGTCAGCCCGCGCAAGCGAGCTGCGGGTAGGAGTTTACACGCTGTTGGAGGGTGCTTTTTCCGTCCGGAGGGCAGGAGCGATGGGCCCACGCCCGTAGGGCAGGGGACGACCCGGGATTTTCCACAGTGAGCTGCTGGTCCACAGATGTGCAGTTCACTATGGCTTGTGCCAGGGGTGCGACGCTGAACTGGGGGGATGCGATTTTTCGCACTGCTTCTCACGGTCGCGATCGCACTGGGGGCGCCGGCTTCTGCGGATGGTGAGCGGCTGGAGTGGCCGCTGCGGCCACGACCTGCTGTTATGCGGATGTTCGACGCTCCGTCACCGAACTGGCAGCCGGGCCATCGCGGCGTCGATCTCGCAGGCACACCCGGTCAGCGCGTGTACGCCGCGGCGCCGGGAACGGTCGTGTTCGCCGGCGAACTCGCAGGTCGGCCCGTGGTGTCGGTCGCCCATCGGGGCGGTCTGCGCACCAGCTACGAGCCCGTCGTGGCAGCGGTACGGGCCGGTCAGCGCATCGACGCCGGCACGATGCTCGGCGAATTGCAGGCCGGGCATGCCGGCTGCGCTGCGCCCGCCTGCCTGCACTGGGGCGCGATGTGGGGCCCGGCGTCACGCGCCGACTACGTCGACCCGTTGGGCCTGCTGGCGAGTACGCCGATCCGCCTCAAGCCCGTCCGCTAGGCGATTTCGGTGCGCGCACGAACGCTGAGCGATCGCTTGCGCACCGAAATCGCAGGTTTTCAGGCGCGCGGGTGGGCCTGATCGTGCACGGCACGCAGTCGCGCGACGGTGACGTGCGTATAGAGCTGCGTAGTGGCGAGAGTCGAATGGCCGAGCAGCTCCTGCACGACACGCAGGTCGGCTCCACCCTCGAGCAGATGCGTAGCCGCGCTGTGTCGCAGCCCGTGCGGGCCAATATCGGGTGCGCCATCGACCGCGGCCATCGTCTGGTGCACGACCGTCCGGGCCTGCCGCGGATCGAGCCGGCGTCCACGCGCCCCGAGCAGCAGCGCCGGACCGGAGTTCGCAGTCGCGAGACCCGGCCTGCCGTCGGACAGCCATGACCCGAGAGCCGCCTGCGCAGGCGCACCGAACGGCACCGTGCGCTGCTTGTTGCCCTTGCCAAGCACTCGCAGCAGCCGTCGCGACATGTCGACGTCGTCGATGTCCAGTCCGCACAGCTCGCTGACCCGGATGCCGCTGGCATACAGCAGCTCTACGATCAGCTGGTCGCGCAGGGCGAGCGGATCGCCTTGCTGTGCACCGGATTTCGCGGCCGCCATCGCGTCGAGCGCCTGATCCTGGCGCAGCACAGCTGGCAGCGTTCGGCGAGACTTCGGTATCTGCAGGCGTGCCGCCGGGTCACTCGCGATCAGTCCGCGTCGCATCGCCCACGCGGTGAAGGTCTTGGCAGCTGAGGTGCGTCTGGCCAGCGTCGTCCTGGCGGCCCCCGATGCGGCCTGAGCGGCCAGCCACGAGCGCAGCACCGGAAGGCTCAGCGCGTCGATGCCTGCGTCGGGCCTGCGCTCGGCGACGAAGTCGAACAGCGATCGCAAATCGCCGAGGTACGCGCGGCGGGTGTGGTCGGAGCGGCCGCGCTCCAGCGCGAGGTACTCGTCGAACTCCTCCAGGATCGCGTCCACGCCGTCCACCGTCGCAGACGATTCCGCGAATCAGGTGACGCGTCGCAGCGTGTCGGGAGTCAGTTCCTTCAGCGACCGGTACCCGTCGACCGCCATGGTCAGGTCGGCCTCGGCGAGCAGCGACCGCAGCACGTGCACGATGCCGTCCTCCCCGCCCAGCGCGAGACCGTAGGTGTACGGCCTACCTATCGCGACGGCCGAGGCGCCCAGCGCGATGGCCTTGACAATGTCCACGCCGCTGCGGATGCCCGAGTCGAAGAGCACTGGGATTCCATCGGCGGCTTCGACGACTCCCGGCAGGCAATCGATGGCCGGTATCCCACCGTTGGCCTGGCGTCCGCCGTGGTTGGAGCAGTAGATCGCGTCGACGCCACCGTCTTTCGCGCGCCGCACATCGTCGGGATGACATATCCCCTTGAGCAGGATCGGCAATGTGGTCAGCGAGCGCAACCACGGTAGGTCGTCCCACGTGAGCGGATTCCCGAAGATCGAGATCCACTGCATGATCGCGGCCTGCGGATTCTCCTCGAACGGCTGCGCCAGGCTGTCGAGGAACACCGGATCGCTGGTGTAGTTGGCCAGGCAATGACCACGCAGGAACGGGAAGTTCGACGTCGTCAGGTCCCGCGGCCGCCAGCCCGGAATCCAGGTGTCGAGTGTCACGACGATGCCTTTGAATCCCGCGGCCTCGGCGCGGTGCACGAAGCTCGCGGCCACGTCGCGATCTTTCGGTGTGTAGAGCTGGAAAAACCCTGGCGTATCGCCCAATTCGGCGGCGACGTCCTCCATCGGATCCGCTGACATCGTCGATGCGATCATCGGGACGCCGGTGCGGGCCGCGGCTCGGGCCGTCGCGAGGTCGCCGCGCCCGTCCTGCGCGCACAGCGCGATGACACCGACGGGCGCCAGCATTGCCGGCGACGGCAGGTTCAGCCCGAGGAAGTCCACCGACAGGTCGCGTTCGGCCGCGCCGACGAACATCCGGGGCATCAACCCCCAGTTCTCGAAGGCGGTGACATTGACGCGCTGGGTTCGTTCATCGCCCGCGCCACCCGCGACATATGACCAAATCCCCGGTGACATCGCGGCCTGCGCCTTGGCCTCCAGCTCCGCGAAGGACATCGGGAGCAACGGCAGCACACCCGACAGCCCCTGCAGGTAGATCTCGAATTCGTAATCGCTGAATGCCATACGGCTAGCGTGCCAGGCTCGTCGTTACGAGTTGGCCTGTTCGGCCTTCGCGAGCTCGGCCTTCCACTGCCGGAACGTCTCCTCGGTACGCCCGCGACGCCAATACCCCGAGATCGACGACGCCCACTTCGCGTCGACACCCCGTTCCTTGCGGATGTACGGCCGCAGATTGTGCATCACGGTCTGCGCTTCGCCGTGGATGAACACCTGCACCTGACCGGGCAGCCACGCGGCGCCCTTGACGGCCTCGATCAGCGGAGCGTGGTCACCGGCCGCCTCCTCGGCTACCAGGTCGGCCCGTCCGCCACGGTAGATCCACATGATGTCCACCCCCGGTGGGGCCTTCAATTCGATCTCGTCGTCGGGACCGGCCACCTCGATGAAGACCTGGCCGATAGCGTTGTCCGGCAAGGCTTCCAACGCCACGCTGATCGCCGGAACCGCTGCCTCATCGCCGGCCAGCAGGTGCCAGTCCGCGGCGGGATCGGGCGCATAAGCGCCGCTGGGTCCCATCAGATACGCCGGTTGGCCCGGAACCGCCGAATTGGCCCACGGTCCGGCGACACCGTGCTCGCCGTGCACGACGAAGTCGATCGCGATCTCGCGACGTTCGGCGTCCACCCGTCGCACCGTGTAGGTGCGGACCGGCGGTTGGCGCTCGGGAGGCAGGGTCTTGAAGCTGTCCTGCGTCAGCGGTTGTGGAAGCGCGGCGACGTCGACACTGTCGGCAACGAAGATGATCTTGACGTACGCGTCTGTGGAGTCGTTGGGCGTAAAGGTGTCGAAGCCGTCACCGCCGAGCACCACCCGCGTCAGATGCGGGGTTATCTGCTCGGTACGCACCACTTCGAACGTGTGCACCGGACGTCCTGCCACGGTTCCTCCTGTTGATCGCTCGCCTGTCGAGGATACGAGCGCCGGAATACTGCGGGTCGGCTACCTCATGTCCGCCGCGCCAGCTTCCACCTACCCTCGCTGCGCACCACCAAACCGGACAGTTCCAGCACCGCCAGTGGACCCAACACCTGCATCGGCGGCAAGCCTGCGGCCACCGCGACTTCGTCCGCGGTGCGCGAGCCGCGGGCCGGAAGCGCGTCGTAGACGTGCCTCTCGGCGTCGGCGAGCTCGTCGAGCGGAGATGCGGGGCGCGGCTCCTCGGGCGCGAGTTCGCCCGCGCGGCCGATCAGTTCGACAAGGTCCTCGGTGCGGGTGATCACATTGGCGCCTGCGCGCAGCAGGGCATGGCACCCTACCGACGCCGAGGACGTCACCGGACCCGGCACAGCACACACCGGTCGGCCGAGTGCACCCGCCCACGCGGCGGTGTTGGCTGCACCGCTGCGCGCACCCGCCTCGACGACGACCGTCGCGCCGGCCAGTGCAGCGACCAACCGGTTGCGGGTCAGGAACCGGTGCCGCGCGGGTCGCTCGCCGGGTGGGTATTCGCTGATCACAAGACCTTCTCCGCGAACTCGTCGCAACATCGCGGCATGCGCGGCCGGGTACGGCACGTCGATCCCTCCTGCGAGCACCGCGACGGTCACACCGTCTGCCGCCAACGCCGCGCGGTGTGCGGCGCCGTCGATACCGAAGGCCCCGCCCGAGACGACGGCAGCATCGCGTGCCGCCAGACCCGCAGCGAGATCGGCCGCAACGAACTCCCCGTACGCAGTGGCCGCGCGCGTGCCGACGATCGCGGCGGCCCGTTCGGCGATTCCAGCGAGGTACGCCGGGCCGACAACCCACAGCACCATCGGTTCGTGTGCCTGCGGCCGGCCGCTCACACCGCAGAACGAGTTGAACGCCAACAGTGGCCATTCCGCATCGTCCGCATTGATCAACCGCCCACCCATACGATCGAGCGTTTCCAGATCATTTGCCGCACAGTCTATCTGGCGTCTCGCCTCGGTGCGCCTTGCGATGACGTCGTCGACGTCACCAGTACGCACGCGCTCTGCCGCCTCCACGGGGCCAACCCGTCTGGTCAGCGCCCTCAGCTCGGGGCACGGAGGTTCCGCGACCCGTGACAGATATGCCCACGCACGTGAGATCTGGTCGGTCATCGCGCTCCCCCGCTCTGTCGAAAGCTCAGTGCGGTGCTGACGTCCTCCAGCACCGGTGAGGTTCGCCCCGCCAGGTCGGCGAGCGTCCAGGCGACCCGCAGACTGCGATCTGCTCCACGCATGCTGATCTGCTTCCGGTCAAGAGCCCCGCTCAACGGCTTCATCACTGCGGGGGGAAGGCGAAACCTCTTGCGCAACAGGGATCCGCTGACCTCGGCGTTGGTGCGGATGCCGTAGGGACCCCACCGCTCCGCCGCCGCCTGACGCGCGGTCGCCACGCGCTGACAGACGGCGGCGGTGGACTCGCCTTCTTGCTGAGCGAACGCGCCCGCTAGTTGCGGGTGCATCTCCACGACGAGGTCAACCCGATCCAGCAGCGGACCGGACAGCTTGCCCAGATAGCGCCGTTTGACCTGCCCCGGGCAGATGCAGTCCCGCGGATCCGCAGGCGCACACGGACAGGGATTGGCGGCCAGCACCAACTGGAACCGCGCCGGATACCGCGCCACGCCATCGCGTCGGGCCAGCCGAATCTCGCCGTCCTCCAGAGGCGTGCGCAATGCCTCCATCACACTGACACCGATCTCCGCGCATTCGTCGAGGAACAACACGCCGCGGTGGGCCCGGCTGACCGCACCGGGCCGGGCCATTCCGCTGCCGCCACCGACCATCGCCGCAACGGACGAGGTGTGGTGCGGTGCGACAAACGGCGGTCGCGTGATCAACGGCGTACTGCCCGAAAGCAGGCCCGCGACCGAATGGATCGCGGTCACCTCGAGCGCCTCACTCTCGGTCAGCGTCGGCAGCAATCCTGGAAGCCATTGCGCGAGCATAGTTTTCCCGATGCCGGGCGGACCGGTCAGCATCAGGTGGTGCGCACCCGCTGCGGCCACTTCGACCGCATATCGGGCCTGCGTCTGCCCGATCACGTCGGCGAGGTCGGCTGTCGGCGATGGCGCGGGAGACGGTGTCTCGACGCTCTCCTCGAGTTGTCCTTTTCCCTCGATCCACGACTTCAACTGGCCGAGCGTTCGCACGCCTTTGACATCGATATCGTGCACCAGCGCCGCTTCGGCAAGGTTCTCGACCGGCACGACGACGAGCGGCCACCCCTCTCGTTTGGCGGCCAGTACGGCCGGAAGAACACCCTTGACCGGCCGCACACGACCGTCGAGTGCCAATTCGCCCAGCAGCACCGTCTTTTCCAGCCTGTTCCACTCCGCCTTCCCGTGCGCCGACATCACCGCCATAGCCAGCGCGATGTCGTAGACGGAGCCCATCTTCGGCAGTGTGGCCGGCGAGAGTGCCAGCGTCAGGCGCGCCTGCGGCCAGTCGCTGCCGCAGTTGGTGATCGCGGCGCGCACCCGGTCTCGCGACTCCTGCAACGCGGCGTCGGGAAGCCCGACCAGATGCACGCCGGGCAGTCCGGAAGTGATGTCGGCTTCGATCTCCACGATGTGGCCGTCGAGACCGCGAACGGCCACCGAGAAGGCTCGGCCCAGCGCCATCAGCCCACTCCCCGCAGGTGGGTGATCTCGGGAATGGGCCGCCGCCCGATGCGCACGCCGATCACATCGATGCGAACCGAGGCCCATCGGGTGTCCTGGCGGGCCAACCACAACCCGGCGAGCCGCCGCAACCGGCGCAGTTTCTCCGGTGTGACGGCATGTTCGACACCGCCGAAACGGTCAGTGGTGCGGGTCTTCACCTCGACGAACACCACGATGCGTGCGGTGTCGTCGGCCGCGATGACATCGAGTTCGCCATAGCGGCAGCGCCAGTTGCGCGCCAACACCCGCAGCCCCGACGACTGCAGATGCTCAACCGCCAAACGCTCTCCGAGTGCGCCGATTTCGGCGCGAGTCCACGACGTCTTGGGAAAAGTCATGACCTCACGATGCGCAGCGGCCCCGACAACGACCGGCACTGGAAGCGCAGTAGTCCCCAGACGCGAATTCATCCACAGCCTTTTGGTTTCGCCACCGTCAAAAAGGGGGTACATGGCGTCATGGCCGACAAGACATTGCACGGCGTGGCAGATCGTGCGACCAACAGCGACGCGTTCGAATACACGGCGCGCGCCGGATTCATCACCAGCGGCGTCCTGCACCTACTCGTCGCCTACATCGTCCTCCGCATCGCCTTCGGGTCCGGTGGCAATGCAGATCAGTCCGGCGCCCTGGCGACCCTGGCCCGCCAGACCGGCGGCACGCTGATCCTCTGGGTGGCGGCGATCGGTCTTGTCGCACTTGGCCTGTGGCGAGTGGCTGAAGCCATCATCGGGTCGAAACCCGGCGAAGGGTCCGGCCCTCACAGCGACGACACCCCGGCATGGAAACGCGCGAAGTCCATCGGCCTGGCGATCGTGAACTTCGCCATCGCCGCATCGGCTGTGCGCTTCGCGACGGGAAGCGGACAACAGAGCAGTCAGCAGAACACCGGCCTGAGTGCGCAGCTGATGCAATCCGGTTGGGGCAAGGCGCTTTTGATTGCGGTCGGATTGGGTCTGGTGGGCGTTGGCGGCTATCACGTCTACAAGGGCGTGACCAAGAAGTTTTTCAAGGATTTGCGCGTGTCGGGCGGGACCTGGGTCACCGCCGTCGGCGTCAGCGGCTATGCCGCCAAGGGCTTGGTGCTGGCCGGTGCGGGCCTGCTCGTGATCATCGCGACGCTGCAGGCCGACCCGTCGAAGGCGGCAGGACTCGACGCCGCGGTGAAGGCGCTCGGGCAGGCGCCGTTCGGCAAGGTCCTACTCATTCTCGCGGCGATCGGCATCGCCGCGTTCGGCGTCTACAACTTCGTGCGCGGACGATACGGACGCATGTGATCCGCAGTCAGTCGCCGCGTCCGTAGGCTCGCGCGATATCCGGGCTGTCCAGCCATCCGGAATACGTCGGCCGCGACGGCCACCCTTCCGGCGAGTCCTGCCACTCCTCCTGCCTGCCGTACGGCAGCAGATCGATCAGCGCGAAGGAGTGGCTCAGCTGCTCGGTACCGCGCCCGTTGGTGTGCCATGTCCGGTAGACCGCGTCGCCGTCACGCAGGAACACATTGACTCCGAATCCCTCGCCCGGCGCGGCGTCGACGTCGGCGCCGAATGACGTACCCGCCGCCGAGTACCAGTCCATTCGGTTACCGACCTTTTCGCGGTACGCCAACGCTTCGTCGATGGGACCGTTCGTCACGATCACGAATCGCGCGTCATAGTTGTCGAGGAACTCGAGCCGGGTGAACTGGGACGTGAAGCCGGTGCAGCCGCCGCACTGCCATTCGGCGCCGTCCTGCCACATGTGGTTGTAGACGATCAATTGCGACCGGCCATCGAAGACGTCGACGAGCCGGATCGGACCGTCGGCGCCGGTGAGCGTGTAGTCGTCCATCTCGACCATCGGCAGTCGCCTGCGCGCGGCCGCGATCGCATCGAGCTCCCTGGTCGCGGCCTTCTCGCGGACTCGCAGATCGTCCAGCGCGGCTCGCCAGGTTTCGTTGTCAACCACCGGGGGCTTCCCCGCCGTTGTCACCTCGGTACTCATTGAACTCTCCCTTCGATGTGCGCCGTCCTCGTCTATGGATCGACTCCCGCCGCCGCCCAAACTCATCGGCTATCGACGGTCAGGTGGAAAAGTTCAGGACTGCAGGTCAGGACTGCAGGTCAGGACTGCAGGGCCTCGAACAGCGTCGCGAACTGTCCCGGAGTGACCGTGATGCCGCACTGGTTACGCAGATCCTGAAGCGGACCGGCGATTCTGCGAAGGTCCAGGAACTCGCCGGGGTTGGCCGTGAAGTACCCCCGCACGTTGTCCCGTGCCACGTCGGGCGGCTGCGAGGCCGCTGCGGTCAGCACATTGTTCGCGCCCGGGTGGGCACCGAGGTAGCCGCCTGCCTCGGCGAGGACGGGACCGGCGACGCTGGCGAGTCCACTGGCCGTGCAGTCTCCCGCGGTCGCCGCAGGAGCGGTGATGACAGCCGCGCAGACCGCAAGCGCCCCGGCCGCGGCGGCGCAGATGACTCGCGGACGTGTCGGGTGAGCTGACTTCTTCATACGGTGTCCTCAGGGTCGGTTCCGACGGATCGATTTAAGGGTGAACGTACCCGTACGACGGCCGCGGGAAAACGCGAGCGGCGGCGCAGTACAAATGCCATTTGGCACTACACCGCACGAAATAAGGCAGGGTATGTTCAATTAGGTAAACCTCAGCTAAAAGCGCCGGTTCGGCGCGGGAAGGACCGCCTGGATGCGCCCCCGTTGGAGCCGGATCGCCGCACTCGTGTCGACCGTCGCTGTCGTGCTCGGAGCGACCTCGTGCTCGAGTTCGAGCGAGAGCGACGAGCTGCTGATCTACAACGCTCAGCACGAGTCGCTGACCAGGGAGTGGATCGACGCATTCACCGAGGAGACCGGCATCAAGGTCACCTATCGCCAGGGTGGCGACACCGAGCTCGGAAATCAGCTCGTCGCCGAGGGCGACGCGTCGCCCGCCGACGTCTTCCTGACGGAGAACTCGCCGGCCATGGCGGCGGTCGAACGGGCGGGGCTCTTCGCCGATCTCGATTCCGCCACCCTTGATCAGGTTCCTGCGCAGTACCGCCCGGCGACCGGCAAGTGGACCGGCGTCGCCGCGCGCAGCACCGTGTTCGTCTACAACACGTCCAAGCTGCGCCCCGACCAGCTTCCGCAGTCGCTGCTGGATCTGCAGAAGCCCGAATGGAAGGGCCGCTGGGGTGCGCCGCCGACCAAGGCCGACTTCCAGGCCATCGTCGCGGCGCTGCTGCAGCTCAAGGGTGAGGCCGAAACGTCGAAGTGGCTCGCCGCGATGAAGTCCGGCGCCACGCTCTACAGCGACAACATCGCCACGCTGAAGGCCGTCAACGCCGGCGAGGTCGACGGCGGTGTGATCTACCACTACTACTGGTTCCGCGATCAGGCGAAAACCAAAGAGATGAGCGCGAATACGGCGCTGCACTACTTCAAGAACTCCGACCCCGGCGCGTTCGTGAGTCTGTCCGGTGGCGGTGTGCTCGAATCCAGCAAGAAGAAGGACCAAGCGCAGCAGTTCATCCAGTTCATCACCGGGAAGAAGGGCCAGGAAGTACTCGAGAACGGCACCTCGTTCGAGTACCCGGTCGCCAGCGGTGTGCCCGCCAATTCCGCGCTGCCACCGTTGGACTCCCTACAGGCGCCACCGGTCGACCCCTCGACGCTGAATTCTGCGCAGGCGACCGAGCTGATGACGAAGGCGGGCTTGTTATAGGTGACTGCTGCAGCTCCCCCCGTTCCGGCCCCCGCGGTCGAGTCCTCGAAGCCTGACGCGGCCTCGCGGCCGGGTCCGCTGGTCTCCGCGACGGTCGCGATTCTGGTCGCGGCCACCTGCATTCCGCTCGGTTACGTGGTGTGGGGCACGGTGTCTGTCGGGTGGACTCGGGCATACGAGCTGGTGGTTCGGCCGCGGGTCGGCGAACTGCTCGTCAACACTGTCGCACTGGTCTGCATCACGGTGCCGCTGTGCGTTCTGATCGGGGTTGGTCTGGCGTGGCTGACGGAGCGAACCGATCTTCCCGGCCGGGGGTTCTGGCGGCCGTTGTTCGTTGCGCCGCTGGCTGTTCCGGCATTCGTCAACAGCTACGCATGGGTCGGCGTCCTCCCGTCGATCCACGGGCTGTTCGCCGGGGTGCTGATCACCACCTTGTCGTACTTTCCGTTGATGTATCTACCCGTCGCGGCGACGCTGCGCCGGCTCGACCCCGCCGTCGAGGAATCGGCTCGCACCCTCGGGTCGGATTCGGCCGGCGTCTTCTTCCGCGTGGTGTTTCCGCAGCTGCGGCTCGCCATCCTCGGCGGGTCCCTACTGGTCGGCCTGCATCTGCTCTCGGAATTCGGCGCGTTCGCGATGATTCGCTTCGACACGTTCACCGTCGCGATCTTCCAGCAGTTCCAGGTCACTTTCGACGGTGCGGCCGGCAGCATGCTCGCCGGCGTGCTTGTCCTGCTCTGTCTGGTGCTGCTCATCGCGGAAGCGGTCGCGCGCGGCAAGATCCGGTTCGCCAGGATCGGCTCGGGCGCACCGCGGGCTGCCACGCCGAACCGGCTGGGACACAGCAGGATCCCTGCCCTGCTGGCGTTGACGGCGCTGACCATTCTGTCACTCGGCGTGCCGGTATGGACACTGCTGCGCTGGCTGCGGATCGGTGGCGCCGACGTGTGGGACTTCGCCGACCTCGGCACGTCACTGGCGCAGACGATCGGTCTCGCCGGTCTGGCAGCGGTCATCACCGTGGTGCTCGCATTTCCGGTCGCCTGGGTCGCGGTGCGGTCCAGCGGGCCGCTCGCCCGCGCGGTCGAGGGCGCCAACTATGTGACGAGCTCGCTGCCCGGCATCGTCACCGCACTGGCGCTCGTCACCGTCGCAATCCATTACGTGCGACCGCTGTACCAGAGTGTGCCGCTCATCGTGTTCGCCTACGTCCTGCTGTTCATGCCGCGCGCGCTGGTCAACGTTCGCGCAGGCCTCGCGCAGGTCCCACTGAGCCTCGAGGAAGCGTCCCGGTCGCTGGGCGCTTCGCCGATGGAGACGTTCTTCCGCGTGACACTGCGCCTCAGCGCGCCCGCGGCAGCTGCAGGCGGATCACTGGTATTCGTCGCGGTAGCAACCGAATTGACCGCAACGCTGCTGCTCGCACCGACCGGAACCCGCACGTTGTCGATGATGTTCTGGTCGTGGAGTAGCGAACTCGACTACGCGGCTGCGGCACCGTACGCACTGGTGCTTGTGCTGCTGGCCATACCGGTGACCGTCCTGCTCTTCCGCCAGTCGATGAAGGTGGCCGCACTGTGACCGAAGCGATGGTCGACATCTCCGGACTCACGAAGTCGTTCAACGGCCATGTCGTGCTTGATCACATCGACCTCCAGCTTCAGCGGGGCACTACCACCGCGGTCGTCGGCGCGTCCGGCTGCGGGAAGACGACGCTGCTACGGCTCATCGCCGGCTTCGAGACTCCCGGCGAGGGTACGGTCACGATCGACGGACGCGAGGTCGCCAGCCCGCAACGAGCGGTGCCGCCGCACCGGCGCAGCGTCGGCTACGTCGCACAGGACGGAGCGCTGTTCCCGCATCTCACCGTCGGACAGAACATTGCGTACGGGATTCGTGGCGAGGGCCGCGACACGGTGCGCCGCCGCGTCGGCGAGCTTCTCGAAACCGTCTCGCTCGACCCGTCATTCGCGGACCGACGCCCGGATCAGCTCTCGGGCGGTCAGCAGCAGCGCGTCGCGCTGGCCCGGGCGCTCGCTCGGCAGCCGGTCCTGATGCTTCTCGACGAACCGTTCAGCGCACTGGACACCGGTCTTCGCGCGACGACCAGGAAGGTGGTCGCCGGGTTGCTCGCCGACGCCGGCGTCACCTCGCTGCTGGTCACGCACGACCAGGAGGAGGCACTGTCGATCGCCG
Organism: Mycolicibacterium rhodesiae NBB3; assembly: GCF_000230895.2. Next base: position 5,867,604 of record NC_016604.1, read on the forward strand.
ACCAGGTCGCGGTGATGCGCGATGGGCGCTTCACCCAGGTCGGTTCGCCGCAGCACGTGTACCGCGAGCCGCACGACCGTTTCACGGCCGAGTTCCTCGGCGACAGCATCACGATGCCGTGTGTAGTCGCATCCGGGATCGCCGAGTGCGCCATCGGACGTGTTCCGGTGCGCGCCGACGACGGACCCGGGACGTTGTTGCTGCGGCCTGAACAGCTTGTGGCGAAGGTCGTTACAGACGACGGCGAACTCGATCGCGTCGGCAAGGTGTTGGCTGTCGAATTCCTCGGCCACGACGTCCTGCTGACCATCGATCCCGCTGGCGAAATCGAACCGATCATCGTGCGCCAGAACAGCCTCGAACCCCCGGCGATCGACGCGAAGGTGCGCATCGAGGTGGTAGGCAACGGAGTCGTGTTCACGTGAGCCTTCTCGTCGAGCATCTGCAGAGCCACGGCGAGCGCATCGCGCTCCTCACCGACACCGCACAACTGACCTACCGCGAACTCGCGGACCGAGTCACCGACGTCGCACACGCCCTCGGCGGCCCACGCCGTCTCGTGCTGCTGGAAACCCGCAACGACATCTCGACGCTGGTGCACTACCTGGGAGCGCTGGCAGCCGAGCACGTTGTGCTGCCGGTCGACGCGCGACGCGAGCACGCCGCGATCGAGGAAACCTACCTCCCGGACATCGTCATCGCCGGCGGCGGAATTCACCACCACCGTCACGATCTGCGCCCGCTACACGACGATCTCGCAATCCTCATGTCGACATCGGGCAGCACGGGTTCACCGAAGCTGGTGCGCCTCTCGCACGAGAACCTGATCGCCAACGCGACGGTGATCGCCGAATATCTGGGTATCGGCGAAACGGACAGGGCGGCAACGACACTGCCGATGTCGTACTGTTATGGGCTGTCGGTGATCCACAGTCATCTGCTGGCTGGGGCAGGCCTGATTCTGACCGACCGTTCCGTGGTCGACGCGGAGTTCTGGGAACTGTTCCGACGATACCGCGGCACGTCGTTCGCGGGTGTCCCCTACACCTTCGAACTGCTCGAGAGCGTCGGCTTCGACGCCGGAAACCTACCGGGTCTGCGGTACGTGACGCAGGCCGGCGGCAGGATGGCGCCCGAGCGAGTGCATCGGTTCGCCGAACTCGCGCAGCGCGCGGGTTTCGACTTGTTCGTGATGTACGGCGCGACCGAGGCGACGGCCCGGATGTCCTACCTACCAGCAGAACTCGCGTTGTCTCGCCCGAATACGATCGGCCGTCCGATTCGCGGCGGATCCTTCACCATCGAGCCAGTGGACGGCTGGACCGACGACGGTGTCGGCGAGCTGGTCTATCGCGGTCCCAACGTGATGATGGGTTACGCGCACGGGCCTGACGACCTCGCGCTCGGTAAGACCGTCGAGACGCTGCGCACAGGCGACATCGCCCGACTCAGTCCCGACGGACTGTACGAGATTGTCGGACGCAACAGCCGGTTCGTCAAGATGTATGGACTCCGTATCGATCTGCAGCAAGTCGAAGCCGCGTTGCGGGACAAAGGCATTCATGCCTTCTGCACCAGCGACGACGACGTCATACTCGTCGCCGCAGCAGACAGGCACAACAGGCGCGACATCCAGAGCGCGGCCGCCGAGGCTGCGGGAGTGCCAGTCGGTGCGGTACGCGCCGTCGCAGTCGCGGAACTTCCCCTCCTGCCGTCAGGTAAACCCGACTACCAGACAGTGCGCCTGCTGACACGCACTAGCGGCGACGAGCCGAAGTCCCCCGACGTGCGGCAGTTGTTCGCCGATGTGTTGCAGATCGATGCGGCGACACTCGATCCCGATGCCAGCTTCGTCGACCTCGGCGGCAACTCGCTGTCGTACGTCACGATGACGGTGCGGTTGGAGCGGATGATCGGGCAGCTGCCTCCCGAGTGGCAGCGCTTACCGATCCGGCAGCTGGAAGGTTTCTCGAAGCCTGCGCGCCGTAGTTGGCTGGCGACACTGGAAACGAGTGTCGCGCTACGGGCCGCAGCGATCGTGCTCATCGTCGGAACGCACGCCGGGCTGTTCGAGCTGTGGGGTGGTGCGCACATCCTGCTCGGCGTCGCCGGATACAACTTCGGGCGGTTCTGCCTGACACCTGTTCCGCGCACCGACAGGGTGCGGCATCTCGGCAACACCATCGCGTGGATCGCCGTGCCTTCCGTGCTGTGGGTGGTGGCCGCGCTGCTGCTGACGCGCGACTACACATGGACCAATCTGTTGCTGGCCAACAAGTTCCTGGGCCCGCACGACAGCATGACCGCTGGCCGGCTGTGGTTCGTCGAGGTTCTGGTGTGGACGCTGGCGGTGCTTGCCCTGGCGTTCTGGCTGCCGTTGATGGATCGGCTCGAACGTCGTCTGCCGTTCACCGTCGCCATCGTGTTCCTCGTTATCGGACTCGCGCTGCGGTACGACATTCTCGGACTGCACTTCGGCCGCGACGCGTGGTTCACGATGCTGGCTTTCTGGTTCTTCGCGATCGGCTGGGCAGCCTCGAAGGCGACGACGACGCTGCAGCGCATCGCGGTGTCAGTCGCATTATTTGTCAGTCTGTACGACTATTTCGACAGCACGCTGCGTGAAGTCATGGTGATGGTCGGCCTGCTGCTGCTCATCTGGATCCCGACGATTCGGTGTCCGTCCGCATTCACGGTGCCGATCGGCGTGTTGGCCGAGGCATCGCTGTACACCTATCTCGTCCACTACCAGGTCTACGCGATGTTCGACGGCCATCCCGCCGTCGGCGTCATCGCCTCTCTCTCCGTGGGCATCCTGCTCACCTATCTGGTGACCGTGCTGCGTCGGTGGCGGCTCGGCTTCGGGTCGACACGCTCAGACGCGCTGGATCGAACCAACGCTGTCATCCGCACCTGAAATCTCTTCTGCCACTTTAGTTTCAATGGTCACATCTCGAGGTGGCCTGTCGGTGGTCGAATGTATGTTCGAATCATGTTGGCGACTCCGGTGCAGGTGGCAATCGCCGCACTGCGTGCTGCGCATGAGTCGCTGGCCGCCTGCGACCTCGAGTCGCTGACCCACCGCGAACTGCTGGGTGTGCTCGATGAGCTGGAGACGTTGACCTGTCAGTTGCCGGTGCAGTGGCATCGCGCCCTGGCGCGGTTGCAGGCCGAGACCACGGCCAAGGAGTTGGGCGCCAAGAACTGGAAGGACGTGCTGCGGATCCGGTGGCGGATCAGCGCGACCGAGGCCAACAAGCGCCTGGCAGAGGCTGAAGTTCTCGGGCCGCGGCGTGCGCTGACCGGTGAGCCGTTGGAACCGGTGTTGGCGGCCACCGCAGCGGCCCAGGTCGCGGGGTTGATCAACGGCGAACATGTCGACAAGATCCGCGACGCCATGGGCCGGCTGCCCGGGTTCGTCGATACGGTGACGCGCGAGCAGATCGAAGCCGATCTGGTGCGCCTCGCCGCAGGGGTCGGCCCCAAGGAGTTGGGGAAGGCTGCCGAGACCATGTTGTTCCTTTTGGATCAGGACGGCCCTGAACCCGACGACGCCGAACGCCACCGGAAGCGGGGGGTGGTGGTCGGCCCACAACAGCGTGACGGCATGGTCCCCATCAAGGGATACCTCACCCCCGAAGCGTGGGCGATCTACGAGGCGATCTTCGCCAAATGGGCCGCACCAGGGATGTGCAATCCCGACGACGACGAACCCTGCATCAGCGGCACTCCGTCACAGGCCCAAATCGATGGCGATCACCGCAGCCTGGCCCAACGCCAGCACGATGCGCTCATCGCGGTCGGGCGCAACACCCTGGAATCTGGACAGCTGGGCCAGCACAACGGATTGCCGACTTCGATCATCATCCGTACCACCCTGCAGGATCTGGAGAGCCGGGCCGGCGTGGGCACGACCGGCGGCGGCACGATCATCCCGATCAAAGACGTGATCCGCATGGCCGCCCACGCCCACCACCACCTCGCGGTGTTCGACGGGGCCACCGGATCAGCGCTGGACCTGTTCCGCGCCAAGCGCGTCGCCTCCCCCGCCCAACGGATTATGCTCATTGCCCGCGACGGGGGCTGCACCAAACCCGGCTGCACCGTGCCCGCCTACGGCAGTCAGGTCCATCACGCGGCCTGCGATTGGGCCGATGACGGACAGACCAACATCGACGACCTCGCCCTGGCGTGCGGACCCGACAACCGCATGGTCGCACCCAACGGCTGGACCACCCGAATCAACGCCGACAACGACGTCGAATGGATCCCACCTGAACACCTCGACACCGGGCAAACCCGCATCAATTACTGCCACCGCCCCGAACTACTCCTCCGCCCACCAGAACAACCAGACGGCAACAGCGAACGCGGACCATAGGAACGGTCGCGGGCTCAATCCCGTTCGGCGATAAGGCCTTCCTGCACAAGAGTCGACGCGATGACGCCGTCGGCGCGGATCAGACTGCCGGTCACGACGCCGCGCCCCCGCGCGGCGGCGGGTGAGGTCGTCTCGAGCAAGTTCCACTCGTCGGCGCGCACCGGTCGGTGAAACCAGATCGACGAATCGGTGGTGCCACTGCGATGGGTGCGGGCCATCATCGAGTGTCCATGCACCCGTAGGGCTGGGTCGATCATGTACACGTCGGTGACGTAGACCGCGACCAGCGTGTGCAACCGTGGGTCGTCTGGCAGGGCAGCCGTTGTCCGCCACCAGAATCGGCGCACGAACTCATCACCGTCCCCCTCGTCGGCGATCCTGATGTCGATTTCGTCCAGCGGCATCGACGGCGCCGGACCCGCCGGACCGGTCGACTCGAGGGCGTCGGGATCCTGCGGCAACGACGTCCGCGACCCGTGTTCGGGGCCCGGCAGATCGATCGCGAACGACACCGTGGCCGTCGTCAGCAGCCGTCCACCCTGCCGGGCATCGACACGCCGTCCTGCGGCGGTCCGGCCGTCGAAAACCTTCGACACGGTGTACTCGACGGGGTCACCGGCCTCACCACCGCGCAGGAACTGCAGATGCATGTTGGTCGGCGCGCGGTCGGAGTCGACGGTCCGCCACGCGGCGGCGAGGCTCTGAGCCATGAACTGGCCGCCGTAGGAACGTTTTCCCTCCGGACCGCTCGCCGCGCCGATCCACGTGTCCTCGGCGTCGCCCGTCGCAAGGTCGAGCAGCGCCAGCAGCCTACTCATTCGACCGTGCCGGCATCCGTCAGGCGCGCGATCTCGTCTGGCCCCAGCCCGAGCCATTCCCCGAGTACCGCCGCAGTGTCGTCACCCAGTGCCGGCGAGACCTCTGCCGCCGGATAGACGCCGCCGATCGACATGGGCAGTCCCGGCGCCAGGTACTCGCCGATGCGCGGCTGGTCGAGCGAGGTGAACAGCGGATTGGCCGTCACTCGGTCGCCGCGCGCCGCCTCGGCGAAGGTGCGGTACCGGTCCCACAACACGGAACTCGCCGACAGGGCATCGGTCACCTCCTGCGCCGTGTGCTGCGAGAACCATTCATTGAACAGGCCGAACAACGCGCCGCGATGCTCATACCGCTGTCCCTCGTCGGTGAAGTCAGCGCCCAGCGTCTCCGCCAGCGCGGCAACGGCTTTCGTTGTACCGGTCAGTTCTGTGAGATCGCGGAAGTGACGGTTCGTGAGCGCCACGATCATGAATGAGGCGCCGTCGCTGCTCGTGAAGTCCTGCCCGTACTGGCCGAACACGGCGTTGCCGATCCGCTGCCGCGAGGTGCCGTTGATCATGACCTCCGTGAAGAAGCCGAGGTTGCCCGCCGTCGCGAGCGCGACGTTCTCCAGCGGAATGCTGATCCGCTGGCCCTGTCCGGTGGCGTCTCGGTGCCGCAGCGCGGTCGTCACCGACAGCGCCGTGTAGATCCCACAGGTGACATCCCAAGCGGGCAGTACGTGGTTGACCGGCGTGGCGAGTTCTGCCGGGCCGGTGACCATCGGAAAACCGATGGATGCATTGACCGTGTAATCGACACCCGTCCCGCCGTCCGAGCGTCCGGACACCTCGACGTGGATGAGATCGGGACGCAACCTGGTCAGGACGTCATACGAATGCCATTCCCGCCCAGCGACGTTGGTGATCAGGACGTCGCTACCGGCGATCAACCGCTGCACCAGATCCTGACCGTCGGGCGAGCGCATATCGGCGGCCACCGATCGCTTGCCCTTGTTCAGCCCCGCCCAGTAGATGCTCTCGCCTTCGGCGGTGAGTGGCCAGCGGCGGTAGTCGGCCGCTCCCCCGATCGGGTCGACGCGGATCACCTCGGCACCCAGCTGGGCCAGCGTCATCCCTGCAAGCGGCACCGCGACGAAGCTGCTGATCTCGACGATGCGCACCCCGGCCAGCGGCCGCAACGGATCCGAACTCACCCGGTCAAGCTATCAAGCGCCCGCTCGCACGAGTTTCGTCGCCGCCGCCTCGATGGTGTCCTCCGAAAGCAGCACCTGCAGCGCAGCGTCACCCAACGGGATGAAGCTGTCGTACGCGGCGACGCGATCGAGTCGGCCCGCGAAGCCTTGCTTGACCAAGGTGGCCAGGACGCCCTCGCCGACCCCGCCCGTCTCGCGGGTCTCGTCGACGATGAGCACCCGCCCGGTCTCCCCGGCTTCGCGCATGATGTCCTCCACCGGCAGCGGCGCCAGCCACCGCAGATCGATCACTCGCGCGCCGATGTCCGCAGCGGCAAGCCTGCGCGCAACCCGCAGACTCATCCTCACCCCGTTGCCGAACGTCAAGATCGTGAGATCGGAGCCTTCGCCGTACGTTCGCGCCCGGCCAACAGGGACCGCGGTCTCGGGGTAGGTCGCGAGCCAACCGCCGTCGTCCTCGTCGTAGAGATCACGCGTGTGATACAGCGCGATCGGCTCGAGGAACAGGCACACCGCACCTGCCTGCCTTGCTGCCGCGGCGCACGTGTGCAGCATCGCGGCAGCATCGTCAGGTCGCGCCGGAGAGGCGATCACCACACCGGGGATGTCGCGCAGCGCGGCAATCGAGTTGTCGTTGTGGAAGTGACCGCCGAAACCCTTCTGGTATCCGTAAGCAGCCACCCGGACCACCATCGGATTGCGATACTGGCGGTTCGAGAAGAACTGCAGTGTCGCCGCCTCACCGCGTATCTGGTCGGCCGCGTTGTGAAGATATGCGAGATACTGGATTTCAGGAATCGGCAACAGTCCCGAAATTCCGGCGCCAAGCGCCAGGCCGAGTATCGACTGCTCGTCGAGCAGCGTGTCGAACACCCGCGCCGAGCTGGTCGCCGACAGCAGCCCGCGCGTGACGCCGTACACCCCGCCTTTGCGTGCGACGTCTTCGCCGAAGATCATCGCTTCCGGGTAGCGATCCAGAATGTCGTGCAGTGCGCGATTGATCGCCGCCGCCACCGTCACCGGCGTGCCCGTGTCACCGGACTTCACCGATGCGATCAATGACGCCGGGACAGCCTCTTGCACTTCATCCCGAGCCGATGAGAGCGGTTCCATCACCGCCTTGGCGGTGTCGAGTTGCGGCAGCTCACTGATCTGGTCGGCCAGCTCGATGACGTTGGCGCGCTTGGCCTCGTAGCGATCGAGCACATCTGCGGGCGACAACATGCCTGCGTCGATCAGCAGTCGCGCGGTACAGAGCACCGGATCACGCTCATAGTCCGCGGCGATCTCGTCCGGGCGACGATAGGCCGGTTCGTAATCCGACCCGGCGTGGGCCATCAGTCGCACCGTCGAAAGATGCAGAAATGCCGGACGCCGACGGGTCCGTACCCAGTGTGCAGCCGCCGCCGCTGCATCGAACGTCGCAGCCAGATCCGATCCGTCGGCGGCGAAGTACGCCAGGCCGTCACGGTTCCCGTACGTCTGCTCGATCCAGCCCCGCGGCGTCGGAACACTGATGCCGATCCCGTTGTCTTCACAGACGAACAGCAGCGGCATCGGCACGCCTTGATATGACGCGTGCAGCGCGCAGTTGATCGCACCGACGGCGGTCGAATGGTTCACCGACGCGTCGCCGAAACTGCACACCGCGATCGCGTCATCGGGCCATGCGCACGCCACCCCGAGTTTCTTCGCGCGCGCGATCGAGAACGCGACCCCGACCGCGCGGGGAAGGTGCGACGCGATGGTGGAGGTCTGTGGAATGATGTGCAGGTCATGGCGTCCGAATACCTTGTGGCGACCGCCTGCGATCGGTTCATCGGTCGCCGCGACGCAGCCGAGCAGTACGTCGGACAGCGCCTCCCGGTCCTCGACCAGGGCCGCACGCGCCAAATAGAAGGCACCGGAACGATAGTGCAGCAATGCCGGATCGGTGAGTCGGAGCGCCGCAGCGACGGCGGCATTGCCCTCGTGGCCGGACGAACCGATGGTGTAGTAACCCCTGCCCTGCGATCTCAGGTAGCGCGCCGCCAGGTCGAGATGGCGGCTGCCCAGCGCAACGTCGAACAGCGCAAGGCACAGTCGCGCCGTCAGCGACGAACCGTCCCGGACCGCTTCATCCTCGCCGAGTCGGCGTTCCGACGCGTTCATCGCCGAAACGGCGGTGGTGAAGTATTCGTCGATCGGTTCGGCCACGTGTCTCCTGCGCTAAGGGCTTATCGTCGTGCGCGCCAAGGCATTTCGGACGAACGCGACAATCTTGTCTGCATCGGCGTTGCCGTCGTCCTGATCCGGATCGTAGATCGCCAAACTGGCGCCGACGCAGTGCGCCGGCGAGCCGAACAGTGATACCACGAGATCGGTCAGTTGATCCCACGTCAGGCCGCCGGGTTCGTCCTCGACACCAGGTAGCCCCTGAGCCGAGAACTCGGCAGGGTCGAGCACGTCGAGATCGACGTGCAACCACCACCTGCCGACGTGGTCCGCGAGTTCGTCAACGGCGGCCCGTCCGACGGCCGCGGGGTCGTCGGCAACCTCCGCGAGCGGCGCAACCCACACCCCGGCCTCAGCGAGTGTCCCGACGTTGAACCGCCGCCGCCAAGCGTCGTCTCGTGGCCCGAGCACGACCAGCTGTTCAGGCTCCAAGGCAGGCAGCCGGTCGCCGAGCGCGCCGGTCAGTAGGCGGCCGGTCAGACCGAGGAGCAGGCCGATCTCGGTGTTGGCCGCCTCGCCGTCCTCGGACACGTCGAGCGGCATGGTGTCCTCGTGACCGTCGACGAAGACGAGTCCGGCGTCGCCGACGTGATCACGAAGTCCGGTCATGATGCCGAACAGCGCGGAACAGTCACCGCCGTACACGAACGGGAAGCGGCCCGCCGTGATCGCCTCTCCCACAAGGATATTCAGCGCATCCGTCATGGCGAGCAGCGCTGGTTCGTTGATCAGACTGGTCGACGCACCGCGAGCGGGGTCCGGCGGGGGCAGCTCGAGGTGGTGGTGGGTGACGTGGTGATGGTCGAATGCGTCAGCCAGGCCGGCAGCATGCAATGCTGCTGCGGCGTTCGCCTGATGACCGGGACGGCCATACCCGTCGAACGGCACTCCGATCAATTCGATGTCGGCCACGCGCACTCACCCCTCGATGATCAGCGCGCTGTCGCCGCGGCCGGTCAACAGGACACCGCGGTCGCCGTCGATGATCACACCCCGAACATAGGACGAAGACGGGGTGGCGCCGTCGAAAATCTCGTTCTTGATCTGTTCTGCGATGATCGACCGGCCGTGGCCGTCAACCCACTGATAGCCGTCCCGGTACTCGGTCTCACCCTGACCGAGATACTGGTTCGCGTGCTGGAGCTCGACCCAGTCGGGTTTGACGATGCCGAGCGCCGCGAGCACCGCGTCCGGCCCCCAACCGTCGAGTGCGACGCGACGGGTGGTCTCGGGTCGCACCCTCACATCGTCGCCGTCGACGAACCGCACCAGGCGCCAACCGTCGTCGACACCGCGCAGCAGGATGCGCGCACCGCCGGGCTGCAATTCTGCGACCAGAACATGGTCGTCGACCGAGACGGCCCTCGCGCCCGACACGACCCCAAGGCCTGTGGCGCGTCGTTGCAACTCCGGGAGATCCCACGGACGCACGCCCCCATTGAGGGTGTTGTCGACCAGCCTGCGAACCGCGCCTGCGATCGCGCTCCGGATGACACCGTCATGGCATCGAGGCTGCCGCTCACCACGATCTCGGTTCCGACGCAGTGACGCGACGACGTCTGCGGTGAGTTCGACCGGAATCACACGAGGTCGATCGCCTCGGCAATCGACGGCAGCACGCGGCTCGGCCGGAACGGATAGCGCTCGATGTCCTCGACCGTGGTCGAACCGGTCAACACGAGGATGGTCTCCAGCCCGGCCTCGATGCCCGCGACAACGTCGGTGTCCATCCGATCACCAACCATGAAGGTGTTCTCGGAGTGCGCCTCGATGCGATTCAGCGCACTGCGGAACATCATCGGGTTCGGCTTTCCGACGAAGTATGGATCACGCCCGGTGGCCTTGGTGATCATCGCGGCCACCGATCCCGTCGCGGGAAGCGGACCTTCGGCCGACGGCCCGGTGACGTCGGGATTCGTCGCGATGAAGCGGGCGCCGCCGATGATCAGGCGAACAGCCTTGGTGATCGCCTCGAAGGAGTACGTCCGGGTCTCCCCCAGCACGACGAAATCGGGGTCCACGTCGGTGAGTGTGTAGCCCACGGCGTGCAGCGCCGTGGTTAGCCCCGCCTCGCCGATCGTGTAGGCCGAGCCACCGGGCAGCTGATCAGCCAGAAAAGCCGCGGTGGCCAGCGCGGACGTCCAGATCGACGCTTCGGGAACGCTGAGACCGGAGCGCAGGAGCCGAGCCGACAGATCGCGCGGTGTGAAGATCGAGTTGTTCGTCAGGACGAGAAACGGACGTTCCTTGTCGACCAGTCGTTGCAGGAACTCGGCGGCGCCTGGCAACGCGTGTTCCTCACGGACGAGCACGCCGTCCATGTCGGTGAGCCAGCACTGCGGTGTGGAGCGCACGACTCCAGTGTGTCAGGCCGCGCGCAGTCTGCAGCCGTTCCTGCCTACCCGGCCATCGGCCCGTCCGGCATCTGCACGTTGCACCGATCACGGAAGTCCGCCGCGGCCTGCCGGACGGCCTTCAGCTCGTCTCGGACCCGTGGATTCGCGTCCAGGTAGGCCTGGATGTCGGCCGACATCTGATCGCGGGGCTTACCCTTGAGCCCCGTGAAGAAGGCGTTCACGTCCGGATGCGTGAAGAGGTAGGAGGACGTGCCCGCGGACACACCGGCCATGACGCCGGCGAGGTCGGCCGCCGTGCAGTTCGGCGGATCGGCAGTAGCCGTCGCCGCGCTGCCGAAAAGCATCGCGCCGGCGATCATGCCGGCACCTATCACACTGCGAGAGAACATCTACAACTCCTTGCTCGAATGGACAATCGGACTCTTGCTTGGTTACCGGGGGCCGACACTGGGGCGGTTGCCGCCGCCGCCGCCACCGCCGAAGCCCGGACGACCGAGGTTGATGTCGATGCCCCAGTCGTCACTGCAATACCAGGGGTCAGCGCAATAGCCGGGGTAGGCCGGACCGGACGGAGGGGTGGGACCGCCGCCCCGCACCTCTCCCTGCGCACACACGGTGGCGTAACCGGCGTTCGTGCAATCCGCGAATGCCGGCGGCGCGGCCGCGACGATCCCCACGGGGGTGAGCGTAAGCACGACCGCCAAGTACGCATATCGCTTCGTCAGTTTCACGGCTGCCATCCTCCTTTGGTAGGTGGCCCCGCAGCCCGCCTATTCGCCGGGCCGCATGTGCGTGACGGATATGCCGGAGCATATTTCGCCCGCTGCGCTTTATCGGCGTTATTGTCATTATCACGAGCATTCGCACGTTTCGCTCACGGGTTAGCACCCAGACGCATATTACGGAAATTTCCCGGGCAAATATGTAGCTGCGCTGACCAAGGATTCGGTGGCCTTGGCTCATATCCAGCCTCATATCCAATCGCCGTTTATTCGGTTGCGCCGGTGCTACTGTCCGCTCAATCGGGTCGGAGGAGAAGGCGGGGCGACGATGAGCGATCACAATTGGACAAAGCCCGCAGCGATGGCGATCCCTGAAGAGGGCTACTTCGAGCTCGAACGGGGACGCTACGGCCCCACCTATCCCCGCACGCCCGCCTGCCACGGCTTCTCGATCATCGCGAAGGTGAAGGAGGGTCGCGAGGAGGCCGTGCGGGCCTACGGCAAGACCATCGAGGAAACGATCGCGGCGAGTCCGGACGCATTGGCCCCGCTTCGTCTCCACTATCTGCGCTGGGTGCTTTTCGACGTCGGATCCGGACTGCACTTTCAATATCAGGGCATTTTCGACACCGACTTCGACAAGTACACCGAGGACGCGGTCGCTCTCTTCAGCGCAACCGGCATCACAACCGTGTTCACCAACCTCGAGGGGTTCCCCGAGGATTGGAAGGAGAACCCGGACGCCTTCATCAAGTTCGTCCGCGACCATCAGTGCCCCAGCTTCCTGGAGTACGGCGAGTACCCCTACGTCACCGCCGACGAGATCAAGAAGGCCTTGCGCCTGAAGGCAGCCTTCTCGAACATGCTCGACCAGATGCAGTGACGCTCGAACTCGACGACATCCAGCACATCCTGCTGACCCGCACACCGGCGATCACAGGACGCTACGAGTTCCTGACCTTCGACACCCCCCACGGCGGGCGGGCCTGGCTGTCAGAGCTGCTGCCCAAGACACAGTCGGCCACCGAGGCCACCGCCACGATGGATGAGTCGGACCGCTGGGTGACGTTGGCCTTCACCTGGACCGGTCTGCGTGCGCTCGGCGTGCCGGAGGAGTCGCTAGCGACGTTCCCCGAAGAGTTCCGTGCGGGCATGGCGTCGCGGGCAGACATCCTCGGCGACACCGGCGCCGCCGCGCCCGAGCAATGGGTCGGCGGCCTTGCAGGCGACGACCTCCATGCGATCGCAATTCTGTTCTCCCGCACCGACGAACAGTGCGCGCGCTCCATCGAGGAGCACGACAAGCTGCTGGCCCGCACCGACGGTGTCCGCAGCCTGTCCTACCTCGACCTCAATGCCACGCCGCCGTTCAACTACGCCCACGACCACTTCGGCTTCCGGGACCGGCTGTCGCAGCCGGTGATGAAGGGATCCGGCGAGGAACCGACGCCCGGCTCCGGCGCAGCGCTGGAACCCGGCGAATTCATCCTCGGCTATCCCGACGAGAACGGGCCGGTCCCAACCCTTCCTGAGCCAGAGGTGTTGTCCCGCAACGGCAGCTACATGGCCTACCGCAGGTTGCAGGAGCACGTCGCGCTGTTTCGCGACTATCTACGCGAGAACGCGGAGACGCCGGATCAGCAGGAATTGCTGGCGGCGAAGTTCATGGGTCGCTGGCGCAGCGGTGCGCCGCTGGTGTTGGCGCCCGACGAGGATGACCCCGAACTCGGCGCTGATCCGATGCGCAACAACGACTTCAACTACAAGGAGATGGATCCGTTCGGATATGCGTGTCCGCTCGGTTCTCACGCCCGACGGCTGAACCCGCGCGACACTGCGCACTACATGAACCGCCGTCGCATGATCCGTCGTGGGGCCACCTACGGTCCGGCACTTGCTGATAACGCACCCGATGACGGCATCGACCGGGGCATCGCCGCGTTCATCATCTGCGCCGATCTGATCCGCCAGTTCGAATTCGCGCAGAACGTGTGGATCAACGACAAGACCTTTCACGAGCTCGGCAACGAGCACGACCCCATCTGTGGCACCCAGGACGGCACGCTCGATTTCACCGTGCCCAAGCGGCCGATCCGTAAGGTGCACAAGGGCATTCCGGCCTTCACCACGCTCCGGGGCGGCGCGTACTTCTTCCTTCCCGGGATGAACGCTATGCGCTACCTGGTTTCACTGGGCGACTAGGAGGATCACCATGCGCGCCCGCACCTACAACCAGAGCCATATTGCTCGACCGCACTCCGGTGGGCGCCGCATCAGCATCTACTGGACGTGGAGCTATCCCTGGGAATCCCAGCGGGATCCGGCGATCATCGAGAACCGCTTCTCGACCATCACCGAGGTGCGCAACGTCGCGTGGCCCGCCTACGAGACACCCGAATACGACGCGGCGAACTTTCTGCAGGGCATCGCGGGAACACTCGAGCTGTTTCACCGCTCCACGTTGGATTTCCAGGCCCTGGCCGAGGAGGCCACCGGTCACCCCGTTGCGGTCTTCCAGCGCATCGACCAGGCCGGATACAGACTGCCGATCGACGAACGGGTCCTGGCCGACACCGACACGCTGATGGTGTTCGGCCTCGACCATCTGCTGTCCGAGCAAGAGGCCGCACCGGAGGAGATCTCCGCAATCTCCGAGTGGCTGAAGCGGGAGGGCACCTGCCTCCTGCTGGCGCCCCATCACGACGTGGGATTCACCGACGACTACACCCAGCGGCAGGTCGAGTACGAACACCACGGCGACCGCCTGGTGCCGCGTCAGCAGCGCTTCGGCCAGTACACGCGCTCACTGATGAAAGCGCTCGACGTACCGGTCCACAACACATGGGGTCTGCGGCCGGCGGTGGTCGAGGGCACCAAGGAGATCGCACCGTTGACCGGGCTGCGCGATCTGGACGCGGCACGCCTGCTCGACAACGTCACCACCTTCAACTTCCACCCCCACCTCCCGCATTACGAATTGACAGCACCCGAAAGCGACCACCTGAGAGTGCTCGGCCGCCAGCGCGTCGACCCCAACCGGCCGCACCCGTACACCGCCGACGGCAACACCGAATTCAACGCGTTGATTTGGATGCCGCCCGCCGACGAGCGGGCAGGTGACATCGTGCTGATCGACTCCACACACTTCACCACCCTGTTCGGCGGCACAGACAGCCTGCGCAATCTCTGGCACAACCTCGCCACCATGAAATGACACCCAGCTCGCCGAGTCGCCACAACACCCGCACGCCGCAGTAACATTGGGGCAATGGCGACACGGCGCGGCAGGCCTACACAGGCCGAGGCGAAGAAACTCGACCTTGCGGTCCGCGAGGCCGCGGTCGCCACATTTCTCGAAATGGGTTATGCCGGAGCCAGTATGGAGGCCATTGCCAGGGCGGCCGGTATCACCAAGCGATCGCTGTATGCGCGATATCCTGACAAGCGGGCGGTGTTCGCCGACGTGATCCCCTGGGCGCTGGCGCGTTACACCGATGACGGGTCGATAGACGAAATCGACGACGACGATCTGGAAACCGCGTTGCTGGCTGTCGGACGGGCGGCGTTGACACGCGCGACGCACCCAGAGAACGTGCGGCTCAAGCGCATTGCCTTCAACGAGGCCGCGCAATTCCCAGAGTTCAACGTGTCCGCCGAGTCGATGATGTGGGCGGGCCGTCAGCGTGCGGTCACCGAGCTGCTACGGCGTTACGAGCAACGCGGGACCATCAAGGTCGACGATCTCGAGCTGGCGGCCGAACACTTCCTCGCGATGGTGGAGGCCGTGCCCGCACGGATGGCGGATTTCGGCGTGTTCCGGTCAAAGAAGCAGCAGGAGCGTCACCTCCAGTTCGCGGTGCGATTGTTCCTTCGCGGCGTCATGCCCCGATAGCGGTGCACGCTTCTCCATCCGGGTTAGGTGCAGCGGCCGCCGTTCACACCGACGATCTGTCCCGTGATGTAGCCGGCCTCTTCGGAGACCAGAAATGAACAGGTCGACGCGATGTCCTCCGGTCTGCCGATCCGGCGCACCGGAATCCTGGCGGCGATGTCGTCGATGGACCCGCCGAGCAGGCCCTTCTCCTCGGCCGCGCGTAACATCGGGGTGTCGATCGACCCCGGCGGCACCACATTCGCGGTGATACCCGACGGACCGTATTCCAGCGCAAGGGATTTCGTCAGCCCGTTGACTGCGGACTTCGCGGCGACGTAGGCCGTCTGGTAGGGCGACCCCGAATGGGTGCTCGACGACGAGATGTTCACGATGCGGCCCCAGCCCGCTTCCAGCATGTCAGGCAGCACGGCCTGGGTCACGTGGAAGACGCCGTTGAGGTTGACGTCAACGACCTTCGACCATTCCGCCGGGGTGAGGTTGGTGAAGCGCCGGAACGACGTCATTCCCGCGGCGTTGACCAGGATGGTGATCGGCCCGAGCGCACTGCGGACGGCGTCGAGCGCAGCGTCGATCGCGGCGCGGTCGGTGACGTCGGCGACGTAGCTGAAGTCGGTGTCGGATTCGGTGATGTCGATGCTGGCGACGTGGTTGCCATCGGCCCGCAGCCGGTCGGCGATGGACCGGCCGATGCCCGACGTACCGCCGGTGACGAGTGCCGTCTTCACGCCCATGCCTCCAGACCCCTGATGTGCGTCCGACGGAGCATGCGGTCCGACGACAGGTCGTACGGCAAGGCCCGATGCAGTACGGCGGTGTTGTCCCACAGCACCGCATCGCCGACACACCACTCGTGGGCGTAGCAGAACCTCGGTTGCGTCGCCCAGTCCAGCAGCTCGTCGAGCAGAGCGCGGCTCTCGTCGGCCGGCATGCCCACGATGTGGTCCGCGGTCGCGCCGATCACCAGTGACCTGCGGCCGTCCCGGCGCTGCCACACCAGCGAGCTCTCATGGCTGGGTACGCCACGCCAAATCGCCAGCTCTTCATCGGTGGGGTCGGGATTGACCTTGCGCTGGGCAGCCTCGAAGCTGTGCACGACCCGCAGCCCGTCATAGTGCTTTCGCTCTACGTCGGACAGGTTCTCGTACGCGGCATAGGTGTTCGCGAACTCGGTGCCGCCACCCTCTGCGGACAACCGCCGTGCGGTCAGCATCGTGGCGCGCGACGGAACCTCGCTCGTCGTGTCGTCGAGATGCCAGTGAAACGCGCCCTTGAGGTACTCGGCCAGCCGGTTGACCTTCTTGTCCATCGAGATCGTGGACAGCTCCTTACCGCCGGGCGTGCCGCCCTCACCGCCGAACTTTCTGCTGAACGCCAGCTGCCCGTCGTCGTCGAAATGCGCACCGCGGATGAGCAGTACGCCGCGCCACTTGAGCGCCTCCCGGCATGCGGCGATGACGGTGTCGTCGAGCAGGTCATCGGTATCGGTGATGCCGACGAGTTCCGCGCCGAACTCCGCACTCAACGCCCTGGTTTCCGCCATAGATTAAATATACAAAACCGTATACTTACTTCGCAAGAGGGAGTACGCTCCCGATTGTGGACAGGCATCCGTTCCGCTTCGCGATCCAGGCGACGAACGCCTCAGGATCGCGGGAATGGCGCGAATTCGCGCGCAAGGTCGAAGAACTGGGCTACTCGACACTGTTCCTCGCCGACCACTACCTCGGCCCTGGTCCGGCCCAGCAGGCGGCGCGCACCCCGCGCCAAGACCTCGCTCCCATCGCCGCCATCGCCGCCGCGGCCGCCCACACCAAGACGTTGCGCGTCGGATGCCGGGTGTTCTGCATCGACTACCACGTGCCCGCCGTGCTCGCGAAGGAAGTGGCGACGCTCGACCTGCTGTCCGACGGCCGCCTCGAACTCGGTATCGGTGCGGGATGGAGCGGTGTCGAGTACGAGGCAATGGGTCTGCACTTCGATACCCCCGGCCGGCGGATCGCGAAGCTCAAGGAAGTCATCGCGCTCGTGAAGGCACACTGCGCCGGTGCCGAACTCGCATGCTCGGGCGCATATGTGAACGTCCACGGTTATCAGGGCACCCCGCAAACCGTGCAGCGTCCCCACCCGCCGATCATGATCGGCGGTGGCGGCAAGCGGGTACTCACCTTCGCCGGACGTGAGGCCGACATCGTCAGCATCAACACCGTGCCGTTCACCGCACGCAACGACGACGGCCTGACACCGCAGGAAGAAGCTGTCCGACGGTTCGAGTACGTACGCGAAGCGGCCGGCACACGAATCGGCGACCTCGATATCGAGAGCTCACCGTTCTTCATCTCGGTCATCGACTCCGTCGCCGACACCGATGACGCTTACCAGCGCATGGCGACCAAGACGGGCATGGGTGTCGATGTCCTGCGCGATCACCCCAACGTGTTGGTCGGCCCGCCGGACGCCATCGCTGCGACGCTGGAGGAACGCCGAGAGACGCTGGGCGCCAACTACATCACGGTCCAGCAGTGGCAGGCCGAGAGATTTGCGCCAATCGTGGCGCGTTTGACGGGTACGTGACGTATTGACAGGAGGAACCGGAGGAATATGGCCAAACGAACGAGATTCAGCGAGTACCAGAACAGCTACGCCAACTACAAATTCGAGCTGACCGACGACGGCATCCTGTTCATGCAGTGCCATACCGACGGCGACAGCCTGGTGTGGAGCTGGAAGGCCCACGACGAGATGTCCGACGCCTTCGCCGACATCGCAGGCGACCGGGAGATCAAGGTGCTGATCCACACCGGTACCGGCGAGAACTACAACGCCAACTGGGGCCGACTACCCAACGGCGAACCGCCCGAGAAGCCGATCTATCAGGCGATGCCCGACGACCGCGGGACGCACAAGCTTGACGAGAAGGCCTGGTATGCAAGGCATCTCATCTTCAACGTGCTCGACGTCGACGTCCCGATGATCAGTGCCGTCAACGGACCGTGCAACATGCACTCCGAGGTGCCGATCATGGGCGACATCGTGCTGGCCTCCGAGGACGCTTACTTCCAGGACGCGTCGCACTTCCCGCGCGGCCAGGTGCCCGGCGACGGGCAGCACGTGATCTGGAGCGTCCTGGCCGGGCACAACCGCGCGCGTTACTTTCTGCTCACCGGGCAGAAGCTCAGCGCGCAGGAGGCCAAAGAGTGGGGTGTGGTCAACGAAGTGCTTCCCAAGGACAAGCTGCTCGACCGCGCCTGGGAGCACGCCCGCGAACTCATCAAGCGGCCGCCGTTGACGCTGCGGTACACCCGCCAACTCTTCACCAATCCGCTCAAGCGCGCGTTCGTCAACGAACTCGGCCACGGCCTGGGGCGCGAAACCTACGCCCAGCGGGTGTTCTTCCCGTTCGGCGGCGAAATGGAACCGCTCGACCGGCCGTGGGACCAGCAGCCCTGGTCCAACGCCAACGGACAACCTGTCGATGAAGGAGCACGGCAATGACCGGCATCCAGCAGAAGCTCGCCACCGGCCGGGGCAAGTTCACGACCGATTACCCCGACCTCGGCACGGGGCCGGTCAACTACGAGGACTCGATCTCCGAGGAGTTCTTCGCGGCCGAGCGCAAGGCCGTCTTCGAGCGGAGTTGGCTGTGCGTCGGGCGCATGGAACGCCTGCCGCGCAAGGGTTCCTACTTCACGCGCGAATTGCCGGGCCGGCTGGCGTCGATCGTCATCACCCGCGATCTCGACGACAATGTCTACGCGTTCCACAACGTGTGCGCTCACCGCGGCAACAAGGTGGTGTGGCAGGAACACCCGCAGGAGGAGTCCGCGGGTAGCTGCCGTGCGTTCGCCTGCAAGTACCACGGGTGGCGGTACGGACTCGACGGTGTGGTGAACCACATCACCAACGAGCAGGAGTTCTTCGACCTCGACAAGTCGAAACTCCGCATGCCGCCGGTGCATTGCGAGGTCTGGGCGGGTTTCATCTTCATCAATCTCGCCGAGAATCCGGTGCCGTTGCGGACGTTCCTCGGCGAGGGACTGCTCGGCATGGAAAGCTATCCGTTCCACCTGATGACCCAGCATTACGGGTTCTCGACGCAGATCAAAGGCAATTGGAAGCTCGCCGTCGACTCGGTGTGCGAGTGGTACCACCCGCCGTATGTGCACGGGCGCTTCATCGATCCCGATGTGTCCAAGGCCGAGAAGATGGTGCCACCGGTCGACTCCTACCACTACGACCTGTTCCGGCCGCACATGCTCACCTCGGTGCCGGGTCCCCCGATTCTGCCGCCGCGCGCGCCCGGGAGCGCTGGCGAGCCGCGCCAGGATCAGCGGTGGGTGTACAAGCTGTTCCGGGCCGGGTTGTTCGGGCCCGACGACGTACCGGACATCGGGCCGCTTCCGGGATTCCTGAACCGCGGTGAAATCGCGTCGTGGGGTAACGATCAGTTCTGGGTGTTCCCCAACATCTCGATCCAGATCTGGGCGCGCAACTACTACATCACCTACACGTACTGGCCCGAGACCGTCGACACCCATATCTACGAGATCGACATGTACTTCGTGCCTCCGGCCAACGCACACGAGCGACTGGCGCAGGAAGTCGTGGTCGACAGCACGATCGAGTTCGCGATGCAGGACGTCAACACCATCGAGGCCACGCACTCGGCGCTGAAGACCCGTGCGCAGAACACGTTCCACCTGTCCGACCAGGAGCTGCTCATCCGCCAGTTCCACACGGTCATTCGGGACACCGTGGCCGCCTACCAAGCCGGCGAGAACAGGGAGGCATGATGGGAAGCCAACTGCCGGAAGGCTTCTCCGAGATCGAGGAGTGGGTCGACGACTGGGCGTTGCCCACCCGCGCCGAGCGGTACCGCGCGCGGTTGGACCGGCCATACGACGACCTGGTCGCGTTCTACGACGGGATGGCCCCGCACGCCGAACGCGCCATCGCCTATCTCGACGAGCGCGACATCAACGCTCTCAGACCCGAGGAAAAGCGACTGATGAACCTGCTGTTCTCGATGATTTTGGTGTCGTACGCGGTGAACATCTTCAAACAGAACCGCATCCCCGATTCCGGTGCCGCATTCTTCGAGATGGTCGCCGAACCAGCGCTGTGAGCACACGCCCCCTGCAAGGTCTGCGGGTCATCGACGCCGCCACCCTGGCGGCCGGGCCGTTGGTGGCGACCGCGCTCGGCGAGTTCGGCGCCGACGTCATCAAGGTCGAGCAACCGGGCACCGGTGATCCGCTGCGCACCTGGGGTGCACGACGCGGCGACATCGGGCTCGTCTGGAAAAGCGTCAGCCGCAACAAGAAATGTGTGACCACGGACCTGCGCACCCACGAAGGGCGTGCGCTGTTACACGGCCTGCTCGAGACGAGCGACGTGCTGGTGATCAACACGAGGCCGAGCACGCTGGCGCGGTGGGGACTGGACTACCAGGCGCTACACGCGCGGTACCCACGGTTGGTGATGTTGCATGTCACCGGCTTTGGCGCTGGCGGTCCCGCCAGTGACCGGCCCGGTTTCGGCACCCTGGCCGAGGCGATGAGCGGTTTCGCGTATGTGACCGGACAGGCAGATGGACCGCCCACATTGCCGCCGTTCATGCTCGCGGATGGTGTCGCCGCCCAGTCTGCGACCTACGCGGTGATGATGGCGCTGTACCACCGCGACGTTCACGGCGCCGGCGGACAACTCGTCGACGTCAGCCTGATCGAACCGCTGGCGCGTCTCGTCGAGCAGGCGACGCTGGCGTACGACCAGCTGGGACAGATCCAGGGCCGCACCGGGAACCGCGCCGACGCCAGCGCGCCACGGAACGCCTACCGCACCGCCGATGACCGATGGCTGGCGATCTCGAGCGCATCGTCGAGCGTCGCTGCACGCCTCTACCGCGCCATCGGCAGACACGACCTCGCCGACCGACCCGAGTACGTCGACCCGATTCCGCGGCAAGCTCGTGCCGACGAGATCGATGGGATCGTCAGCGCCTGGATCCGCGCCCATCCACTCGACGACGCGATGAAAATCTTTCACGATGAGGACGTTACGGCCGCACCGATATACGACGCTCAGCAGCTCCTCGCCGACGAGCATCTGCGGGCGCGTGGAACGTTCGTCCCGATCGCCGATCCGGACGTCGGCACCATGACCGTGCAGGCACCGGTAGCACGGTTGAGCGAAACGCCTGGATGCGTCGAGCATCTCGGCCGGGCGCTGGGTGCGGACAACGAAACGGTCTACCGCGACCTACTCCGTATTGACGCCGACCGTCTCGCCGAGCTGCGTGCCGCAGGCACTATCTGAATCGGAAAGGAGCACGCCATGTCCCAGCCCTCCCGGCTCCGCCGCAGTGAGCTTGCGACGCCGGCGAGCAACGAGCACATGTGTGAGGTCGCCGCGCGCGCGGGCGCAGATCTGGTGTTCCTCGATCTCGAAGACGCTTGCGCACCTGCCGCCAAGGAGTCGGCGCGCGCCACGGCAGTCGCCGCACTGACCGACCTCGACTGGGGCCGCACCGTGCGCGCGGTGAGGATCAACGGTCTGGACACTCAGTGGTGTCACGACGACATCATCGAAGTCGTCTCCGGCGCCCGCGATGCGCTCGACGTGATCATCATCCCGAAAGTGCTCAGTGCCCGCGACGTCTGGTGGGTCGACGTGCTGCTGACCCAGTTGGAGACGAAGCTGCGATTGACGCGGCGCATTGCGGTGGAGGCCTTGATCGAGGAAGCCGAGGGGCTGCTCAACGCTCAGGAAATCGCCCGTGCCAGTGCGCGACTCGAAGCGATCATCTTCGGAGCGGGCGACCTGTCGGCCTCGCTACACGCGCGGGTGGACGGAAACTTTCAGCCTGCAGGCGACTACCCGGGCGACTACTGGCACGCGGTACGGGTGCAGGTGCTGGCCGCCGCCCGGGCCGCCGGCATCGCCGCAATCGACGCGCCCTACCCGGGATATCGGGATGCGGACGGCTATCGGCGGGCAGCGGCGCAGGCGAGCATGCTGGGTTACGACGGTAAGTGGGCGATACATCCCGATCAGGTGCCGATCGCCAACGCCGTCTTCACGCCCACCGACGAGGCGGTGGCCGAGGCGCGCGCCATCATGGACGACTATCGCCGCGCAGAGTCCGAGGGCATCGGCGCGGTGGGCCGCAATGGGAAGCTCGTCGACGCGGCGCTGATGCGGCATGCCGCCAACGTGCTGCGGCGAGCCAACGACTAGCCAAGACTGGCTACGAGGTCCTGACGGGCAGCTGAGCCCAGCCGCGCACGCTGGATGTCCTTGCGCGCGTGGCGTTGTCGTAGTCGACCTCCCAGTCCGGCCACCGTTTGAGCACCTCTTCGAACGCGATCCGACCCTCGAGCCGCGCGAGCGCCGACCCGAGGCAGAAGTGCAGTCCCTGGCCGAAGCTCAGATGTCCGCCCGTGCGGTGGATGTCGTAGCGGTCCGGGTCGGTGAACTTGGCCGCATCGCGATTGGCCGAACCGTTCAGCAACAACATGTAGGAGCCCTCGGTCACGGTGTGTCCGTACAGTTCGACGTCGCGCGCGACGTACCGCGCCTGCACCGGTGATGGGGGCTCATAGCGCAGCGTCTCCTCCACCGCCGAAGGGATCAGCGACGGATCGGCGACGAGTTCGTGACGCTGAGCGGGGTGGTCGCCGAGGAGTTGGCCCATGAATCCGATCAGCCGCGCAGTCGTCTCATTGCCCGCGCCGGCGATCATCGCGGTATAGGCCAGAACTTCGGTGCGTTCCAGCGGTCGGCGTGTCCCGTCCTGCTCCTCGACTTCGGCATTGAGCAGTTCGGTCATCAGGTCATCAGACGGGTGCGTCGCGCGCCACTCGATGTACTCGGCGAACATCGCGATCGCATCCTGAAAGATGGTGGGGCTCACGTCCCCCGATCCGTCGGCGACCGTGATGCTCTTGTCGTTGAGATCGCGGATCTGCTGTTGTCCGTCTTCGGGGATCCCCAACAGGTAGCCGATGGTGCGCATCGGCATGATGGCACCGAGATCGCGGACGAAGTCGAAGCCGTCGCCATCGCGGAGCGGATCGAGTTCACGCGCGCAGAAGTCGCGAACCAGATCCTCGACGGCGAGCATCCGGCGGGGCGTGAACACCCGCGACAACAGACGGCGATGCAGATCGTGCAGCGGCGGATCCTCGAACAGCAGAATCCCAGGCGGCACCTCGATACCGGCGAACAGGATGTCGGCGGTTGTCCCCCGCCCCGACCGGTACGTCTCCCAATCCGGCAAGGCACGGGCGACATCGTCGTAGCGACTCAATGCGTAGAAGTTGTACTTCTCGTTGTAATACAGCGGTGCTTCGTCGCGCATCCGCGCCCACACCGGGTACGGATCGTCGTCGATACCGAAATCGAACGGGTCGTAGTACAGGTCGACTACGTGTTTGCTGTTCATTGCTTGCTTTCTATCGGGGCTGGTTTTCTACGCCGGGGAACAGCTGGACATCCGGCCCCGAGGTCACGTATCCCAACTTCATCGTCACGAGATGGGGTGCGAAAACGGCTCCGTAGAGGACGTTTCCGATGACGATGACCGCGACGATGGACAGCACCGCCGACTGGACTTTGGTCTTCGACAACTTGTCCGACCACATTTCGATGACATTGCGGCCTTCAGAGTCGGTGCGGCCCAACAGATACGTGAAGACCATCATCTGAATGCCCATCGCGATGGCGTCGTAGATGGGGTATTGGTTCAACGTGCCTTCGAAGATCGCCAGACCGGGAAGCACGTAGGCGTAGTGGAAGACGCCGAGGCGGGCGCCCAGCCCAGCGTTGAACACCAATGCCCAGCAGAAGCCGACGACTAGACCGGTGATCAGCAGGGTGATCGGTGCGCGCCAGTTGAACCGGGCGACCAGTCGTCGCCCAAGCCACGCGCCGGTGACTGCGGGGATGCAGAAGTATCCGATGTACCCCAGCGGGACCGACGAGGGCAGTCCGCCCCACGTCATGTTCAGGGGCCACCACGACGGCATGCGGGGCAGCGCGGGCGGGAACTGCGCATACATCGCCCAGTCGTACGGCGCCTCGATCCACGAGAACGAAATCGCGGAGATGCACAGGAGCAGCAGCGGATGCAGGCGGCCGCGGCGCACGCTGAGATAGATCCCTGCGATCGTGAAGAGAATGCCGCTGAGCCAGCCGAACGCGTTGGCCGCGACCAACAGCGGCGTCATCTCGGTGTTCACCGGCTCTGGTCTTCACTCGTGGTCTTGCCGCGCCGCGCGTCCGGATCGAAGTACAGAACCAGCCCGAAAATGAGGATGATCAGCCCGAACAGTGTGCCGAGCATGATGAGTTGACCCACAGTTCCGTCCCTTCCGCACGATCGCAAGACAATTAATAGTGGACACTATTACAACAGATGGGTCAAGGACCGCTATCGTGGGACCTCCGTCAGGCGCTGAGCGCGGACCTAGGAGTGGACAACCGTGCCCCAGCCAAGTTCGGCCAAAAAGGCAGCGGCCACCGAGTCGGCGAGGCGCCCCCGCGGTGAGGCGCGGCGGCTGCTGCTCGACGCGGCACGAGAACTGTTCGCCCGCCAGGATTACCGCGGCACCACAACGCGTGAGATCGCCGAGGCCGCCGGCGTCACCGAGTATCTCCTGTTCCGACATTTCGGCTCGAAGGCCGGGTTGTTCCGTGAAGCCCTCGTGCTGCCGTTCACCAACTTCGTCGACGACTTCGGTGCGACGTGGCAGGCTGTCGTCCCCGAGGAGACCGAAGAGGACGAACTCGCCAAGCAATTCGTCGGCCGGCTGTACGACGTGCTGGTGCAACACCAGGGTCTATTGCTGACGCTGATAGCTTCCGACGGGCTCAGTGACGAGGAGATCGACAGCGCGGGCATCGCCGACATCCGACGAGCGCTCACGGTGCTCGGTCAGATCAGCGCCGAAGGCATGAGCATCCGCGGAATGCGTTCCACCCAGCCGGATCTGCCTGCGCACTCGACCGTGGCGATGATCGTCGGCATGGTCGCCCTGCGCTCGACCTTCTACGGATCCGAGCCCCCACCGCGGGAGGCGATCGTCGACGAACTCGTGCAGGCGACACTGCACGGCTTCCTGCACCGCCCCTGAGATCGGCGCGAACTACAGCACAGCGCCTTGTTCCTTGTACTGCTCGATCTTCTCCCAGGCGACGCCTGCCTCGAGCAGGATCTCTTCCGTGTGCTGACCGTGTTCCGGAGCGCCCGTCGGCCGGACGTGATCTTCGTCGAACTGAACGGGATTGGTGGGCACCACGAAAGGCGCCCCGTTCATGGCGTTGACTTCCGGGATATAACCGTTGGCGACGACCGCGGGGTCGTAGCGCAACTCACTGGGCTTCTGCAACACGCTCCACGCGCCGGACAACGGCGCGAGGATCTCGCGCCACTCGTCGACCGAACGTGCCGCGAACTCTTCGTCGAGGATGTCGATGAGTTCGCCGCGGTTCTCGAAGCGCGCGTGACCTTCGGCAAATCGATTGTCGGTCAACAGGTCTGTGCGGCCGATCACCGTCATGAACTCGGGATAGAACTTGTCGCCCTGCAGCATCATCAGCGTGATGTAGCGATCGTCCTTGGTCTTGTACGTCCCGACCAGCGGGTTGGGCAGCTCACGGTGGGTGAAGTTGGGCATCGGATCTCCGCCGTACAGCATCGACGCGGTGACGCCGGGACTCATCGTCCATGCGGCGAGCCCGAGCAGCGAGACGTCGACGATGGACGTCTCACCGGTGGCTTTCCTCTTGTAGAGCGCCGCCGAGATGCCGCCGGCGATGGTCAGTCCCCCGATCAGGTCGCCGAATGCCGGTGTCTGCATGACCGGCTCGGGCAGATCCCGGGTGAACGCGTCGCAGATCCCGCCCCGCGACCAGAAGGACACCCCGTCGTAGCCCGCCTTGTTCGCATCCGGCCCCTGTGGGCCGTAACCCGACCCGCGGACGTAGACGATGTCGGGATTGACGGCGCGGATGTCGTCGACGTCGATCCGGAATCGCTTGCGCCGGTTGGGCAGATAGCTGGTGAGGAAGACGTCGCAGGATTTGGCGAGTTCGTGGACGACCTCTTGACCGCCCTCGGTGGTCATGTCGATACCGATCGACTTCTTGCCGCGGTTGGGCACCTCGATCATGTAGTTCACACCATCGGTGCCGCCGGGGATCAAGCCCATGGTGACCAACCCGCGCTGTGGATCGCCGCCCTCGCGAGGCTCGATCTTGATGACCTCGGCGCCCCATTCGGCCAGTACCGCGCCCGCCGCGGGGACGAAAGTCCATGCAGCCGCCTCCAATACGCGGACACCGGCCAGGGGTTTGTCGCTCATGACGCCACCAATCCGAATTTGCGGTATGCCGCGCGGATGTCGTCGCGGGCTTGGTCGGGAAGTGCTACCTGCGGTGGCCGCGACTCCGGATAGTCCCCGATCGGCAGGCCGAGCACCGATGCCGCGTATTTGTAGGCACCTCCCCAGTGAGTGAAGTAGTCCGGGCGTCCCGGATAGCGGGTGAACCATCCGCGCATGTCGAGCTCGAACTGGTCGAGGCCGGACTCCTGCGCGTAATCCATGGCTTCGAGCAGCTTGTCGTTCCAGACCAGGTCCCAGTACTCGGAGAAGACCCGCTTCTCCGGGGTTTCGAACAGATAGCCCGCCGTGCCCAACTGCCCCGGTCCGACGATGCCCGCCTTGAGCCAGCCGGCCCGGTACACCGTCGTATCGCACTCCCAGATCACCAGTTCGGGCGCCAACTCGTGCAGCATTCTGCTCTGGTGCGGCCGGAATGCTCCTTCCTTCGTCGCACACACCGCCGGTATCTCCTCGACGATGCGCGCAGCCTCCTGCGCACTGAGCACGTAGCCCGAGCTGGGCGAGTTGAAGAGCCCCAGCGCGATATCGGTGCGATCGGCGATGTAGCGGAAGTAGTTCAGAACTCCCTCGCCGCCGTGCAGCTCCATCATCGGTGTCTGGATGTAGACGATGTCGGCGCCGCTGTCCTGGGCATGTCGCGTCAGCTCGAGGCACTCCTTGGCGGACAGCGCCGCGGTACAGGCCTGGATGACGACATCCGGGTTGACCGCACGCGACTCGGTGACCGCGACTTCGAGCAGCTGCTTGCGTTCACCGGTGGTCAGCGACCAGAACTCGGCCAAACCGCTGGTGACCCACAGCATCGGGTGACCGAGCGCGCCGACGCAGTACCGGACCAGCGTGCGGTACGCGTCCCAGTCGATGTCGTCACCGTCGCGCCCGCTGAACGGGGTGTACAGCGAGTTGCCGATCCCGTGCAGTGCGGTGCGAGCCCACTGGCGAGCGTCCTTGGCCTTGGCCATGTTTCACCTTCCGTCAGTCCAGTACATCGAAGATCGCGGCTGCGGTCGTCACGGGCTTGTCGTCATTGCCCTCATCGTGCAGGAGCATCCGCACGCCGACCCGCCCGCTACCGCTGGTGTGCGCCGTACCTTCGACGCGGAACGGCCCGACCTTCCCCCGTGACATGAACATCACATGCCAGCTCACGACTTGGACTTTTCGCGTGCCGGCGGCCGCCGCTGCGAGATCGATCGCCGCGGTCTCGAGGACGACGTGTTGTGGCCCGATGTGCAGTGCGGCATCCGGAGAGGCGAGTTCGACGCTCAGCGGCGGCAGTACCCAATGTCCGTCCGGGCGTTTGGAAGCACCGAACGCCTCCCACAGCGGGGGCAGGTCCTCGGAATCCTCGATCACCAGCTCGGTGCCCGAGACATCCATCTTGTCCAGGCCTTCCGGCGGGATGCCGATGACGGCGCCCTGTCCCTCGTTGAAAGCGATCACCCTGTCCGGGTTGTCGGCGTCGACGATCTTGCAGCGGCCGTAGCCCATCGTCCGGCCCTGGTGGATGTTTCCGGATCCGACGATCTCGATTCGTTTGACATCGAATCCGGGATCCACGATCTGCACCGATGCGATCACCGGGTTCGGTACGGCGACCATGTCGGTCTGACACCCTTCCGGCGACGAGATCGCCAACGGCGCCACCATGATTCCCCCGGCTTCGTTGCGCATGTCGCGACGTATGGTCACCGTGTCGTCGGTCTCCCCGATGTTCATCGAGGAATGATTGCGGCCGATGTAGCGGTAGCTCAGCAACCCGGTCCACCGCCGGTACAGTTCCTCGCGGTACGCGTCGGCGTCGCCCATGAACTCCCGGATGTCTCGCAGCTGTTCGCTCACGATCGGGTTCCTTCCTGCTTGTTGCGTCGCACCTGATTGAAGGGCACACCGCGGTCGGCGGCGTATTCCCGCGGAAAGTTCAGTACTCGCTCGGCGATCACGTTGCGCGCCATTTCCGTTGTCCCACCACCGATGTTGATGATTTGACGGCCGAGATACCGCACACCGATTTCGAGACCTTCGTCGTCACCGACGACTGAGGACGTACTGGCGATCGCCAGCGCGGTGTCGGTGTCGAGGTTGTGCGAATCAGCCAGGGAGGCGCGCGCGATGGCGCCTGCCGTCAGCGGCAGCGAACCGTCAGCCACCGAATGGAAGACATGCTCGCTGAGCTGCTGGTTGACCACACGGTGCGCGAGCGCCCGACCGGCCAGCCGCCTCGCCGACTCGTCGTCGGCCTGATCGGTCATCTCGAGCAGACGGAAGAAATCCACCGAAAGATCCTGGGATGCTTCGAGACCCGCGCCCACGGTGAACTCGGAGCCGTCACCCATGGTGCGACGCTCGTGATAGAGCTGACGGGAAGCGACCTCCCACCCCTTACCCGGCTCGCCGACGACGGCGTCGTCGCCGAGCTCGACGTCGTCGAAGAACTCTTCGCAGAAATCGATGGTGCCGTCGACCTGCTTGATCCGATTCATCGTGACGCCGGGACTGTGGATGGGGACGAGGAACATGGTGAGGCCCTCGTGCTTCGGCACATTCCAGTCCGTGCGCGCCAGGCACAGTCCGTAGTCGGCGGCGAAGGCGAAAGTGCTCCACGTCTTCGCCCCGTTGAGCACCCACCTGTCGCCCCGTCGCTCCGCGCGGGTGATGACTCCGGCCAGATCGGAGCCACCACTGGGTTCGGAGAGCAATTGCACCAGTACCTCATCACCGCGCAGCGCCGCCGAGATGTGTTGGCGTTTCTGTTCTTCGCTGCCCACGTCGAGCAGGGTGGCGCAGCAGATCGCGAAGCACGGGATGTTGAGCATGACGGGCATCTCGTAGCCGACGCAGGCGGCATCGAAGGCCTTCTTGTACTCGTAACCCAGTCCGAGGCCGCCGTACTCGCGCGGAAAGCAGATGCCGGCCAGTCCGCCATCGTGGAGTCGGCGCTGCAGTTCACGGGCGCGCTGCCACGCGGCGTCGGTGTCGCGTGCCAGTGCCGGCGGGTTGTCCATTTCGACCGTCGGCATGTTCTCGGCAAGCCACGATCGAGCTCGGGAATCGAACTCGGCGACAGACTCAGTAACCACGCGAACCCACGAATCGCTCTGTGGCACATGGCGCATTGACGGACTTCATCGTCATCCGCCACCTCCTCGAACACCGGCCTCGTCGCCGTGCCGGGCCGTGCTGTACGACTGCCCAGACGCGTTCTGGGCGACTGTACAGTCCGAACTGGGCGACTGTACAGTCCAAGTGTGACCGACACGGCGCAAGTGAATGCCGACGATCCCGTGAACCGCAAGGCGTTGCTCGATGCCGCCGAACGGCTCATGCTCGAAGAGGGCTACGCCGCCGTGACCACCCGGCGCGTCGCCGCCAGAGCAGGTCTCAAGCCCCAGCTTGTGCACTACTACTTCGAGTCGATGGATCAGCTGCTGCTCGACCTCGTCCGCCGCGCCACCGCCCATGGTCGAGACACCCTTGCCCGCGTACTCGCATCTCCGAAGCCCCTTCGGCGACTTTGGGAGTGGAGCACCGACACCGAGGCCACCGCACTGCAGATCGAGATGATGGCCCTGGGGAACCATCGGAAGGCCATCCGCGCCGAACTCGCCGACGGTGCGCGCCGACTGAGGCGTATGCAGGTCGATGCGCTGTCGGAGGCGTTGGAACGTTCCGGCATCGTCGACGACGTCACGCGCACCGACGCGTTGATGATGGTGCTGGCGAGCGTCTCACGCGTCCTGGTGATGGAGAAGTCGCTCGGTGTGACCGCGGGTCACAGAAATGTGCGTGCTCTTGTCGAGCATTACCTCGATCGGCTCGAAAGTGGGTCCTGACCAGTGCTGACAGTCGCCGGCGGCCTGCGGGTCTTGCCTACTGACGGCCATCCCATATAGTCTACGGAACAAATGTTTGGGTGCCGGGTGTCCGGTGAGTTCAGGAGGTCCGGATGCCGGGTCGGCTCGAAGGAAAAGTTGCTTTCATCACCGGCGCGGCGCGCGGGCAGGGACGTGCGCACGCCATCGCAATGGCCCGTGAAGGGGCCGACATCATCGCCGTCGACATCTGCCGCGACATTCCGTCCAATCCCTATCCGCTGGCCACCCCCGACGACTTGGCGGAGACCGAACGGTCGGTGAAGGAGATCGGCCGACGGGTCGTCGCGCGCGTGGGTGATGTCCGTGAGCGCCACGAGCTTCGCGAAGCCGTCGAAGCCGGACTGGCGGACCTCGGCAAGATCGACATCGTCGTCGCGAACGCCGGCATCCTGCCGATGGCGATGGGACGACCGCACGATCCGATGTCGTTCGTCGACGCGAGCGACGTCGACCTGCTCGGCGTGATGAACACCGTCGCGGTCACGGTGCCCCATCTGTCGGACGGAGCGTCGGTCATCATCACGGGGTCGACCGCGGGCATGATCCGCGGCACCACCGACAACCCCAACATGGGCCCGGGCGGCAGGGGTTACGGCTGGAGCAAGCGCGTGATCATCGAGTACGTCGAGGAGATGTCGATGGCTCTGGCGCCGAAGATGATTCGCGTCAACGCCATCCATCCGACCAACTGCAACACCCACCTGCTGCAGAACGACGGCATGTACAGCATGTTCCGTCCCGACCTCACCCAGCAGGGCAAGCAGGCCACCCGTGAGGACGCCGAACCGCTGTTCACACTCTTCCAGGCGATGCCGATCCCGTATATCGAACCTGACGACATGGCCAACCTCGGGGTTTTCCTGGCCAGTGAAGAGAGCCGCTACATCACCGGACAGCAGATCCGAGTCGACGGTGGCTCACTGCTCAAGTGGCCCAACGGCCCCGGCGGTTAAGCCCGCCGTGACATCTCCTCAAAGCTGTGGTCGGTGAAGAGGGATCGCGTGAGTCGCATCGAACCCCTGGCCCCCAGAGAGTTTCCCGAAGAGATGCGGAAGGCCATGGCTGCCCTGCGTCCGCCGAACGCCACGCACCGGGCGCCGGCGACCGAGAACCGGCCGACGGCGCTCTCGGTACTCGGCACCATGGCCCACCACCCCTCGCTGGCCCGGGCCTTCTTCACCTTCAACGGTCACATCCTCGGCGCATCGACTCTGAGCGAGCGGCAGCGCGAACTGCTGATCATGCGCGTTGCCGCCGTCCGCAAATGCGGATACGAATGGGCCCAGCACCTTTTCATGGCCCGCGATGCGGGACTCACCGACGAGGAGATCGGTCGTATCGCCTACGGTCCGGACGCACCGTTCTGGACGGAATCGGACGCGGCGATGCTGCGCAGCGTGGACGAACTGATTCACGACGGCGTGATCAGCGAGTCCACCTGGCAGCTGCTAGCCGGTGACCTCAACGACCAGCAACTGCTGGATCTGATCTTCACGGTCGGCCTGTACGACATTCTGGCGCGGCTGTTCGCGTCCTTGGAACTGCAGATCGATGACGACATCCGCGAGTTGATGAAGCGGTATGACGAATTGTTCTGACGGCGCGGTCCCACCGTCGGCCTAACGTCGGCTCGCCCGATGCCGGCGGGCGCATGTCGAAGCGCATCGTGAACGTCGGGCGGCCCGGGGTCAGGCGTCGGGTATCGCGTCGTACTCCACATGCAGGGCAGTCAGCCCACGCATGATGAACGTGGGCTCGTATTCGTATTTTCTGTCCTCGACCGGTCCGTGCATCTCCGTCGATATCCGAATGTTGGCCATTCGATCCAGAATCCGATTCATGGCGATGCGCGCCTCGGAGCGGGCCAGCGGCGACCCCGGGCATGAGTGTGGTCCACGCCCGAACGCCACGTGCTCACGCACATTGCTGCGATCGTGCTTGAACTCGTTGGGATCCTCGAACTTGCGCGGGTCGCGATTACTCGCACCGGGAAGCATCATCAGTATCGTCCCGGCGGGCACATCGACGTCACCGATCTTTGTGCTCGTACGCGCCAGGCGGAAGTGGCTCTTGACGGGGCTCTCCATCCGCAGGCATTCCTCGAGGAATGCGGGGATCTGCGAACGGTTGTCGCGCAGCGACTGCTGAATGTCGGGTCGCTCCCCTATCACCCGCATTGCGGTGCTGACGAGCTTGGTCGTTGTATCCGTTCCCGCGGCGAACAGGAACGTCGCCAGCTTGACGACCTCGTCCACCTCGGGCACCGATCCATCGGGGTAGGTGGCCGCGGCGAGTTCTGTCAGCACATCCTGTCTCGGCTCACGCCTTCGGTCGCTGATGTAGGCCGTGAACTTCTCGTCCAGGAACATCAGCGGGTTGTGCGCGACCGTCTCGCCCTCATTCCCCTCGATCTCGCCGAGCGGTTCGCTACCGAAGATGCTCCGGAACTCGTCGTGGTCCTCGGCGGGTACGCCGAGCAGGTCTGCGATGACGAGCATCGCGAGGGGTTTGGCGAAATCCTCCATGAACTCGCACGATCCGCGATCGACGATCTTGTCGAGCTGTTGGTCGACAAGACGCCACATGAAGTCTTCGTTCTCGCTGAGCCGCTTGGGCGTGATCAGCTTGGAAAGGAGGCCGCGCGTCTTCTGGTGGGCGTCGGCGTCCATCGTCACCACATGTTCAGCCATTGGGATCGCCGCGCGGTGCGCTTCTATCTGTGCGCTGATGTCATCGCCCTCGGGGGTGAACGGCAGCGGCGGGAATGGACCTGCCACGGCGACACACGATGACATCGCCGGGTCCTTGTAGGCGGCCAGCGCCTCGGCATGTCCGGTCACGGCCACCACGCCGTACGGCGTCGCGTGCTGTACGGGGCACTTGCTCCGGAGGTGGTCGTAGTACGCATACGGGTCGGGGACCAACGACATGTCCGTGAAGTAGTCGACCGAGTCGAAATTAGTCATTGCGCTCTTATCTCTTTAGCCGAAATCAGATTCCAGTACGTTTTCCGGTGCATTGCCGTACCGGAACCTGATTTCGCGCTCATTGGTCAGGACGGGTCGAACAGCACCGGCAGCGACGTCGGTGAGCGGAACACCATGCCGCGGATGTGCGGGTCGTCGCCGTCGGGGTCCATCCGCAGATTGGGCAACCGGTCGAGCAGGAGATTGATCGCCGTGCGCATCTCCAGCCGGGCCAGGTGCATTCCGAGGCAGACGTGTACTCCGTGGCCCCAGCTGATCGGGACCTTGGCCTGCCGGTAGATGTCGAACCGGTCGGGATCGGGATAGCGATCCTCCTGCCGGTTGGCCGCGCCGAGCATCGGCATCACCGAGCAGCCCTGCGGAATCTGCACGCCGCCGAGTTCCGTGTCGCGCGTCGTGACCCTGGTGATGTTCAGCAGCGGTGCGTCCCAACGCACCCCCTCCTCGATCGCCTGCGGAATCAGCGATCGGTCGTCCTTGATCGCGGCGAGTTGGTCGGGGTTCGTCAGCAGTCCGAACAGCAGGTTGCCCAGGGATCGATAGGTCGTCTCCACCCCGGCAGGCAACAGCAGCCGAATGAACGAGTAGATGTCCTCGTCCTCGAGCTTGTGCCCGTCGATCTCCGCGGCCGCGAGCGCACTGATGAGGTCTTCGCGCGGTTCCGCGCGGCGGGCCTCCAGGATCGGCGTGAAGTAGTCGATCAGCGCCTTCGACGCGGCCTTGCCGCGTTCCGGGTTGACGGTGAAGCTCAGCATCGAGATCGACCACCGCTGGAACTGCGGGAAGTCCTCCTCCGGCAGCCCGAGCAGCGCGGCGATGATCCGCGTCGGATACGGGAAGGTGAACGTCTTCACCAAGTCCGTCTTGCCGTCCGCGGCGAATCCGTCGATCAGTTCGTTGCCGATGCGCCCGACGATCTCGTCCTCCCAGCGGGCGAGCGCCTTCTGGGTGAACGCTTTGGTCACTAGTGACCGCAGCCGACCATGGATGGGCTCATCCATACCCAGCATCACGCCCTGGCCCAGCACCTCGCCGAAAATCTGGATGACCATGTTCGACGAGTAGGTCTCGTTGTCGCGCAACATCGTCTGGATGTCCTCGTGCCGGTACACGATGAACACCGGCTTGCCCTCTTCACCTGGCATCGCGGACATGTCGATCCGCTGGATCGGCGTCTCGTGGCGTTGTTTGGCCAACTCCGGGTAGGGGTCGCGGACGTTGCCGGAGACAACGTCATCGAATGCCCCGAAGTCCTCGAGGTCGTCAAACAGATCTGACATGGTGCTGCTCCCATCAAGTCGCCGGGTAGGCGACGGATTTCACTTCGGTGTACTGGCTGAAGCCCACAAGGCCGTTCTGACGTCCGACCCCGCTGTCCTTATATCCGCCGAACGGCGTATCGGCGCCGTACCCGGCGGTGCCGTTGAGGCCGATGAAGCCGGCGCGCAACCGGCGCGCGACCGCGAGCGAATGGTCCAGCGAGCTCGACATCACGTTGCCCGCCAGGCCGTACACGCTGTCGTTGGCGATCCGGATCGCGTCTTCTTCGTCCTCGTAGGGAATGACGACGAGCACGGGCCCGAAGATCTCTTCCTGGGCGATCGTCATCGAGTTGTCGACATCCGTGAAAAGCGTTGGATTGACCCAGAATCCCTTGTCGAATTCCTTTGGCGGCTCCGGACTTCC
This sequence comes from Mycolicibacterium rhodesiae NBB3, assembly GCF_000230895.2. The sequence goes on from NC_016604.1 coordinate 5,903,140, forward strand.
GACGAGCATCGTCGCGCCTTCGTCCACGCCCTTGCGGATGTAGCCGAGGATGCGTTGCTGCTGCTTGGCGGAGATGACCGGACCGCAGATGGTGCCCGGATCCTGCGGGTCCCCCGCTTTGATGTTCTCGTAGATCCCTTTCAGGATCGCCACGCCTTCGTCATAGCGGCTGCGCGGCAACAGCATTCGGGTTGGCGCCGCACACCCCTGGCCGGCGTGCATCAGCGGACCGATGCCGATCAGGCAGGCGGTGTTGAAGTCGGCGTCCTCCAGGACGATCGTCGCGGACTTGCCTCCGAGTTCGAGGAAAAGCCGCTTCATGGTCGCGGCACCCTTTTCCATGATCCGCTTGCCCACTACCGTCGAACCGGTGAACGAGATCATGTCGACCTTCGGCGACAGCGTCAGTTCCTCACCGACGAAGTGATCCGACGCGGTCACGACGCTGACGACACCCGCTGGGATATCGGTCTTCTCGGCGATCAGTCGACCGAGGCGGGTGGCGTTGAACGGTGTGTTCGGCGCGGGCTTGAGCACCACGGTGTTACCGGTGGCCAGCGCCTGCCCGAGCTTGTTGATGGTGACTTCGAACGGGAAGTTCCACGGGACGATCGCGCCGACCACGCCGACGGGCTCGTGCCAGACCTTGCGCCTGGTGTTGACGCCGGTCACCGACACGACCTTGTCCCCCAGATCGGCTTCCCACTCGAAGGAGTCGATCAGCCTGGCCGGGTACTTGAGGCCGTCTTCCAGCGGAGCGTCCAGATGCGGACCGTGCGTGACCGCCCTCGGGGCGCCGACCTCGAGGATCAGTTCCTCACGCAATTCCTCCAGTTCGCTTTCGATCGCGTCGTGGAGTTGCAGTAGGCAGCGCTTGCGCAGCTCGCGATTCGTCGACCAGTCCGTCTCATCGAACGATCGCCGGGCCGCGTCGATCGCGCGGTTCATGTCGGCCTTGGACGCGTCGGCGACCTCACCGAGCACGTCTTCGTTCGCGGGGTTGATGTTGGTGAACGTCCCTGACTCACCGTCGACGAGCTTGCCGTCGATCATCATCTTCGACTCGAACTTCACCTTGGTTGCCTCAGTCATTGCTCCCACTCTCATCAGGTGCGGGCTTTGCCGGCGAAAGCCGCATCGCCAGCGACGCTAACCGAGCCATCACCGGCTGCGGAAGCACCTTCGCGGCCGACACCATCGCCTTCTGTGCGGTCGTCAGCGGATAGGCACCACCCCGCATCGATCCCAGTCGCGGTATGCCCAGCACCATGCGCGACATGTGATGCATCCCGGAGGCAGGCAAGACTCTGTTCGACGCCAACAGCATCGACGCGTCCGGTCCGACCCCGTGCCGACGGAAGGCGCCTCGGTCCGCCAGGGCCTTGACGAGCCCGTCGGTGAACCGCTCAGGCGACCTCGCGAACTTCATCGCGAATCGCCCGCGCTTGTTCATCGATTGGTGCAGGCGTGCGTACGGCCCGGCGAAGTCACGGTCGTCGGTGGTGCCGGCATCGGTGATGATGTCGGTGTCGTAGGTCCCGGTGATCAGGACCGTCACACCGAGCCCGAACGGCGCGATCTCGGCCGCCAGCGATTCGCCCCACCGTTCCATGGCGCCCTTGCTCGCCGAGTACGGTCCGGTTCCCGGCTGTCCGCGCACTCCTGCCGAGCTGCCGACGAGCACGATGCGCCCCTCGCCGGCCGCACGCATCGACGGCAGCAACGCCTTGGTCAGCTCGACAGGGCCCGTCACGTGCGTGGCGAACATTCGCTGCCACAGGTCGATGTCGGTCTCTTCCACCATCCCCGCCGCGGAGATGCCTGCGTTGTGCACGAGCGCGTATGGCGCACCGACGCGCTCTTCGATTGCCTTGGCAGCGGCAGAGATTGACGCGGTGTCCATCAGATCGAGCTGAACGCCGATCAGCCGATCATCGTTCTCGCTCGCCCCCGTTGCCGCCCGCAGCAGTGGCATACCTCCGTCAGGCGTGCGCATGGCGGCGACCACCCGCCAGCCCTCCTTGTACAGTCGCGTGGCAGAAGCGAGGCCGAGACCACGGGCAGCGCCGGTGATCACGACAGTGCGAGACTCACTCATTCGCATCCTCGGACGCACAGCGATTGCTCTTCGAGCCCAACTCGACATCGACGTTGCGGGACGGCCCCTGCTGCCAGGTGGCCCACTTGCCGACCGAGTACGGACCCTCGGCCCCGTTGGCGCGGTAATAACCTTGCGGGTCATAGATCTTCGCTTCGGGGTACGGCCATGGGCACGCGACCGAGGTCGCCAGGCCGCTGGCCTTGATCGCCCAGAACCAGCTGCCGTAGGCGAAGTACGCAACGTTGACGATCACGAACATCACGATGAACGTGCCGAGTACCGGCTTCGTCGGGAACAGCCTGGCCTTCGCAGCGAGCTTCTCCGCCACTGACTTTCCGGTGTCGTCGCGGTAGACGAGGATAGCCGCCGGCACCATGACGAACGTCACCGCCAGTGACTCCCAGATCAGCGGGAATTGGAAAGTGCTGCCGGGGAACAACGTTCCGAACGGGATCGCCTGCGAGTAGATGTACAGCCCCGTCCGCACCAGGCTGACTTCCAGGATCGCGTCGAAGATGAAGCCGATGACCAGCACCAGTCCACCGAGGCTGAGCAGCGGGTGGCGGCTGACAAATGCTTCGGGCCCCCACTTCGCCTGCAGCTTGCGAAGGATCCAGATCGCGGGGAAGTACGGGCCGAAGTAGAACGTCACGTATCCGAACACGATGAACGGTTCCACCGTCGGCGACATCATGACCAGCGGCCAGTTCTCCGGCCAGTGCACCAACGCTGGGTTGTACACCGCGTACGGCGCCCAATTCATGATCGGGTCCTGCCACACAATCACTGTCGTGACCAACACCATCAACAGCACCGGGCTGCCGGGATTGCGCCGCCAGGCACGGATGAAAACGATCGTCAGCACCACGACCATGAGCAAGGCGCCGACTTGCGGGACGATCTGCCAGTGATCGAATGCGGTCAGAAACTCGACCGGACGGGGTCGCCCCTCGACGTTTGGGTTTGCCACGCGCGGATCGACGTCCGTCCGCGCAACGGCGAGGAACATAGCCCAGAAGCCAAGCCATCCGATCAGCGCGATCACCCGGCCCCAATTCGGTCCGGTGCGTGCCGGTTTCGACGAATCCGTCGTGGTGTCTGGCGGTAAGGATTCCTGTGTGGTCATCGAATCAGCCTTCCTCTCCGAAGCGATCGACTAAGTGCGAGTTCACGCCGTCCGGATCGAGCGTCCGGGCCACCAGGTAGCCGGCACCCATCCACGCGCGGCGAGTCCACTTGCCGAACGACACCCGGGTGCCGGGCGCCCCCGCAGCCGCGGGCATCATCTTGACGCGTTCGAGTGCCTCCTTGACCCCCCGCGGGCTCAGCGGGTGGGCATCGGTGAACGCGCGGACCAGAGTCGATGCAGCGTCGTGGTTCACGACGGTGACACAGAATTCGGGGCGACTTCCGTTGTATCTCTTGGCATAACGATCCAGAAAGTCCTGGCCGACTTTGTTTCCCTCGTCGTACTGGTCGATACCGGTCCACCCCATGAACCCCTGCCACATCACCGGATTCACCCACGCGTTCTGGAACGCCGTGGTGGTGAAACGCGGTGGGTCCCAATCGAGAGCTTCGAGTGCGGGATTGACGAAGATGATCCCAAAGCCGAAGCCGAGATGCACGATCGCTTCGGCCTTCGCGTCGTGCAGGCTGCGCACCGCGTCGGTGACGTCCTGGGCGGTCTGGGCGATGGCGGCCTCCGCGACGATGCGAATGCCCTTGCGGCGGCATGCGCTTCGCAAGTTGGTCAGGTAACTCTCGCCGATGAGATTCTGTTCGACCAGGACGCCGACCTCGGTCAATCCGCGCTTGGCAATCAGATCGGCCACGAAGATCGGTTCGTCGGTCATCGAGCCCTGCGGAAAGGCGAAAGTCCATTCGCCCAGCCAGTCATCTGTTCCGGTGACGCTCAGCGCAGGAACCTTGAAACGCTCTTCGATGGCCTCGCGCACGGGCACGCAGTTGTCGGTGATGTTGGGTCCGAATACGACGAGGCACCCCTCGTCGACCAGTTCGCCGTAGGCGTCGATCACCGCCTTGACCGAGCCTTTCGGCAAGCCCTCGACCTCCCGGTAGATCATCTGCACCGGCCGGTCCATCAGCCCCTGCTCGACCGCCTCCTCGAAGACGAGGTCGAACGTCTGGGTGAACGATGCGAAAAGGTCCTCAGGGAAGCCCGGCGGCAGCGTGAAGTCCATGAGATACCCGACCTTGATGGGTTCAGCGGTGCTCTCGTAGGACATCAAGACTCCCTGACACTCGACCTAATATTTGTTCAGACAGTAGCGGGGACGCTGAGCAGCGTCAATCACCGCTGCTCACGTGCTGGTTCCCCAGATAGACGTCGATCATCTCGTTGAGCCCTCGGGTCACGGTGGGGTCGTCGGTGAGCGGTCCGGCGATCGCGGCCCTGGCCGCGTCGCTGATACTCAACCCCTCGGAGATCAGCTGACCGGCCGCGATGAGCACCCGCGTGGAGGCGACCTCGCGCAGGCCACCGGTTTCCAAGCGGCGGATCGCCTGACCGAACTTCACCAACTCGGCGGCGGTCGCCGCATCCACGCCCGACTCGTGAACGACGATCCCCTCCTCCACCTCCGGGACCGGATATCCGAACTCGATGGCGACCATGCGCTGCCTGGTCGAGTCCTTCAGGTCCTTCAGCACGCTCTGGTATCCGGGGTTGTACGACACGACGAGACCGAATCCCGGTGCCGCGTCGAGGGTGATGCCGAGCCGTTCGATCGGCAGCTGTCGGCGGTGATCACCCAACGGGTGCAATACGACGGTCGTGTCCTGCCGCGCCTCGACGACCTCGTCGAGGTAGCAGATCGCGCCTTCCCGCACGGCACGCGTCAGCGGCCCGTCGGTCCAGACCGTTTCGTCGCCACGGAGCAGATACCGGCCCACCAAATCGGCCGTGGTCAGGTCGTCATGGCAGGAGACGGTGATCAACGGGCGGCCCAGATCGTGCGCCATCGCCTCGACGAAACGGGTCTTACCGCAGCCAGTCGGGCCCTTGAGCACCAGTGACAAGCCCTGACGGTAGGCCGCTTTGAACACGGCTTCCTCGTTGCTCAGGGCCTGGTAGTACGGGCGCGCCGAGTCCGTCTGGGGCATCGCCCCATTCTGATACGCGAGCCCTGCCTCGTTTGCCATAACGACCTTCCGTATCACCCGCGACGTTGCGGTCAATCATCAGAGCCTAACCGGAACAGATGTTTGTTTCAAGCGAGCAGCGCTTAACCACGGTAGTCAGTTTCATCCGCGAACTCGATTGCCGGACAAAATATCTCCGTGATACCCGGTCGTCATCACGACACCCGCCGCCGCACCTCGGCAGCCCGCACAGCCGACCGAAAAAGCGGGCCGACGACACCCGCGAGTTGTTCGGGCCGCCCGATGGTGGCGTGCGCGGAGCTACCGAACACCTTCTTCAGCGACCGCACGTCGGTGCCCGCACCCACCGTCAGGCAGACGCAGCCGATCCCCCGCCTGCGCGCCTCGTTCAGCGCTCGCCGGGAATCGGCGGCACCGTAGTCTCGCTCGTAGCCGTGGTCGTAGGCCAAGCCGTCGGACAGCACGACCAGCAGCCGTCGCGACGTACCTCCACGCCGCTCCAGGACCGCCGACCCGTGCCGGATCGCCGCACCCAGACGCGAATACGCGCCCGGTTCGAGGCTGTTGAGGCGTCGGAAAATGCCGGCATCGAGGTGGTCGTCGAACCGTTTCACCGGCACCATGCTCACCGCGCTTCGGCCCTGTGAGTAGTAGGCGTACAACGACACCCGATCGCCCAGATCGTGCAAAGCAACCGCGAGGTTCGCGACGGCGGTTCGCTGTTGCTGATGAACGGTGCGTCCGAGTGTCCCGGGCTCGGCGGTGGATCCCGAGATGTCCAGTAGCAGCAGCACCGACAGGTCGCGACGGCGGCGCAGGCTGTCGAGGTACACGGCCTCGTCGGGCACCGAGCCGGCCATCACCTCGACGCGCGCCTCCACAGCTGCGTCGATATCGATGTCGTCACCCTGGGGCTGGCGGTGCCTGCGGTGCAGGCCCATGCCGAGCCGGGCGAGCGGCCTACGGACCCCGACTGCACTCTCGATGGCTTGGGTCGCAAACGGCTTGATCTTCGGGTCGACTTCGCGCACCGTGCACCAGTCCGGCCGATACGCACCGCGAGCGGCATCCCATTCCGGGTATTTCAGCCCATCCGTCTTGACGTCGCCGGCGTCCTCTGCCGACATCGACGCCGTCGACGACACCGCGTACGCACCACGATTCGCCGAGTTCGTGCGATGGGTCGGAGTGTCCGCGCCCGGTGGCCCGCCGCCGTCGCTGCCTGTCTTGCGCGCCGACGACAGCATCTTCTTCAGCCACTTGCCGATGAAGCCGCCGCCACCGACGGGGCTGGAGAACAGGTCGGGGTCGTCAGAGTCGTCGACCGCGTCCTCGTCGAGTTCCTCGAGTTCGCCCTTGGCCTCTTTGCGCGCGACGTGACCGGCCTTGGTGTCGTCGGTCTCGGCGCGCTTGATGGCCGCGGCCAGTTTCTTCGCGCGAATGACACCGAAACCCGGCGGGGCGTCGGCGAGTTCACCTTTGGCCGTCGCGATCGTCAGCGACGATTGCGCCGAGTCACTACGTCCCGCGAGCTCACGGTCGGCCAGCGAATCAAGCACGCCGGGCAGCAGATCAGCGTTGGCGACCAGCGCCCGGTGACCCTCGACGGCCAGGTAACGCTTGGCCAACTTGGGATGCCGAGTCAGCCGATCGACGACATCGGGTGTCAGGCTGTCGGCCGCGAGCATCGACGCGTGCACCGCCACCGACTCGAGGTTGGTGCGGGTTAGTGCCGACGGATCGACGAACACCGTCTGACCGTCGGTCCACGACGGTTCGCCCGCGCCGCCGGCGGCCACAGCCAGCGCGCGGCCCGCGAGTGCCGACGCCAACATCCCGAGCAACTGCAGCCGGTCGCTGTCGACATCAGCGGTCACCGGGCAACCTCCTCGTACGCCGTCTCGATGTTGACCTAATAATTGTTCCACCGTAGAGTCCGCTTGGAGTGGAGTCAATCAACCGCCGAACCAGATAAGGTCGCGAAAGAAGCGTGGATTTCTCGTACCCGCAAGAGGCTGAGCAGTTTCGCAAGGAGTTGCAGGCATGGCTGTCGGCACATCTCACCGACACCGTGATCGCCGCGAGCGCGCGCCGCGGAAGTGACGAGGACGCCTTCGAGACCCTGCGCGCCTGGAACGCGACCATCGCCGATGCAGGATGGGCGGCGGTGTCCTGGCCACAGCAATATGGTGGACGCGGCGCGAGCGCGATCGAACAGCTGGTATACGCGGAGGAGGCGACCCGAGCACGGGTCCCCCACCCGCTCAACACCATCGGAATCAACAACATCGCCCCGGCGATCATGCAGTACGGCAGCGACGAGCAGAAGGCCGCGCTCCTGTCCCGGATGCTGCGCGCCGACGACATCTGGTGCCAGGGCATGTCGGAACCCGAGGCCGGCTCCGACCTGGCGTCGTTACGCACCAAGGCCGTCCGCGACGGCGACGATTTTGTGGTGTCCGGGCAAAAGATCTGGACATCATTGGGCCACCGCGCCGACTGGTGCCAGTTGTATGTCCGGACAGACCCGGAAGCGCCGAAGCACAAGGGCATTTCGTGTCTGATCGTCGATATGTCGCTGCCGGGGATCGAGGCGCGCCCCCTGGTCACCTTGTCCGGCGATGCCGACTTCGCCGAAGTCTTCTTCAATGGCGTCCGCATCCCTGTCGACGCCCTGCTCGGTCCACTGAATAAGGGATGGCAGGTCGCGACCACGACGCTGAGCCATGAGCGTGCAGGCGCCGCGCGGCTCTACGCCGAAATGCAGTTGCGGCTGCGCGACCTCGTCGCCGATCTGGTCGCCGATGACAGCTCTGCCGTCGACGACCCCTCTACGGTGCGTCGTCTAGGTGAACTCGATACGCGGATCAAGAATCTCGAGATCCTCTGCCAGCGCTCCATATCAGCAGGTATGCATGGCGGGGACGCGTTCGCCACCGCCGGGCTCGCCAAGTCGGTGTGGGGTGAGATCGGGAAGGACCTCGCCGCGCTGGCGTTCGACACGCTCGGGCCCGGCGCCGGCGACGGCCGGTGGGACGAATTCCGCCTGACCTCACATGCATTGACCATCGCCGGGGGCACCACACAGATCAACAAGAACATCACCGCCCAGCGGGTGTTGGGACTCCCACGCTCATGAATCTCGAGTTGACTGCCGAACAGCTCGCGCTGCGCGATACGGTCCGCGAGTTCCTCTCGGCGAAGGCAGGTGTCGACGGACACGTGCGCCCGATGCTCGCCGACCCCGTGGGCACCACTGACGAGATATGGCGCGGTCTCGCCGATCTCGGCACGACCGGCCTGCTGGTCCCTGTCGAGCACGGCGGCGAAGGCATGTCGATGGTCGAGGCCGCGATCGTCTGCGAGGAACTCGGCGCAGCGTTGCACCCGGGACCGTGGTTGTCGAGCGCCGTCGCCGCGCCGCGGGCCCTCCTCCGATTCGGGGCCGCCGCGGCGTCATTCTCTGGGCTCGCCGACGGCTCGACGGTGGCGGCGGTGGCACCGCACGACGCCGGTATCACGCGCGACGACGACAGGCTGCACGGCGAGTTGGAGTCGGTTCCCGACGTCGCCGCGGCGCAGACGCTGTTCATCCCCGTCGGCGCCGAGCAACCGGCACTGGTCGCCGTATCGACATCTGAACCCGGTCTGCAGATCGCGCAGATTCACGGAATCGATCAGTCCCGCAAGCTCTTCCGTTTGTCATTCGACAACGTCGCGGGCACGGTGGTGGCCGCGACGTCACGTGCAGCGCTCGAGTCGTTGCATGACGACATGATTGTCGCCTGGGCGGCCGATGCCGTGGGGGCTGCGCGTCAGGTTCTGCACATCACGGTCGAGTACGCGAAGGTCCGTCGCCAGTTCGGTGCGCCGATCGGCAGTTTCCAGGCTGTCGCGCACCTCTGTGCAGAGATGTACGAGACCGTGGAATTGGCCCGCAGCGGCGTGCAATACGCGGTGTGGGCCGCTGACTGCGCCGACCACGCTGAGCGACACCTCGCCGCGCTGCGCGTCAAGGCGTTCGCCGGACAGCTCGCCGGCGTCGGCGACAAGGCCATCGCGGTCTTCGGCGGCATCGGCTTCACCTGGGAGCACGATGCTCAGCTCTACCTCAAGCGGCTGCTCAGCTTCAGCAGATTTCTCGGCAGCCCCGGTGACTATCTGCAGCAGGTCGGACATGAGCTGATAAGGAATGCGAGTTGATCGACTTCGAGCGCCATGTCGCGATCGTGACCTGCGCCGGACAGGGCACCGACTTCTCATTTTCTGAACCCACGAAGAATTAAGGAGTGCCAATGAACATGAACGACATGGTCCTCGTCTCGGTGGACGACCACATGGTCGAGCCCCCCGGACTGTTCGACAAGCACATTCCCGCCAAGTACAAGGATGACGTTCCCAAGCTCATCCAACGCGAAGACGGCACCGACGCATGGGTTTTCGAGGGCGCCGAGGCCACCAACGTCGGCCTCAATGCGGTCGCTGGGCGGCCGCCCGACGAGTACGGCGCCGAGCCGACGAAACTGTCGGAGATTCGCGAAGGTTGCTACAACATCGATGAGCGCATCCGCGATATGAATGCCAACGGAGTGGCCGCAGCGCTGAATTTTCCGTCGTTTCCGCAGTTCTGTGGTCAATACTTCGCCCGCGCCAAGGACAAAGAACTCGGACTTGCCGTGCTGCGCGCCTACAACGACTGGCATATCGACGAATGGTGCGGTGCCTATCCGGGGCGAATGATTCCCCAAGCACTGCCGCCGATCTGGGATCCTCAGCTGATGGCCGACGAGGTCCGGCGCGTCGCCAAGAAGGGCTGCCACGCCGTTTCGTTCTCGGAGAACCCGACCAAGATCGAGCACCCGTCGCTGCACGATCCGCACTGGGACCCGTTCTGGCAGGCCTGCAGTGACGAGGGCACCATCGTCAACCTGCACATCGGTTCGTCGTCCAGTGTGGTGATCACCTCGCTCGATGCGCCGGTGGACACCATGATCACCCTGCAACCGATGAGCATCGTGCAAGCCGCGGCGGATCTGGTGTGGTCCCCGATGTTGCGTAAGTTCCCCGATCTGCGATTCGCACTCTCGGAGGGCGGAATCGGCTGGGTACCTTACTTCTTGGAGCGCATCGACCGCGTCTACAAGATGCACCGCGCGTGGACGCACCAGGACTTCGGGGACAAGACACCCAGCGAGGTCTTTCTGGAGCGGGTCGCGCTCTGCTTCATCGACGACGAGTTCGGAGTCGCCAATCGCGACAAGCTGAACATGGACATGGTGACCTGGGAGTGCGATTACCCGCATTCGGACTCGACCTGGCCCCTGGCCCCGGAGACTCTCGACATCTACCTCGACGGCCTTGACGATGACGAGGTCGACAAGATCACCCACGAGAATGCCCTGCGGCTGTACAACTTCGACATGTTCAGCCACATTCCAAAGGAGCAGTTGACCGTTGGCGCCCTTCGTGCCCAGGCGACCGATGTCGACCTCGGCTTCCGGTCCTCGGAGCGGCTGAAGAAGGACGGCACCGACACCGTGTCCGTGCTCGACCTGGCCTCCAAGATCGCGACGTAGGCGAGGCGTTCGTGGACGTCGACCAACTTCTCACGACGACGAGGTCCGCACGCAAGGCGCTTGACCTGGACGGTCCCGCCGACCTTGACGAGATCCGCGAGTGCCTGCAGATCGCGTTGCACGCACCGAATGGTTCGAATCAGCAGGCGTGGCGGTGGATGGTCGTCACCGAACCGTCGCTGCGGACACGAATCGCCGAGCTGTACCGCGAGACCTATCTCGGCAAGGTAGGCGGGCAGCTGATCGCCGGCCTGATGCCCTCGGGCACCTCAGAAGCCAGGTTGATGTCGTCGACGGAGTTTCTGGTCGAGAATCTGCACAAGGTGCCGGTGCTGGTGATCCCGTGCTACGAGCCCAGCTATCCGCGAACCGACGGCGACGATTCCTTCTATCTGGCCACCCTCTACGGCTCGATTTTTCCGGCCGTGTGGAACTTCCAGCTCGCGCTGCATTCCCGCGGCTACGGCACGTGCATCACGACGATGCACCTCGAACACGAGCGTGAAATAGGCGAACTGCTGGGGATACCCGCGACGTTCGTCCAAGGGTGCCTGCTTCCCGTCGCGAAGCTGCGCACCGGACACACTTTCGCGCCAACACCTCGTCGCAACCCGGATGAGGTCATCGCCGTCAACGAATGGGGAAGCCAATGACCGCGGACGCCGAACTGCAGGAGCGCCTAGCCCGTCTCGAGGCTCGTGCCGAGATCCGGGACTGCATCGAGCGTTACGCGCGAGGGATGGACCGTCGCGATCGCGCAATCCTGCGTTCGGCCTACCACGATGGCGCCGTCGATGATCACGTCGGCTTCGTCGGCGAGGTCGACGACTTCATCGACTGGGCGTTCGCCTATCACTCGACACAGACCAGATACCAGCACTATCTGCTCAACCACACCGCCGACATCGACGGGGACGAGGCACACGCCGAGACCTACTACCTGTTCGTCGGGACCGACAAGGAACCCGCGAATCACATGACACTGTCCGGTGGACGCTACGTGGACCGCCTGGAACGACGAGACGGACGGTGGGCGATCGTCGACCGTGTCTGTGTCGTCGAGTGGAACGCCGAGTCAACGTCGTTCATCACCGACGAGGTGATCGCGATGATGGCCGGAACGATGAAGGTCGCGACCCACGACACGTCGGATCCCTCCTACGACCGTCCGCTGGCGGCCGCACGGCCCGCGACGCAGGCGTGAGCACTGTGCTCCCGCGAACGGAGTCGCCGTCCAAACCCGGCATCCCGGCAGTTCGGCCCGCGCTCGGTAGGATCGGTTCGCACTTGGACATGCCCCGCGACGACCGGCGAAGGAGGACTCAGCGATGGCCGACGCCGACGCCGTGAAGCGGAGTTCCGCCCGTGGTCGGCCTGCGAGCAAGAAGGGCCATCGCGCCGCCAAGCTGACCGCGGTGTCCGACCAGCCGTCGGTCGATGCCACACGGCGCACCGAAATCCTGAAGACCGCGAACACCGTCATCGCCACGACGGGCCTGCGGAGCTCGCTGCAACAGATCGCCGACGCTGCCGGCATCCTCGCCGGCAGCCTGTATCACCATTTCGAGTCGAAGGAGGCCATCCTCGTCGAGCTGATCCGGCGCTACCACGCCGATCTGGATCGCATCGGCGACGTCGCCCTCGAACGCGTCGATGAGCCCGATCCACGTCCGGCCGCCGAACAGATCACCGAACTCGGTTGCGCGATCGCACGGTGTGCGGTCGAGCATCGGGCGGCGCTTCAAATGTCGTTCTACGAGGGGCCGAGCACTGATCCCGAGCTCGTCGAGCTGGCCAAGCGCCCTCCGACGAAGATCCAGGCCGCGATGTTGCAGGCCTTGCGCGCCGGCCGCTGGAGTGGGTACATCCGCTCCGACGTCGACCTGCCCACCTTGGCCGACCGCCTGTGCCAGAGCATGCTCCATGCCGGTCTCGACGTCGTTCGCAACAATGCCTCGACGGACGAACTGGCGAAGTTGAAATGCCGGATCGCCCTCGGCGGCCTCGCAGTAGAGCTGCCCACCGACGCGGACCTCGACAAGTCAAATGCGTTCGCTGCGGCGCAAGAGGTGATCGACAGCTGGGTCGACACCGACGAGAACGGCGATCTGAAGGCCGCCCACGTGCGCGCAGTCGCCCGCGCCGAGTTCGGCCGCCGCGGTTACGAGATGACGACGATCCGCGACATCGCTTCGGCCGCGGGTCTGGGTACTGGCACCGTGTATCGGGTGATCGGTTCGAAAGACGAGCTGTTGATGTCGATCATGCTGGAGTTCGGGCACAAGGTCGGCGGCGCGTGGACCGACATCGTCCGTACGGATTCGACCACGGTCGAGAAACTGGACGCATTGAGCTGGCTGAACGTCAACGCCCTCGATCAATTTCCCGATGAGTTCCGGATTCAGCTGGCGTGGTTGCGCCACACGCCTCCGGACACGTCCAACCCCGCATGGTCGTTCACCACCCGGATACGACAGATGAAAGCCCTGCTGTCGGAAGGTATTCGCGCCGGTGACATCCAGGTGGACAGCCCGACTGCGGACCTGCTGGCCCGGTGCATCATCGGTGAGCAGTGGATTCCGGAGAACATCCTGCAGGAGATCGGCACCCGAAATGCGCTGATCCTGGCACGAGACACGACCCTGCGGGGAATCGCCGTCCGCGGCAAGTGATCGTGCGAACGTCTGCGGTCGAGCGTGAGCAGATCTTTCGCGCGGTGGCCATCGAGCGACGCCGCATCGCAGATTTCGTCGATACCCTCGATGACGATGCGTTGACGTCCGCGAGCCTATGCGCCGGGTGGGATGTTAAAACGGTTGCCGCGCATCTGGTCAGCGTGTTCGCCGACGGCTTCTGGACGTTTCAGCGAACCGCCATCCGCCACCGCGGTTTCGACCGGGCGATCGACGTGCTGGCACGCAGGCGCGCACACGCCCCGACGGCGGAGATCACCGCGACTCTTCGTGAGCATGCCGATCACCGGTTGAGTCCGCCGATCACCGGGCCGCTTTCCGGCCTGACTGACGTCTTGGTGCACAGCGGAGACATCCGGATTCCGCTCGGTCTCGAGTTCAAGCCCGACGACGAAATGGTGGGGTGGGCGCTCGATTTCCTCACGGGTCCACATCCACTCGGCTTCGTCCCGCGTGGCCGCCTGCGTGGTATTGCGCTGCACAGCACAGACACCGCTAGATCCTGGGGCGAGGGCGCCGAGATCCGCGGGCCCGCAGCAGTGTTGATGATGGTTGCCACGGGGAGGACAGCCACCCTGGACATGGTTGAGGGGCCCGGTGTCCCGGTGCTTCGAGGGCGGTTGACCTAGGCTTCGCCGAAGCGGTCGACGAGACGCGAGGTCACGCCGTCGGCCTCGAGCCGACGTGCCACCAGATATCCGGAACCCATCCAGCCCCGTCGCGTCCAGTTTCCGAACGAGATCCGGGTACCGGGCGCACCCGACGCGGCCGGGACCGACTTGACCCGTTCGAGCGCCTCCTTCACGCCGCGCGGGCTCAGCGGATGGGCGTCGACGATGGCATGCAGCATCGCGACGGCGACGTCGCGGTTCACCACCGGTACGCACCATTCCGGTCGTCGGCCGGTTCGCTCGTTGAACTCGTCGAGGAAGCGCTGGCCCACCGGGTTGCCTTCGTCGTACTGGTCGATACCGGTCCAACCCATGAACGCGTTCCACATCACGGGATTGATCCAAGCATTCTCGAAGGCGGTGCCCGCGAAGCGCGGCGGATCCCAATCAAGCTCTGCCAACGCGGGATTGACGAACACGATGCCGAAGCCGAAGCCCGCATGCACGATTGCCTGCGCCTTCGCGTCATAGAGCGTGCGCACGGCCTTGCCGACGTCCTGCGCGGTCTGTGCGATAGACGCCTCGGCGACGATCCGGATGCCGCGTTGCCGGCAGGCCTTGCGGAAGTTCGCCACGTACGCCTCGCCGACCAGGGACTGCTCAATCAACACACCCACATCGGTGTGACCATCCTTTTCCAGCAGGTCGGCCCAGAAGATCGGCTCGTCGAAGTGGGATCCCATGGGAAACGCGAAAAGCCACTCGCCCAGCGCTTCATCCGAGCCCGTCACGCTGATCGCTGGAACGCGGAATCGCTCGTTCAACGCATCCTTGATCGCGACCGCGTTGTCGCCGATGTGCGGACCGAAGATCACCAGACAACCCTCGTCGACCAACTCTTCGTAGGCGTCGATCACCTTCTTGACGGAACCCTTCGGCAACCCCTCGACTTCGCGGTAGACCACCTCGACCGGACGATCGATGATTCCTCGCGCCAAGGCGTCCTCGAAAATCATGTCGAACGGAATGGTGAGGTCATCCCGGTAGTGCTGCGGAAAATCGTCCGATAGCAGAAAGTCCATCAGGTAGCCGATTTTGATCGGTTCGGCCGTGCTCTCGTACGACATGTCTGCCCCTTCTCAACCCGTGACCATGGGCAGTCGCCCCCACCCACGGACGCTGGACGTGTGTGCCATCGCCGCATCGTCGTAGTCGATCCGCCACTCGGGCCACCGCGTGAGAATCTCCTCGAGCGCCACTCGCGCCTGCATTCGGGCCAGCGACGATCCGAGGCAGAAGTGCAATCCCTGACCAAAAGACAGGTGCGGTCCCGTCCGGTGGATGTCGAAGCTCTCACCTTTGGGAAAGTGCCGCTCGTCGCGGTTTGCGGAACCGTTGAGCAGCAACATGACTGAGCCTTCCGGGACCGTCTGACCGTGCGCCTCGGTGTCCCGGGCGACGTGGCGCGCCTGCACCGGTGACGGTGCCTCGAAGCGCAGCACCTCCTCGATCGCCCTGGGGATCAACGAGAAGTCCTCCACGAGTTCACGCCGCTGGTCGGGGTGCTGGTCGAGCAGTTGGCCGATGAAGCCGATCAGCCGCGTGGTGGTTTCGTTGCCCGCTCCGGCGATCATGCTCGTGTATGTCAGCACCTCGACGCGCGTCAACGGCCGCAGCGCACCGTTCTCCTCGACCTCCGCATTGAGCAACTGCGTCATCAAGTCGTCGGACGGATGTTCTGCCCGCCAGTCGGTGTAGTCGGCGAACAACTGGTACGCGTTTTCGAAGGCTGCGGCCGAGACGGACTGAAAGCTGCCCTCTTTCAGGCCGATCGACTCATCGGTATTGTCCCGAATCTGCTGCTGCCCCTCTTCGGGGATGCCCAGCAGATAACCAATGGTCCGCATCGGGATCAGCGCGCCGAAGTCTGCGATCAGGTCGAAGCGAGACGTCCCGGCCAGCGCATCGAGCGCACGGACGCAGTACTGCCGCACCAGGGGTTCGATGGCCTCCATCCGACGCGGCGTGAAAACCTTTGACAGCAAACGCCGGTGAAGATCGTGCAGCGGCGGATCCTCGAACAGGATCACTCCGGGCGGCACCGGGATGTCACTCATGATGATGTCCATCGTGGTGCCCTTGCCCGACCGATAGGTCTCCCAGTTGTGCAATTCCCGCGCGACGTCGTCGTATCGGCTCAGCGCGTAGAAGCCATACTTTTCGTTGTGATAGAGCGGGGCCTCGTCCCTCATCCGCCTCCAGATCGGATAGGGGTCGTCGTCGATGTCGAAGTCGAACGGGTCGTAGTACAGATCGGTGGTGCTCGCGCCGGTCATCGTGGTCGGCCTCCTCATCAATCGAATGCGTGCCGCGGCAACGTGTTCGGCAGATCGAGCGAGCTCAGCAGGCCCGGGGGCGCCTCGACCACGTACGGAATGGCGTTGACCACCCGCATGGCGGTGGCGGCCATCGCCGCGTGACCCGCCGCATGGCCTTCCGCCGCGCCGACGTTCATCGCGCAGTGGATGTCCGGGTCGCCCTCTATGTCGACGCGATAGGTCGCATCGAACTCCGATGCGAGCCAATCGGGAGCCACATCGCGCGCCATCCGGATGATGTGCTCGACGACGATCGCCTCCCGGCCGTTGACCATTCCGGCCGCCCTGGTGCTCACGGCACCGCACGTGCCCGCCTTGATCGTGCCGAACGCCACCTCGATATCCCGGTCGGTGAGTCGTCGGTCCAGCGTTCCGCGGACTTCGTCCACGACGACGCCCAGGCCCGCAGCCATCAGATGGATCGGTGCTCGCCAAGCCATCTCGATGAAGCCGGGGGTCTTCAGCAGCGGTTCGAAGTCGAGCGGATGACCGAAGCCCATACCGTTCATCATCACGTCGGCCACCGGGTAGTGGTCGTTCAGCGCGACCTCCGTGACCTTGAGGCACCGGATCTTCTTCGACTGTGTGGACAGCAGCAGCGCCAACTGGTCGGAGCCGAACCCGGGAAAGATGCCGGACGCATAGAAGGACACGCCGGCGTTCTGTGCCGCCTCCTGCATCTGGTCCCGCCATTCGGGCGAGAAGTAGGACGGCGGGTAGACCAGGCTCGTCGAGGAGGTCGACACGACATTGATGCCCGCGGCGAGCAGCTTCAGGTAATCGGGTACCGCACCCGCGTCCCGCTCAGGACCGCTGGCGGCGTAGACCACGCAATCGGGCTTCAGCGCGATCAACGCGTCGGCGTCGCTGGTCGCGGTCACCCCGATCGGCGCGAGTCCGGCCAGGACTCCGGCGTCCTGACCGACCTTCTCCTCGGAGTGCACCCACACCCCGACGAGTTCCAGGTCGGGCCTGCCCCGAATCGCGTCTATCGCAATCGATCCCACGCCTCCCGTCGACCAGACAACGGTTCTCAGCGGGGATGTCACACTGCTTACCTCTCATTCGCGCACGCTCGGACGGACTCTAACCTAAATTTTGTTCCAAACGGATGTAATAGTGATTACTATTCTAATCGTTCGGACTGTCGCTAGGCGTAACCCTCGAGGAGTGGACATGGCAGAACGTAAGGACCGCGTCGTGGTGTGGGCAACGGGCGGCATCGGCTCGATTGCGATTCGCGCGATTCACGAACGTCCGAACCTCGAGCTGGTCGGGGTGTGGGTGCACTCCCCCGAAAAAGACGGTATGGACGCGGGCGAGCTTGCCAACGGCGAACCGATCGGGGTCGCTGCCACCACCGACGCCGACGCGTTGATCGCGCTGAAGCCCGACTGCGTGATCTACGCGGCGAGCGGTCCCGAACGTGACGCGCTGGCGATTCCCGATTACGTCAAACTGCTCAGCGCGGGGCTCAACGTCGTCACCACGAGCACGACGCGTCTGGTGAACCCGCACGCGTACGAGCCCGTCGAGTGGCGCGATCAGCTCGTCACCGCGGCGAAGGCGGGCCAGGCGTCGCTGTACGCGTCGGGTATCGAACCCGGATTCGCCGCCGACTACCTCGCTCTCGTGCTGGCCACACAGTCGTCGCAGATCGAGAAGATCCACGCCTACGAAATCGGCCTGTACGACGACTACGGCGTGCCCGACATCATGAGTGACGCAATGGGATTCGGCCGGCCACTGGATTACCAGCCGTGGATCGCGATGCCGGGTGCCATCGAAGGCGAATGGCAGGGGCAGATCCGGATGGTCGCCGACGCGCTCGGCGTCGAGGTCTCCGAGATGCGGTCGACATTCGATCGCGCGGTGACCGAACGGACGCTCGAGGTCGCGATGGGGACCGTCGAGGCCGGCACGTGCGGCGCGTTACGGATGCAGGCCATCGGGGTCGTCGACGGCCGCGAGGCCATCGTCATCGAGCACGTCACCCGACTGGCTCCCGACGTGGCGCCGGACTGGCCGACACTGCCGAACGCCCTCGGCTACCGCGTGGTGATCACCGGGACGCCGGATATCGACTGCACCTTCGACGTGACGCTTCGCGACCGCAAGAAAGCCGGGATCGAAAGCATGACGTCCGGAGCCGGAGCCATGGTGGCCACCGCCATGCGCGTCGTGAACGCCGTGCCCTACGTGGTCGACGCGCAGCCGGGTCTGCTCAGCTCGGTGGACCTACCGCTCACCATTCCCAAGGGCGCCTTCAACCCGGCGTGATGCCGGCTACTCGGGAAGCCGCAATTCGGGCTTCTCCACCTCTTCGATGTTGACGTCCTTGAAGGTGATGACCCGGACCTGCTTGACGAACCGCGCCGGCCGGTACATGTCCCACACCCAGGCGTCACCCAGCCTCAGCTCGAAGTAGACCTCGCCCTCGGCATTGCGCGGCACCAGTTCGACGCTGTTAGCCAGGTAGAAGCGCCGCTCGGTCTCGACAACGTAGCTGAACTGCCCGACGATGTCCTTGTACTCGCGGTAGAGCGAGAGCTCCATCTCGGTTTCGTACTTCTCGAGATCTTCGGCACTCATCCGCTCAGTTCCTTCACATGCGCTCTCATCGCGATTCCAATCCTCCCCTACCCGAATCGGCTCTGCTGTTCGGGTTCGGTGTCGAGTGCGAAGTCGGGCACCCACACGGGGCCCATCTCTGGGCTTGTACCGTCCACGCTCACCAACCGGCGCACATTGATGAACGAATAGCGATGCTGGCTGCATGGGCCCAAGTCGGCAAGGGCCGCGCTGTGTGCCGGCGTGCTGTAGCCCTTGTGCTCGGCGAATCCGTAGCCCGGATGCTCGGCCTCCATCTTGACCATCAGCCTGTCACGACTCACCTTCGCCAGCACGCTCGCCGCTGCGATGCACGCCGCAGCGGCGTCGCCGCCGACCACCGGCAACGAGGGTACCGAGAGCCCGGGCACTCGGAAGCCGTCCGACAGCACGTACCCCGGCCGCACCGACAGGCCGGCGACGGCCCGCCGCATTCCCTCGATGTTCGCCACGTGGACGCCGCGGCGGTCGACCTCCTCGGACGGGATGAAGACCACGTGGTAGGCCAGGGCGTACCGGCGAATGATCGGAAACAGCCGCTCCCGCTCCTTCTCGTTGAGCTTCTTGGAGTCATCGAGCGCCGCCAGCGAATCCAGGCGGTTGGGCCCGAGCACACATGCCGCCACCACGAGCGGCCCCGCACACGCCCCGCGTCCGACCTCGTCCACGCCCGCCACCGGTCCCAGACCACTGCGGTACAACGCGGACTCCAACGTGCGCAGACCAGAAGATCTCCGGATCACCGTCCGTGGCGGCCATGTCGCCGGCAACTCAGGCTCTCCGCTCTTCGCTCAAGCGGCTCATCGCGAAACTCCTATTGGGTCGGAGAGTTCGCCTGCGGATTCACCGAGCCTACGCCGCCCCATCGGCCCGGCGGCCATGCGATGAACTGTGCTTTACCAATCACATTGGCTATCGGTACCGTGCCCGCCTGCGGGTCGCCCGTGCAGAGCAGACCGCGCTGTGCGTCAGCAGGCGTGCTCGTGCAGTGCGCGCGCGAATCGGCGGAATGGGTGCGGTTGTCGCCCATCACCCACAGCTTGCCCTCGGGCACCGTCACAGGCCCGAACTCATTGCCAAGGCAGGCGGCATAGGGACTCGAGGGTTCGACGTTCATCGTCGCGAAGTCCAGGTACGGCTCCTCGAGTTTCTTGCCGTCGACCGTCAACCCGGTGTTCGCTCGGCACTCGACGGTCTGGCCGCCCACCGCGATCACACGTTTGACGAGGTCGTTCTCGTCGGGCGGCACGAAACCGACGAAGGAAAGCCCGTTCTGCACAGCGCGTACCACCGGATTGTCGGAGCGGATCGACTTGTAGCCGATGTTCCAGTTGGGTGGCCCCTTGAAGACGACGACGTCGCCCGGCTCCGGCGAGCCGAACCGGTAGGTCAGCTTGTCGACCATGATCCGGTCACCGGTGCAGCCCGCGCACCCGTGCAGCGTGGGCTCCATCGACTCCGACGGAATGAGGTACGGGCGCGCGACGAATGTCAGCATCACGTAGTAGAGGACCAGCGCAATGGTGATCAGAATCGCGAATTCGCGCAGCGCGCCGTGCTTCTTCTTGGGTTCGTCGGCGTCGTCTTGCGGACCCGCGTCGTCTTCGGAATCGGAGTCCTTGGACGCGACGTCGGAGGGCTCATCGGGGTCAGCGGATCCACTCACCGCATCAGGGTAGCCAGCGCCGCGCTCGTCGCCGCGCTCATCGGCTGCCACGCGTCAGAACCCAGCGTGTCGGCCGGACGCGCCGGTCAGCGCTTCTCCTTGATCTTCGCCTTCTTGCCGCGCAGCTCGCGCAGGTAGTAGAGCTTTGCGCGACGCACGTCACCGCGGGTGACGACGTCGATGTGGTCGATGTTGGGCGAATGCACGGGGAACGTGCGCTCGACACCGACGCCGTAGCTTTCCTTGCGCACCGTGAACGTCTCGCGGATGCCACCGCCCTGACGGCGCAGGACGACACCCTTGAAGACCTGGATACGTTCCTTGGAACCCTCGATGACCTTCACGTGCACATTCACGGTGTCGCCGGGGCTGAAGTCCGGGATGTCGTCGCGCAGCGACGTCTGATCGACGAAGTCCAGCGTGTTCATCGGTGACACTTCCTTGCTGTTGGCGGCTGCGGGCGTGCTGTCGCGTCGTTACTCGCGGCGCCGAGCCGATCTATCGGGCGTATCGGGGTGTGCATCTCGCGGCGGGCGGATTAAACACCCACGCGGACAACTGCTCAATTGTGCCAGATGGGCCCCGATCCAGTGAAATCCGTGACCTGGATCGGCAGAATTGAACGACCGTCTGCGTGCGGAACACGAAGCTTACCTAAGCAAGCACGAGCGGAGCGCTGGCATTACGCTGAGAGTTCGGATCCTGGGTAGCGGCAAGCGAGGGAGGGCAATGCGACGGCGGCCGTCGAAGCTGGTCACAGCGACTGCGATCGTCATCCTCGTCGCATCCGTCGTCAATGGCTGCGAGGCCAGGGTGTACGGAACTCCCCCGTATTCCGCGGGGCCCAAGCTGACCGTTGTCGTGCCTCAGGGCAACATGGCGCCGCTTCCGGAAACCGCGCCCGACGAACCGGCCGTGACATTCGACGGGCTCGGTGAGCGCGTGCGTCTGGCCACCGCTCAAGCCGCGAAGGCAGGCGCCGACGTCGCCATCACGGTATTGGATCGAAATACCGGCCAATTCGTGTCCAACGGCAATGGCGAAGCAGTGCCCATCGCGTCGGTGGTCAAGCTGTTCATCGCCGATGACCTGCTCCTCCAGGAGGCGCAGGGGAAAACGCAACTCAGTCCCGATGACCGCAAGATGCTGGACGTCATGCTGCGGTCGTCCGATGACAGTGCGGCCCAGATCTTCTGGGATCGGCTCGGCGGCAGCGCTGTGATCGGCCGGGTCGTGGCGCGATACGGATTGACCGACACGACGGCGCCCGACGGCGGAAAGTGGGACCTCACGCTGAGCACCGCAAGCGATCTCGTCCGTTACTACGACGAGCTGCTGAGCGGCAGTGGCGGGCTACCGCCCGAACGCGCCGACGTGATCCTGAGTAACCTCGCACGGTCCACACCAACGGGAATCGACGGATATCCCCAGCGCTTCGGCATTCCCGAAGGTCTGTTCGCGGAACCGGTCGCGGTCAAACAGGGCTGGTTCTGCTGCTGGGGAGGCGGCAATCAGTTGCATTTGTCCACCGGGGTGATCGGGCCCGACCGTCGATACGTGATGGCGATCGCCGCGCTGCAACCCGTCGGCGAGGCGGCGGCGCGAGCCACCATGACCGAAGTGGTCAAGATGATGTTCCCGGGTGGCCGTATCTAAATCGCCCTGAACTGGGCCAAAGCGCGCAGATTCACGACGGGCTAGTGGATCATTCGGATGACGCTGACGAAAGGCCACTGTCCGATGACACAGTTCAACTGTCAGATCACGCGCCGCGCGATGCTCGGCGGCCTCGGCGTCGGCGTCGCCGCGATGGCCACCGCGCCGCAGGCATCGGCAGTGCTCGACAAGGACTTCGAAGCGATGCTGATGAAGTGCATCGATCCGCGGTTCACCACCAACTCCTGGAACTACATGACCAACCGCGGCTGGCAGAACCAGTACAGCGAGTTCGCGTTCGCCGGCGGTCCGATCGGCGCCGTGGCTCCGGTCTTCGCGGGCTGGCACGAGACGTTCTGGGACAACCTCGCCATAACGGTGCAGTTGCACTGGGTGGAACGCGTCATCGGCATGGCACACCGCGACTGTGGGGCCGCCGCGGTCGCCTACGGCGATCGTGTGCTGACGGACAGAGCGTACGAAACCGAGATGTTGTCCTCAGCGTTACGCGACTTCCGTACGCAGGTGCAGCAGCGCCAGCCGATGCTCGCCGTCGAACTCGGCATCATGGATTTCGACGGCAACATGGAACTCGTCGTCTGAGCGATCTCACTCCAGGAGATCGGGGCGCCGGTCGCGGGTGCGCTGCAGGCTCTGCTCGCGTCGCCACGCCGCGATCCTCGCATGATCGCCGGACAGCAGGATCTCCGGCACGTCTAGTCCGCGCCAGCTCGGCGGACGGGTGTAGCTCGGTTCTTCCAGCAGACCGTCCGAGTGCGAATCGTCTTCATGCGACGCGGGATTGCCCAGCACTTCGGGTAGCAGTCGCACGACCGCTTCGATCATGACCAGCGCCGCGGACTCACCGCCGGGCAGTACGTAGTCGCCGATCGACACCTCTTCGACACGCATGCGACGGGACGCATCGTCGGCGACGCGCTGGTCGATGCCTTCGTAACGCCCGCAGGCGAACACCAGATGCTGCTCATCGCTCCACCGGTGCGCGTCGGCCTGGGTGAACAGCCTGCCCGCCGGTGTCGGTACGACCAGAAGCGTTTCGGCAGAACATATTTCGTCGAGAGCCTCACCCCAGACGGGAGCTTTCATCACCATGCCCGGTCCCCCGCCGTAGGGCGCGTCGTCGACCGACCGGTGCACGTCATGGGTCCAGCGCCGCAGATCATGCACTGCCAGTGTGAAGATGCCGGCGTCAATCGCCCTGCCCGGCAACGATTGTCGCAGCGGGTCGAGGTACTGCGGAAACACGGTGACCACGTCAATGCGCATGATTCATTCCAGATCCAGCAGACCCTCGGGCGGGTCGATCTCGATGGTCTGATCTGCCAACGACACCGAAGTCACGATGGCGCCGACGAAGGGCACGAGCACTTCGGCGCCGGTTTCCGAAGTCACCGAGAGGAGTTCGCCCGCCGCGGTGTGCAGGACCTCGGCGACGTTGCCGACCAGCCGTCCCTGGGTCGTCACGACCCGCAGACCCTCGAGCTGATGGTCGTAGAACTCGTCGGGATCCTCGATGGGCGGCAGATCGGAGGAATCTACGAGGAACAGCGTGCCGCGCAGGGCGTCGGCGCCGGCGCGGTCGGCGACCCCGTCGAGCCGAACCAATAGGCGGCCGCCGTGCGGGCGCGCCGACTCGACCACGAAGCGGCGTTCGGTTCCGCCTCTGGCCCGGCCGCGCAGATCGGCTCCTGGCGCGAAGCGGATGTCGGGGTCGTCGGTGCGAACGTCGACGACGACCTCGCCCGTGATCCCGTGCGCCTTGACGACCCGCCCGACAACCAGGTCCATATGAATCGCTACTGGTCGGTGTCCACCACGTCGACGCGGATGCCCCGGCCCCCGATGCCGGCCACCAGCGTGCGCAGCGCGGTGGCGGTGCGTCCGCCGCGGCCGATGACCTTGCCGAGGTCGTCAGGATGCACGTGCACCTCGACGGTGCGCCCGCGGCGGTTGGTCACCATGTCGACCCGGACATCGTCGGGATTGTCGACGATTCCGCGGACCAGGTGCTCGACTGCGTCGACGACGACTGAGCTCACCGCGCTCAGCTCTCGGTAGCGCCGTCGACGGTGGCGTCCGCACCCTCGGCGGCGGGCTCGGACTCGTCCTTGACCGCAGCGGTCTCGGTGGCCACCGCGTCGTCGGCCTTCTCAGCCTTGTCGGCAGCCTTCTTGGCGGGCGCCTTCTTCTTCTTGGCCTGGGTGGCCTCGCCGGACGGTCCGCCCTCGGCTTCGGCCAGCGCCGCGTTGAACAGGTCCAGCTTGCTGGGCTTGGGCTCCTTGACCTTGAGCGTGCCCTCGGCGCCGGGCAGACCCTTGAACTTCTGCCAGTCGCCGGTGATCTTCAGCAGCTGCAGCACGGGCTCGGTCGGCTGAGCGCCAACGCCGAGCCAGTACTGGGCCCGCTCGGAGTCGATCTCGATGAGGCTCGGATCTTCCTTGGGGTGATACCGGCCGATGACCTCGATCGAACGACCATCGCGGCGGGTGCGCGCGTCGGCGACGGCGATGCGGTACTGGGGATTGCGGATCTTGCCGAGCCGAGTGAGCTTGATCTTGACAGCCATGGTTGAGCGACTTCTCCTGATGATTGCCACGCTGCAATTCAGCGATGCCTGCGGATTGCCTGCACCCGGTTTTGCCTTACGTGTGTGACCGCCACACAAGCGCCCAGCGAGAAGCCGGAGGCGGATCGCTCAGAGCGGGTCGCGTGGCAGACAGCCGCCTATTGTGCCAGAACAGGCGCTGTCGGTGAAAATCCGGCCGACGACTGTCGCCGGCGAGCCTTTACAACTTTAAGCCTCAGTGTCACGCTCGCGGGATGGACGCCGCCAGCACCCTGCTTGAGATCGAGGCCATCAAGCAACTCAAGGCACGTTACTGCCGATTCCTGGACACCAAGGACTGGCAGGCGTGGCGCGGCATTTTCGCCGACGACTTCCACAGCGACACCTCACCCTCGGGCGGCAAGGTGATCGACGGCGCCGACGAGTTCGTCGCCTTCGTGCGCAAGATGCTGGAGAAGCAGCCGACGGTGCACCAGGTGCATGCCCCCGAGATCGAGCTGACCTCCGCGACCACCGCACGCGGCGTGTGGGCGCTCAACGATGTCGTCCGACTGGCACCGGGCCTGAACCTCGACGGCTACGGCCACTACCACGAGACCTACGAGAAGATCGACGGCCAGTGGCGCATCACGAGTTCGACGTTGACCCGCCTGCGCACCGACTTCTTCAATCCGCTGTTCTCCGTGCGCATTTCGGACCGGCTCACCCGCGCAGCGACCAAACTGTCACGCCGCTGAATGGCGATTTCGGTGCGCTTACGATCGGTGAGCGATCGTGCGCGCACCGAAACCGCTGGAAAAGCGTCACAGCAGCTTGTCGAAGCACTTCTCCTCGACGCGCTTGTTCATCCGCCAGCCTTCGGCGGTGCGGATGAACTCGTCGACATACCAGATGCCGACGAACAGAATCTGCTTCTCCTCGGCGTTGAAGACCATCGGGTTGAAGCAGATCGTCCGCGAGGCCGCAGTGTCGCCGGTGATGCGGACATCGACATTGCCCAGCATGTGGTAGTACGCCGGGAAGTTCGGAAGCACCTCTTTCAACCAGGCCTTGACCTCGGGAAAACGGCCGTCGATCCCACCGGTGACCCGGTAGTCGATGTAGGCGTCCGGGGTGAAGACCCGATCCAGATCGTCGAACTGCTTCTGGTCGATCGCGTTCGAGTAATCGATCATCAACTGCTGTATCTCGAGGCGATCCGATATCTCTTCCAGGCTCAGCATGCATCGATTGAACACGATCGCGCCGGGTTCTCTCCGGTGGCGATAGGCTCAGCCGTCATGCGGAGGTTTCTTGTCTGCATCGCGACCACGCTGTGCCTGGTCGCCGGGGGGACCGCAGTCGCTTCAGCGGTGCCCGCCGGTGTCGTCCAGCCATCGGGTTCGGTGCCCATCCCCGAAGGGCCGGCCCAGGCCTGGATTCTCGCCGATATGGACACCGGTGCGGTGCTGGCCGCCCGCAACGAGTACGGCCAGTTCGCGCCCGCCAGCACCATCAAGGTCCTGCTCGCGTTGACGGTGCTCGACGAGGTCCCGCTCGACACCACGATCGTGGCCAGCGAGGCCGACACCAAGGTCGAGTGCAACTGCGCTGGCGTCACTGCCGGCATGACCTACACCGCACGTCAGCTGCTCGAGGCCCTGCTGCTGGTCTCGGGTAACGACGCGGCCAACACGTTGGCCAGCATGCTGGGCGGTCAGGACGTCGCCGTGATGAAGATGAACGGGAAGGCGGCACTGGTCGGGGCGTACGGCACCAACGCCGGTTCGCCGTCGGGTATCGACGGTCCAGGTATCGACATGTGGTCCTCCCCGCACGACCTCGCCGTCATCTTCCGCGCCGCCATGGCGAACCCGGTGTTCGCGCAGATCACGGCGCAGCCGACCGCGGTGTTTCCCACCAAGACCGGCGACAAGGTGCTGGTCAATCAGGACGAGTTGCTCAAGCGTTATCCCGGCACCATCGGCGGCAAGACCGGATACACCGACCTTGCGCAGAAGACGTTCGTCGGCGCCGCGGGCCGCAACGGTAGGCGGCTGGTCATCGCGTTGATGTACGGCCTGGACAAGCCGGGGCAGCCGACCTATTGGGATCAGGCCGCCAGTCTGCTGGACTGGGGTTTCGCGCTCGACCGCAACGCCACCGTTGGCAGTCTGTAGCCGAAGCGAAGTTGCGCAATCGCAACACGATCGAGATCGCGTCTGAAGACGTAACGGTTACGCTCGGCGTTCGTGCGAAAGTTGTTGGCCGCGTTGGCGATCACGCTCTGCTCGGTCAGTGTTATCGCACCGCCGGCAACCGCTCAGCCCGTCATGGAGCCGTCGGGTGC
The DNA here is from genome assembly GCF_000230895.2 of Mycolicibacterium rhodesiae NBB3. The sequence goes on from NC_016604.1 coordinate 5,930,473, forward strand.
CGTCGCACTGCCGGACGGACCCGCGCAGGCGTGGTTGGTCGCTGACCTCGACACCGGCGCAATTCTGGCCTCCCGCAACCCAAATGAGGCACATGCACCCGCGAGCACAATCAAGCCGCTGTTGGCCATGGTTGTGCTGGACCACCTGCGACCGGACAACTTCGCCCGCGCCAATTCGTCGCACACCGAGGTCGAATGCTCCTGCGTGGGTTTGAAACCCGGGCAGCCATATACGGTTCTGCAGCTGCTGTCGGCGCTGCTGATGGTGTCGGGCAACGACGCCGCCAACATGCTGGCGGACATGCTCGGCGGACAGGGTGTCGCCGTCCCCGCCATGAACCGTAAGGCGGCGGCCCTCGGGGCCCGTTCCACCAAGGCCTCGTCGCCGTCGGGGCTGGACGGTCCTGGATGGGAGTCCACCACTACGCCGTTGGACCTCGCGCTGATCTATCGCGCGGCGCTGAAATATCCGCTCATCGCGCAGATCATGCAGTCGCAGTCAGCGCAGTTCCCCGGTAAGACGCTCACCAACCAGAACGAACTTCTCACCCGCTACCCCGGCACATTCGCGGGTAAGACCGGGTTCACCAACCTCGCCCGCGAGACCTTTGTGGCGGCCGCACAACGGGGCGACCGCCGACTCGTGGTCGTCGAAATGTACGGCTCCGGCGACCTGTACGGCCAGGCGATCAACCTGTTCGACTGGGGTTTCAGCCAGCCCCGCTGACGTCCACTAGCGGTAGGTTCTGCCCCGCAGGATCACCAGGTCCGGGTGGTTGACGACTCCCACACCCTGCCTGGGATCGTCGTTGAAGCACACCAGGTCGGCCGAGGCCCCGTGCTCCAGATTCGGGCGGCCCAGCCACTCCCGAGCAGTCCAGCACGCCGCACCCAGGGCCTCGGTGGAGCTCATCCCGATGCCCTTGAGCGCCTCGATCTCGTCGGCGATCCGACCGTGCGCCACCATGCTGCCCGCATCGGTGCCTGCGAAAATCGGAACGCCCGCCTCCCGCGCGGCCGCGATGCGCGCGGGGCATTTCTCGTAGAGGTCTCGCATGTGACGGGCGTAGGCCGGGAATTTGCTTGCGTTGTCGGCGATTCCGGGAAAATTGTCGATGTTGATCAGCGTGGGCACCAGCGCGGTGCCGTACTCGACCATCAGCTCGATGGTGTCTTCTGTCAGGCCGGTGCCGTGCTCGATGCAGTCGATGCCTGCCTTGATCAATCCGGGCAGCGCGTCCTCACTGAACACGTGAGCGGTGACACGGGCGCCGTTCCCGTGAGCCGCATCGATCGCTGCTTTCAGTACGTCGTCGGACCACAGCGGCGCCAGGTCGCCGACCTCGCGGTCGATCCAGTCACCGACGAGCTTCACCCAGCCGTCGCCGAAGCGCGCCTGTTCTGCCACGGCAGCGGGCAGCTGGGACTCGTCCTCAATTTCGATCGCGAAGCCACGCTGATAGCGCTTGGGCCTGGCGAGATGGCGGCCCGCCCGGATGATGCGCGGCAGATCGTCGTGGTCGTCGAGGCTGCGAGTGTCGATCGGTGAGCCCGCGTCACGAAGCAGCAGAGCACCGACGTCGCGTTCGATCTCGGCCTGCGTGATGCATTCGTCGATGGTGTCGACAGGGCCGTGCTCCCCGAGGCCGACGTGGCAGTGCGCATCGACGAGTCCAGGCAGGATCCATCCGCCATCGAAGACCGTTTCGGCGTCCTTCACCGGTTCGGCGCTGAGCGTGCCGTCGACGATCCACCACTGGGCCGGCTCGTCGTCGGGTAAACCCCGACCCCGCACGTGCAGGCGCATCAGTTCTTGGGGAACTTCAGCTTCGACAGATCGATGTCGGCGAGGCCCGGCGGCAGCTCGTCGAGGCCCTTCGGCATATCCGAGAGATCCGGGAAGCCCGCGGGCAGACCGGCGCCCAGCGGATTGCGTACCTTCGGCGGCGTCGGTCCGCGGCCTTGCTTCTTGTTCTTGTTCTTCTTGTTCTTGCCCGACTTGCGGTTCGAATTCTTGCGGCCGAAGGGCATGCCCATCTGACCCGCCATCGACGACATCATCTTGCGAGCCTCGAAGAACCGCTCGACGAGCTGATTGACCTCGCCGACCGTGACGCCGGAGCCGTTCGCGATGCGCAGCCGACGTGAGCCGTTGATGATCTTCGGGTCGGCACGCTCGGCCGGCGTCATACCCCGGATGATCGCCTGCAGACGGTCCAGCGACTTGTCGTCGACGGCGGCGAGCGCGTCCTTCATCTGGCCCGCGCCGGGCAACATACCCAGCAGGTTGCCGATCGGCCCCATCTTGCGGATCGCCAACATCTGCTCGAGGAAATCCTCCAGCGTGAGTTCGCCGCTGCCGATCTTCGCCGCCGCTTCCTCGGCGCGTTCGGCGTCGAAGACCTGCTCGGCCTGCTCGATGAGCGTCAGCACGTCGCCCATGCCGAGGATGCGGCTGGCCATCCGGTCGGGGTGGAAGACGTCGAAGTCCTCGAGCTTCTCGCCGGCGGACGCGAACAGGATCGGGACGCCGGTGATCTCACGCACCGACAGCGCGGCGCCACCGCGGGCGTCGCCGTCGAGTTTCGTCAGCACCACGCCGGTGAAGCCGACGCCTTCACGGAACGCCTCGGCGGTGGTGACGGCGTCCTGACCGATCATCGCGTCGAGGACGAAGATCACCTCGTCGGGGTTCACGGCGTCGCGAATTGCGGCGGCCTGACCCATCAGGTCATCGTCGATGCCGAGCCGGCCGGCGGTGTCGACGATGACGACGTCGAAGTGCTTGGAGCGGGCCTCGGCCAGCCCGGCTGAGGCCACGGCGACGGGATCACCGGGCGACGCGTCGTCGGAGCCCTCGATGGTGCCCGCGTGCGGTGCGAAGACCTCGACGCCGGCCCGCTGGCCCACGATCTGAAGCTGGTTCACGGCGCCGGGCCGCTGCAGGTCGCACGCCACCAGTAACGGCGTATTCCCCTGTCCCTTAAGCCATTTCGCGAGCTTTCCGGCGAGCGTGGTCTTACCGGAACCCTGCAGACCCGCCAGCATGATCACCGTCGGCGGAGTCTTGGCGAACGCCAGCCGGCGCGTCTCCCCGCCGAGGATCGTGATCAGTTCCTCGTTGACGATCTTGACGACCTGCTGGGCTGGGTTCAGCGCACCGGACACCTCGGCGCCTTTGGCGCGGTCTTTGATGCGTGCGACGAACTCGCGCACAACCGGCAACGAGACGTCCGCTTCGAGCAGCGCCAGCCGGATCTCGCGGGCCGTCGCATCGATATCGGCGTCAGACAACCGCCCCTTGCCCCGCAGCCCCTGCAGGGCGCCGGTCAACCGGTCGGACAGCGATTCAAACACGCGGTCCAGCCTAACTGGCCTCTGAAACGGGCTTCGCGGGCGCAGGTGCGGGCAGGACCGCATACAGGTCGCGCTCGAGGTCCTCCCGCACGGCGTCGGGAAAATGCGCAGGAGCGCCGGCTGAATTGCCGTCTCCGACGGCTCCGGCTCGACTGCCGTCTCCGACGGCTCCGGCTGAATTGCCGTCTCCGACGGCTCCGGCTGAATTGCCGTCTCCGACGGCGACGATGCCGAACACATCGACCACCGACGACCCGAGAGTGGTCACCTTCGCCCAGGCGATGTCGACGCCGTCGCGTTCGAACACCGCCGTCAGCCTCGCCAGCAGCCCCGTGCGGTCGGTGCTGCGGATCTGCACCACCAGCTCGCCCGGTGCGGCGCCCTCGGCCCACAGGATCCGCGGCGGGGCGGCGACGTGGTTGATCGGCACGGCGTCGGGCACCTCCCCGGCCCGTGTCGTGCCGTACTGGGCGGCGTCACGGTCGCGTTTGTCCAGCGATGCGAGCGCGTCGAGGTCACCGTCGAGCGCGAGGATCCACTGCTGCCGCAACAGCTCGGCCGCCGGCGGCGACCCGAAGTGCGGCGAGACGACGAACGTATTGATCGCCCAGCCTTCGTGCCCGTTGACCGATGCCGAATGCACTCTCAGGGAGTTCAGCGCCAACACGCCAGCCGCCTTGGACAACAGCCCTCGACGGTCCGGAGCGATCATCGTGACGTTGTAGATGTGCGGACTGTCGGCGGGCGTGAGCTCGACGTGCACACCGGCCTCCGCGGCGATTGAAATATAGCGCGGGTCAATGGGATCGGGCTGCGGCAGCGGTTCGCCTGCCATAACCAGCCGGCAACGACGCACCAGATCCCCGATCAGCGAGGCCTTCCAGTCGCCCCATACTCCGGGACCAGTCGCCAGCGAGTCCGCCTCGGCCAGCACCTGCAGCAGTTCCAGGACGACGAGGTCACCGCCGAGCGCATCGACCACCGTCGCGATCGTGTTGGGATCCTGCAGATCCCGCCGGGTAGCGGTGTGCGGCAGCAGCAGGTGGTGGCGCACCACCTTCGACAGGATCTCGACATCCGACGGCCACAGACCCAGCCGGGTGCCGATCTGAACCGACAAGTCAGCGCCGATGACGCTGTGGTCTCCGCCCCGTCCCTTGCCGATGTCATGGCACAGCGCACCCAGGAGCAACAGATCGGGACGCGACACCCTCGTGGTGAAAGCGCTTGCCCGCGAAACGGTTTCGACGAGATGCCGGTCGACGGTCCAGATGTGCGCGATATCGCGCGGCGGCAGATCGCGAACCGCACCCCATTCCGGAAAGAGCCGACCCCACAGCCCTGTCCGATCGAGCGCCTCGATGGTGGCCACGGCCGTCGGGCCCGAGGCGAGCATCACCAGCAGGTCTTTGAGCGCTTGACGGGGCCACGGGGTGCGCAGCTCGGGCGCGGTTTCGGCCAGACGGGCCAGGGTGGACGACGCCATCGGCAGCCCGGTGTTGGCCGAGGCGGCCGCGACCCGCAGGATCAGGCCGGGATCGCGTTCAGGGCGTGCGTCGCGCGCGAGAATCACCTCACCGGCGAATTCGATCACGCCTTCGTCGAGGGGACGACGCGCGGGCCTGCGGAATGCCGCGAGCCCACGTCTGGGCAGCGCGTTGGCGGCTGTGCGAATGCCGGACTCGACGTAGAAGCTGATCGTTCGGGCGGCGTCGGAGAGCATCCGGGCGAGGTCGAACCGGTCACCGATCTGCAATGCGGCGCCGATCTCGTCGGCATGCTGCGCCAGCAGCAGTTCGCGGCCCCGTCCGGCCACCCGATGTAATTCGGTGCGCACGTTGAGCAAGGTCATGTGTGCCTCACCCAGAGTCTCGGTGGGCGAGGCCAGGGACCGGCTGGGATAGACGTCGGCGAGCTGCGCGATCGCCAGCGCGTTGAGCAACTGAACGTCGCGCAGGCCGCCGCGCCCACACTTGAGGTCGGGCTCCGCGCGATGGGCGATCTCGCCACTGCGTACCCACCGTGCACGGGTGTGCTCGACCAGCTCGTCGAAGCGCGACGCGATTCCGGTCCGCCACTGGCGCCTGGCTCCGCCGATCAACAGGTTCGATAGGTCCGAATCCCCCGCGATGTGTCGCGCTTCGAGCATGGCCAGTCCGGCAGAGATGTCCGACCCGGCGACCGTCAGCGCCTCGGGGACCGTGCGCACACTGTGATCGATACGAATGTTCGCGTCCCACAACGGGTACCACAGCAACTCGGCGACCTGCCCGACCACATCGTGCGGCATGTTGTCATGCAACAGCGTCAGGTCCAGATCGGAGTACGGCACCAGCTCGCCGCGGCCCAGCCCGCCCGTCGCCACGATCGCGAAGCCACTGGTCGGCGTGATCCCAATCTCGGCGGCCTTTGTGGTCAACCAGAATTCGTGCAGATCGAGCAGGGCGTCGCGCAGTGCAGCCGAATCCAACTGGCGAGAATCGTTGGTCAACAACTGTTCTGCGGCGGCGGACAGATCGGTGGCAGGCCGTAACGAGCCCGCCGCCGGAGCCACCCATCGAGGCGGCCCGGCGGCGGATTCTGGTCTCTGCTCTGTCATTTCTCGTCCTCCCCGGCCCTTACATGTAAACGCTCACGGTGCAACGGCCGGGAGACGACCTTTTACTTCCTGATGCCGGTCAAAGGGCATCAGTCCCACGCTCACCGGTGCGTACCCGCACTACGGTGTCAACGGGGCTGACCCACACCTTGCCGTCGCCGATCTTTCCGGTGCGCGCTGCCTGGACGATCACGTCGACGACCTTGTCCACGGCGGAATCGTCGACAACGACCTCCACTCGAACCTTGGGAACGAAGTCGACGGAGTACTCGGCGCCACGGTAGACCTCGGTGTGGCCCTTCTGACGCCCGTATCCCTGCACCTCACTCACGGTCATTCCGAGAATGCCGGTCTGTTCGAGCCCGGTCTTGACGTCTTCGAGCGTGAACGGCTTGATGATCGCAGTAATCAGCTTCATATTCCCTTATCCCTCCACGCCCGGGTGGCGTCCGAGAACCGATCCGCCGCCGACAGCTGCGAAGTCGTAACCGCTTTCCGCGTGTTCGCTTTCATCCGCGCCTGCAGCCTCCTCTTCCTCGCTGAGTCGCAGCCCCACCGTGAATTTCACGATGAACGCCAAGATAGCGGTCCCAATCGCACTGTAGAGCAGAACCGCCCCAGCGCCGACGGCCTGGCGCCATAGCTGGTCGAATCCGCCGCCGTAGAACAGACCCGCGACGCCGGCGCCTGCCTCGGGCGCCGCCACCAAACCGATCAGCAGTGTGCCGAGGATGCCGCCGACGAGGTGCACGCCGACCACGTCGAGCGAGTCGTCATAGCCGAGTTTGTATTTCAGGCCGACAGCCAAAGCGCACAGCGAGCCCGCGACCACACCGATGACCAATGCGCCGACGACGTTCACCGCAGAGCACGATGGTGTGATCGCGACCAGTCCGGCCACGACACCCGACGCGGCACCCAGCGATGTCGCCTTACCGTCGCGAATACGCTCCGTCAGCAACCAGGCCAGCATCGCCGCCGCCGTGGCGACGGTGGTGGTGACGAAGGTCGAACCGGCTAGGCCGCCCGAGGCGCCCGCGGAGCCTGCGTTGAAGCCATACCAACCGAACCACAGCAGACCGGCGCCGAGCATGACGAACGGCAGATTGTGCGGCCGCATGGGCGTGTTTGGCCACCCCCTGCGCTTACCGAGTATCAGCACGAGGACCAAGGCGGCGGTACCGGCGTTGATGTGCACCGCCGTGCCGCCCGCGAAGTCGACGGCCGCGAGTTTGTTGGCGATCCAGCCGCCGGTCTCGGCGGTGCCACCGTCGAACGAGAACACCCAGTGCGCCACAGGGAAGTACACGAACGTGGCCCACAGCCCTGCGAACAACAACCATCCGCCGAATTTGATGCGGTCGGCGACCGCGCCCGAGATCAGCGCGACCGTGATGATCGCGAACATCAATTGAAACGCCACGAACACCGTGGCGGGCATGGTGAACACCAGCGGGATGTTGACCGCTTCCACAGCTTCGACTCCGGCTGCGGGATCGGCGATCACCTCGGCCGCGGCGTTACCGCCGATGAGGCCCTTCAGGCCGAAGAACTGCGTCGGGTCGCCGAACAGATTGGACACGTCATTGCCGAAGGCCAGCGAGTAGCCGTAGAGCACCCACAGCACCGTCACCACACCCATGGCGCTGAAGCTCATCATGATCATGTTGAGCACGCCCTTGGCCCGCACCATGCCTCCATAGAAGAAGGCCAGGCCCGGCGTCATCAACAAGACAAGCGCTGCGCTTGCCAGCATCCACGCGGTATCACCGGTATCCGGTATACCGAGGGTCGGGAATCCATCCACTCGCAGTTTCCTCCTTCGACATGCCACGGCCGCAACGCTTTACGACCGTTGACCTGGTCCAAGACTTTGCTGAGTGGTTGTTTCGCCTAAGACGCCACGGTGTTTCGCTCGTGTGAACGGATGGGCAGAAGACGTTTCGTCGGTGTTACATCACGCGTTTTCGGGCCGCGTACGTTAACCGAGCAGTGCGTCGACGAACGCCGCGGGCTCGAACGGCGCAAGATCGTCGGGACCCTCGCCCAACCCGACGAGTTTGACGGGCACACCCAATTCCTGCTGCACGCGGAACACGATTCCGCCCTTGGCTGTGCCGTCGAGCTTGGTGAGCACCACACCGGTGATGTTCACGACCTCGGCGAACACCCGGGCCTGCGGCAGGCTGTTCTGACCGATCGTGGCGTCGAGGACGAGAAGGACCTCGTCGACCTCGGCGCGCTTTTCCACCACCCGTTTGACCTTGCCGAGTTCGTCCATCAGCCCGGTCTTGGTGTGCAGGCGTCCCGCGGTGTCGATGACGACGACGTCGGCGCCTGCCTCGATACCGGTGTCGACGGCATCGAACGCCACCGATGCGGGGTCGGCGCCCTCAGGACCGCGCACCACCTGCGCGCCCACCCGGGACGCCCAACTCTGCAGCTGGTCGGCGGCGGCGGCGCGGAAGGTGTCGGCGGCCCCCAACACGACGCGGCGGCCGTCCGCCACCAGCACGCGCGCCAGCTTGCCGACCGTCGTGGTCTTCCCGGTGCCGTTGACACCGACGACGAGTAGGACCGACGGCTTATCGGCATGCGGCAGCGCCCTGATCGAGCGGTCCAGGCCGGGCTGCAGTTCGTTGACCAGTACGTCTCGCAGTACTTCACGAGCGTCGGCCTCGGTACGTACCTGGCTGCTCGCCATCCGCGACCGCAGCGAAGTGACGACGGATTCGGTCGTTACTGGCCCGAGGTCGGCGATCAACAATGTGTCCTCGACGTCCTGCCAGGAGTCCTCGTCGAGGTCCCCTCCGCCCAGCAGGCCGAGCATGCTGCGGCCCAGTGTGTTCTGCGACTTGGCCAGCCGCCCCCGCAGCCGCTCCAGCCGGCCTTCCGGAGGCGCTATGGCGCCGACATCGGGCGCCGCAGGCGCGACCTCGTCGAGCACGGGCGCAGCAGGAGTCGGGGGCGGTGGTGCGTCCGCTGGTGGTGGCGCCGGAGGTTCCTCGACGACCTGCGGCTCAGGAAGTCGCACGTCCGCGATGGGCCGCTTGGGTGCGTCACGCGGAATCGTGGCATCATCGCCAACGGCGGGTAATCCGCTGGTATCGATGCGTTCGACTGGCTCCGCAGGGGGCGCTGACTGCGAGAACGCGATGGTTGACGATGCGGTGTATCCGCCAGAGCGGTCGACAGGAGTGGCAGTGTCTGTAGAGGACAGGCTGATCCGTCGGCGTCGGTACCGCACCAGGCCCACGACGAGCGCGGCGATAAGCAGAACGGCGATGACCGCTACCGCGATCCACAAGACAGAATCTGTCACCGCGTCATTGTCTCAGGAGCGATAGCCGGTGACTCCTGCGCCCGGAAGCTCCGGCGGACTCATGGAAACTCGCAAGCGACGGCACATCGATGTGTGTCTGGGCGAGGCTGTCGAATATCAGACGGTGAGCACCGGCTTCGAGCGCTACCGGTTGCCCTACAACGCGCTGACCCAGACCGATCTCGGGGCCATCGACCTGTCAGGCGAATTTCTCGGCACGCGTCTGCGCGCTCCGGTGCTCATCGGAGCGATGACGGGCGGCGCGGAGTTGTCCGCCACGATCAATCGCAACCTTGCCCAGGCGGCCCAACAGCTCGGCATCGGCATGATGTTGGGTTCGCAGCGAATCATGCTCGACAACGACTCGGCCTCAGAGTCGTTCCGCGTCCGCGACGTGGCGCCGGACGTGCTGCTGATCGGCAACATCGGACTCGCTCAGTTGAGCGCGTCGATGGCCCCTGCGCTGATCGACGCGCTCGACAGAGTGAACGCCAATGCCCTTGCAGTGCATACCAACCCGCTGCAGGAAGCCATGCAGCACAAGGGTGACACCGACTTCTCGGGTTCGATCGCCCGCCTGCGAGACGTCGCGGGGACCATCGGTTATCCGGTGATGCTCAAGGAGGTTGGTCACGGTATCGGGGCCGCCGCGGCCGCGGAACTCGCGGACTGCCCGATCGCGGCCGTGGATGTGGCGGGGGCCGGGGGCACGTCGTGGGCGCGCGTCGAGCAGTTCGTCAGGTTCGGCGAGATCCGCTACCCGGCACTGGCCGAGTGGGGCATCCCGACCGCTCAGGCCCTCTTGGAGGTGCGCCGCGCGCTACCTGGTGTTCCGCTGGTCGCGTCCGGCGGCATCCGTACCGGGATGGACGCCGCCAAGGCGCTGGCCCTCGGCGCCGACGTGGTCTCGGTGGCGAGGCCGCTGCTGGCGCCGGCGATCGAATCGCCTGCCGCCGTTGTGGATTGGCTGGAACTCTTCATCGACGAACTTCTGATCTGCCTCCACGGCTGCGGTGCGGCGGACCTCACCGAACTTCGCGAGGGCGGCGTCACCCCGCTGTGATTTCGGTGCGCTGACGATCGCTGGGCGAACGTTCGCGCACCAAATCGCTGTCAGTTGGCGGCGCCGACCAGCTGCTCGCCCCGCATACGCTGGCTTATCACTGCGGTGATGCCGTCGTCACGCATTGTCACGCCGTACAGCGCGTCGGCGATCTCCATGGTCGGCTTCTGATGCGTGATGACGAGCAGCTGCGACTGGCTGCGCAGCTGCTCGAACAGGCCCAGCAGGCGGCGCAGGTTCACGTCGTCGAGCGCGGCCTCGACCTCGTCCATGACGTAGAACGGCGAGGGCCGCGCACGGAAGATGGCCACCAGCATCGCGACCGCGGTCAGCGACTTCTCTCCGCCGGAGAGCAGCGAGAGCCGCTTGATCTTCTTGCCGGGCGGGCGAGCCTCGACCTCGATGCCGGTGGTGAGCATGTCATCGGGATTGGTCAGCAGCAGCCGGCCTTCACCCCCGGGGAACAACGTCGAAAACACTTCTTGGAACTCACGTTCCACATCGGCGTACGCCTCGGCGAACACCTGCAGGATGCGTGCGTCGACATCTTCGATGACGTCCAGCAGATCCTTACGGGCCGCCTTGACATCCTCCAGCTGTGTTGACAGGAAGTTATAGCGCTCTTCCAGCGCGGCGAATTCCTCGAGTGCCAACGGGTTCACTCGGCCCAGCTCGTTGAGTTCGCGCTCGGCCTTCTTGGCGCGACGCTCCTGGGTGGGCCGGTCGAACGGCAGGGGCGCCGGAGCCGTCACCTGTTCACCGCGTTCGCGCGCCTGCTCGTACTCGGCCATCTCCAGCTCCGACGGAGGCAGTGTGACGTCGGGGCCGTATTCGGCGACAAGATCTGCGGCGGCCATCCCAAAACTCTCGAGGATGTGCTCCTCGAGCTGTTCGATACGAAGCGCCGCTTGCGCTTTGGCGATCTCGTCGCGATGCAGCGCGTCGGTGAGGGAAGCGATCTTGGCGCCGAGCTCATTGACCTCTTCGCGTGCCTTCGCCAGCGCGGTGGCGCGGTGCTGACGCTCGGCGGCGACGTCGTCACGAGCACGCGACGCGACCGCCACCGCGGCACCGAGCCGCTGCGCGACAAGCCGGCCCGACTCTGCCACCGCCGCCGCCACCGCTGCGGCGTGCACGCGCGCCTCACGTGCGCGCTGAGCACGCAGCCGGGCATCCCGTTCGGCAGCCGCCGCCCGGCGCAATGAATCCGCCTGTCCACGAACCGCGTTCGCACGCTCTTCGGCGGTGCGCACAGCCAGGCGTGCCTCGACCTCGGCCGCCCGGGCGACCTCGGCGGCCGCCATGGACTCCTGCCGGTTGACGGGTTCCGACTCAAACGTCGGCTCCTGCTGCGCATTGTGCAGCCGTTGCTCGAGCTCGGTGAGTTCCTGAACGGTCTGATTGCGCCCGGCCTCGAGTTCGTCGCGCTGCTTGATCAGCCGCTGCCATTCGTCGTCGGTGGCGCGGGCGTCCTGACCGAGCCGGCCGAGCTGCTCATAGACCGCCGAGATGGCCGCATCGGACTCGTTGAGCGCGGCCAGTGCCTGCTCGGCGGCGTCCTGCCGGGCGGCCTGCTCGGCCAGCGCGCCGGCAAGAGCGGCTGACAGTTCGGCGGTCTGCTTCTCGGCCGCCACCAGTTCGCCGCGGGCCTTCTCGACCTCTGACGCGATCTCCAGCGTGCTGGGCTTGCGGTCGGACCCGCCGGTCACCCAACCCGCGCCGACCAGATCACCGTCGGCGGTGACCGCTTTCAGGTGCGGACGCGCTGCGACCACGTCGAGCGCCGCGGAAAGGTCACTGACCACCGCAACACCGGACAGCAACGCGGTGATCGCTCCCTGCAGTCGGTCGGGTGCATCGACAAGATCCAGCGCCCACTGCGCCCCGTCGGGCGGCGGGCCCGCGTTCGGCACCGAGGGGTGAGGCCAGTCACCGAGCACGATGGCCGCGCGGCCGCCGTCGGACTGCTTCAACGCGACGACGGCCGAGCGCGCCGCCCCCGAGTTCTCGGCGGCGACGGCGTCAGCGGCCGCACCCAGCACCGCAGCAATGGCCACCTCGTAGCCGGGACGGACTTTGACCAGGTTGGCAATCGACCCGAAAAGTCCTGCGCCACCGTGGTGTTTCTGCAGCCACGCCGCACCGTCCTTGCGATCGAGCCCGACCGACAGCGCTTCGATGCGAGCCCGCAGCGACGCGACCTGACGTTCGGCACCACGCTCGGCGGCCTGCAGTTCGGCGACGCGTTCATCGGCGAGCCGGAGCGCGCTGACCGTGCGGTCGTGATGATCGTCGAGACCGACCTCACCGGCGTCGAGTTCACCGACTCTGCTCTGAACGGTCTCGAACTCCGCCTGCGTCTGCTGAGCTTTCGACGCGGCCTCCTCGATGCCGCCGGTCAGCCGCGCGACGGTCTCATCGATCGATTCGACGCGGGTGCGCATCGTGTCGACCTGACCGGCCAGCCTGGCCAGACCTTCACGCCGATCGGCCTCGGCGCGGACAGCGGCCAGATGGGCGCGTTCGGCTTCGGCGGCCGCGGCCTCCCGCTCGCTGAGTTCGGTACGGGCGGCTTCCAGCCGCGTCCGCGATTCGGTCAGCTCCTCGAGCAGTTGCCGCTCCTGGGCGGCGACCTCCTCGGCCTGGGCCTCGAGCTCGTCGGGATCGGGACCGGTGGAGTTCACCGGCTCGGTGTCCAGATGTTGGGCCCGCTCGCTGGCGATGCGCACCGTCGCACCGACGCGTTCGGCCAGCGCCGACAGTGAAAACCAGGTCTGCTGAGATGCTTCCGCGCGTTCGCTGAGGCTGCCAACCGCCGACTCGTGGGCAGTCAGTTCGACGGTTCGGGCTTCGAGCCGGGTGGCCAGTTCGTCGTGTTCGCGGCGCAGCGTCGACTCGGTGTGGTTGGTGTCCTCGAACTCCGCTTTACGACTGACCAGGTCGTCGGCCGCCAATCGCAGCCGCGCGTCGCGCAGGTCGGCCTGGATGGTTTGGGCGCGACGGGCCATCTCGGCCTGCCTGCCCAGGGGTTTGAGCTGACGGCGCAACTCGGTCGTGAGGTCGGTCAGCCGCGCCAGGTTGGCCGACATGGAGTCGAGCTTGCGGACGGCCTTTTCCTTGCGCTTGCGGTGTTTGAGGACACCTGCGGCCTCCTCGATGAACGCGCGCCGGTCCTCCGGACGGGATTCAAGGATTTCGGAGAGCTTGCCCTGGCCGACGATCACGTGCATCTCGCGGCCGATGCCCGAGTCGGACAGCAGCTCCTGCACATCCATCAAACGACAACTGGCACCGTTGATCTCGTATTCACTGCCGCCGTCGCGAAACATCCGCCGGGTGATCGACACCTCGGAGTATTCGATCGGCAACGAGTTGTCGGAGTTGTCGATCGTGACCGTGACCTCCGCGCGGCCCAACGGTGGACGTGAGGACGTGCCCGCGAAGATGACGTCTTCCATCTTGCCGCCGCGCAGCGTCTTGGCGCCTTGTTCACCCATCACCCACGTGAGCGCGTCGACCACATTCGACTTGCCGGACCCGTTCGGGCCGACCACACACGTGATGCCTGGCTCGAAGCGCAGAGTCGTCGGCGAAGCAAACGACTTGAAGCCCTTCAGCGTCAGACTCTTGAGGTGCACGACGTGCCACACTACCGTCGCGCAGGCTAACGCTCGGTGAACCCCGATAGCGTTTCGCCGACTTCTGACCAATCCGCGATGACTTTGTCGACATGACCGGGCGTGTCGCCGCCTTGCAGCAGGTCAAGTAGCTTTTCGCAGGCCGTCCGCGGACCCTGGGCCACTACCTGAACGCGGCCATCCGGCCTGTTCGAGGCGAATCCGGTCAAGCCCAATTCCAGGGCGCGCGACCTGGTCCACCACCTAAACCCAACCCCTTGGACACGTCCGTGCACCCAAGCCGTCAGGCGTACCTCAGCTAACTCCTGCATCAACAACCTCAAACGTCACTTTGGTACCGGACTTCAGCGTACGTCCAACGGTGCAGACCTGATCGATGGCCCGCTCCACCACGGTGAGTACCCGCGCCCGCTCGTCCTGCGACAGTCCCGATAGGTCGAGTTCCATCCGCTCCTCGAGTAGCGGATAGCGCTCCTGCTCGCGGTCGGCGGCGCCGGACACTCTGATCGTCGTCGCGTACTCCTCGCCGAGCCGTCGCTGCAATGGGGCGTCGCTGGCCATCCCGCTGCACGCCGCGAGTGCGATCTTCATGAGCTCGCCTGGCGTGAAGACACCGTCCACGTCTTCGCTGCCGACGAGTACCTCGGCGTTGCGCGAGCTGCGTCCCGTATAGCGCCGTGCGCCGGTGCGCTCCACCCACAATTCAGTCATGCTGCCCATCTTGTCGAAACTGCTACCAGATCGCGAAATCGCGAGTTTGCGCGATCTCTCCGCAGTCTCGGCGCAGCTACGAGTGTCGGACTCGTGGGCGCGGTTGGCATTTCGGGCAGTAGAACGACGAGCGGTTCATGAACTTCTCCCGTCGCATCACCGCGCCGCAGCGCCGGCACGGTTCACCTTCGCGGCCGTAGGCGTCCAGCGATCGCTCGAAATAGCCCGATTCACCGTTGACGTTCACATACAGCGAGTCGAACGACGTCCCACCCTGGCCCAGCGCCTCGGTCATCACATCGGTGGCGGCGTCGAGCACCTCACCCAGCTTCGCCCGCGTCAGCGACGACGCCAGCCGGGCGCCGTTGATCTTCGCGCGCCACAGCGCCTCGTCGGCGTAGATGTTGCCGACGCCCGACACGACCGTCTGGTCCAGCAGCTGACGCTTGATCTCGGAGTGCTTGCGCCGCAACACGGTAACGACGCCGTCGCGATTGAAGTCGGGATCGAGGGGGTCGCGGGCGATGTGAGCGACGGGCATCGGGACTTCGGTGCCGTCGACCGTGACGACGTCGGCGAGCATCCAGCCGCCGAACGTGCGCTGGTCCACAAAACTCAACGCGGTGCCGTCGTCGAGCAACGCAGCGATGCGCAGGTGGTCCTCCCGCGGCTCACGTTGTCCTCTCCTCGCGCGAGCGCTCGTCGGCGCCCCGATGAGCATCTGCCCGCTCATGCCGAGATGGACGACGAGAGCGCAGCCGTCATCGAGCGTCAGCCACAGGTACTTGCCTCGTCGTCCCGTGCCGACAATCCGCGAATTCAGCAGGCGCGCAGTCAAATCGGCGGGCCCGGCCTCGTGCCTGCGCACCGCGCGCGGGTGGTGCACCCGGACGGCGCTGATGGTCTTGTCGACGACGTGCGCATCCAGCCCCCGACGAACGACCTCGACTTCGGGAAGCTCAGGCATCTACGCCGGACGCGGATTCGAGTGCATTCCACGCGGCCGCGGCGGCCTTGAGCTCGGCCTCTTTCTTCGTGCGGCCGACACCCTTGCCGTACTCCGTGTCGGCGACGACCACGGCCGCGGTGAACTCCTTGTCATGGTCGGGACCCGTCGACGTCACCACGTACGACGGTGCGCCCATGCCGCGGGAGGCGGTGAGTTCCTGCAGACTGCTCTTCCAGTCCAGTCCCGCGCCGAGTGTCGGGGCGGTGTCCAACAGCGAGGCGAACAACCGCAGGATCACCTCCCGCGCCGTCCCGATGCCGTGCTCGACATAGATTGCGCCGAGCAGAGATTCGACGCCGTCGGCGAGGATGCTGGCCTTGTCCGCGCCGCCGGAGTTCTCCTCACCCTTGCCCAGTAGCAGGTACGCGCCGAGCCCGTCGTCGGACAGCTCGCGCCCGACATCGGCCAGCGCGTGGGTGTTGACGATGCTCGCCCGCAGCTTGGCCAGGTCGCCCTCGGTGCGGTCGGGATGGCGATGGTAGAGCTCCTCGGTGATGGTCAGCCCGAGCACGGCGTCGCCGAGGAACTCGAGGCGCTCGTTGGTGGGCAACCCGCCGTTCTCGTACGAATAACTGCGGTGCGTGAGCGAGATCGTGAGGAGTTCATCGGGCAGGTCGACACCCAGCGCCTTGAGCAACGGCGCGCGGTCAGGCACGGTTGTCCTCGGTGGGATTGTCGGCGCCGCCGACAGTAGTGGGATTGTCGACCATGCCTGCAAGCTTCGCCCAGCGCGGATCGATCTGTTCGTGTGAGTGTCCGGGCTCAGCCGTCGCCAGCGGTACTCCGCACTCAGAACACAGCCCGGCGCAGTCGGGCCCGCACAGCGGCACGAACGGCAACGCCAGCCCGACCGCATCGATGATCGGTTGTTCGAGATCGACGGTGTCGTCGACGACGCGCCCGATCTCGTCTGCCTCGCTGGTCTCGTCGGTGGCGCTGTCGGGGTAGGCGAACAGCTCGGTGAGATCTATCTCGACGTGCCCGGTGATCGGTGTTAGGCAGCGCGAACACTCACCCGTTGTGGGAGCGGACATCGTGCCGGAAACCAGCACACCTTCTGAGACCGACTCGAGCCGCAGGTCCAGCTCCAGCGGCGCGCCCTCGTCGATCGCGATCAGATCCAACCCGATACGTAACGGACTGGGCACCGTCTCCGTCACGGTCATCATCGATCCGGGCCTGCGCCCCAGCCTGGAGATATTCAGCACAAGCGGTGACCGGGACGCGCGCCGCGCCGGCGCCTTCGCATGAGTCGCCATAAGAATCGATCTTACGGCGACCGTCTCAGGAGCTAGCGGGCTGCGTAGTCGTGCGTACCCGCGGCGGTCCGGAGCTGGTGCCGACCGCGGCCCACCGAACGCAGGGTGCCGTTGAGGAAGTCCTCGAACTCCGCCAGCTTGCTGTCGACGTAGATGTCGCATTCACCGCGCAACCGGTCGGCTTCGGCGTGTGCCGAGTCGATCAGACGGGTGGCCTCGGCGGTCGCGGTCTGCACGATCTCGGTCTGCGAGACAAGGCGCTGCTGCTCTTTGATGCCTTCCTGCACAGCCTTCTCGTAGGCGAGGTTGCCGTTCTCGATGAGCCGGTCGGCCTCGGTCTTGGCGCGCCCCGTGCTCGCCTCGTACTCCCGCTTGGCGGTGGCGGCGAGGCGTGCAGCCTCGTCGCGGGCCTCGGCGACCATGCGTTCGCTGTGCTGGCGGGCCTCGGAGACCATGCGGTCAGCCTGCGACTTCGCGTCCGCGAGCAGCCGGTCAGCTTCGGCGCGGGCATGGTTGACCAGCGAGTCTGCCTCGGCCGTCGCCGAGGACACCATGGACCCGGAGTGTTCCTTGGCCTCGCGCAGCAACGTGTCGCGAGCATCCAGCACGTCCTGGGCGTCGTCGAGTTCGCCGGGAATCGCGTCCTTGATGTCGTCGATCAACTCGAGGACATCGCCGCGGGGCACCACGCAGCCGGCCGTCATGGGCACACCGCGCGCTTCTTCAACGATCGCGCCCAACTCGTCAAGCGCTTCAAATACTCGGTACACGGCACACCCTCCAGGCGTAGTTGACAGTTACCAGTGTGCCTGGTGTTACCCGTGTGACTCAGCTACCGACACGGTGTGTCGCGTCTTTGCTGCTAAATGCTGTGTCGCCGCTTCCCCAGGCCGCAGGTCCGTCTGCATCTCCTGCGCACATTATGTCAATACGCGGGGTGGCGGCGTCCAGGCGTCCAAGCCGCTAGCGGACCGCCGCGGCTATCGCGTCGCGCGCCCGGTCGAGCATCGAGGCGAACGGGCCGACGAGGAAGTTGGTCTTGGCGCTCTCCACACCCGGGTGTGGGCGCGTCGGCGCGATGGCCTCGGCGGCCAGTACTGCCTTGGCCATCCGTCCGCGATCGTCCGCCGAGAGATTGGCCTCGAGCTTGGTGAACTCCTCGTTCTCCTCATGCTCGGCGTGATCGATGACGGCGTCGCGGAATGTGTTCAGTTCGTCGATGAACTTCGGCGAATCGATATCCATGTCCTCGAGCTTGGAGAGCATCTCTTTCGATTCGTGCTCCTCTTTCAGGCGGGCATCGACGATCTCGTCACCATTGGCCACCTCGTGGCGGACCCGGGGGTGCACCACCATCTCTTCGGCGGTTTCGTGGACGGCCAGCAATTGGCGCAATTCAACAAAGGCCTTCTCGCGCGCTTTCGTGTCCGACGCGCTGAGCACCTCGTCGAACATGTCCTTGATCAGGTTGTGCTGGTCTTTCAGGAATTTCACGACATCGTCGGTCGACTGTACAAATGTCTCAACCACGGCAAATACCTCAATACTTATGGGAATTGGTTTGGCGCAGGGGGCTGTGCGCTCCTGGTTGCCTACCCCGTGAGCTGGACGGTCAACCCTCGAGCTTGGCCTGCAGCCGCACGTTGACGGACTCGGGCAGCAGCGCGGACACGTCGCCGCCCAGCACCGCGACCTCCTTCGCCAGCGAGGACGACACGAAGGAATACGTCGGCGTGGTGGCGACGAAGAAGGTGTCGACGCCCGCGATGTGCTTGTTCATCTGAGCCATCTGCAGCTCGTATTCGAAGTCGGTACCGGTGCGCAGGCCCTTGACGATCGCGGTCAGGCCGCGGCTCTTGACGAAGTCGACGACGAGCCCCTCACCGGACTCCGCGCGCAGGTTGGGCAGGTGCGCGGTGGATTCCTCGATCATCGCGATGCGCTCGTCGAGGCTGAACATGCCCTTCTTGTTGGGATTCACCAGCACGGCCACGACGACTTCGTCGAACTGGGCGGCCGCGCGCTCGAAGATGTCGACATGGCCCAGGGTGACCGGATCGAAGGAACCCGGGCAAACGGCGCCACTCATGGGAAACGACGCTACAGGGCCGCTCAGGTCCTCTCGCCCAGTTCGAGCCGGGTGTCGCCATACGTGCGCGACGGCCACGCCTGCCAACCATCGGGCCAGCTCAGCTCGGGACCGGAGGACGGCCGTTCGATGACGGCCACGGTCCCGCTCGCCGTCCATCCACCCTGCACCAGCGCGGCGAGCACGGATTCGATCTCACCGGCGTCGACCTCGTATGGCGGATCGGCGAACACCAGGTCCGCGGGCTGCGCACCGCCCGACGCCAGTACGGCGGAGACGGCTCCGCGACGCACGGTGGCCCCGGTAACCCCGAGCGCGGCGATGTTCTTGTCGATGACGTTCGCGGCACGGTGGTCGGATTCGACGAACACCGCAGAGGTCGCTCCACGGGAGAGCGCCTCGAGGCCCAATGCGCCCGAGCCGGCGTACAGATCGAGCACCGAAAGCCCATCGAGGTCGAGACGCGCCGTCAGCAGATTG
Source organism: Mycolicibacterium rhodesiae NBB3 (assembly GCF_000230895.2). Next base: position 5,950,000 of record NC_016604.1, read on the forward strand.
AACAGAGATTCCCTGACCCGATCCGTGGTGGGCCGGGTCCCGGTGCGCGGCACCGCGATTCGCCGTCCGCCCAGGGTGCCGGCGACGATGCGGGTCAGCTGACCACCACCAGGAGGTCGCCACCTTCGACCTGCGCTGTGGCCGAAACCGCGACGCGGCTGACCTCGCCGGCTTTCGGAGCGGTGATCGCCGCCTCCATCTTCATCGCCTCGATCGTGGCGATGGTCTGTCCGGCGTCGACCTTTTCACCGACGGACACATTGACGGTCACCACCCCGGCAAACGGTGCGGCGACGTGGTCGGGATTGGCGCGGTCAGCCTTCTCGGCGGCGGGCACCTCGGTGGCGATGCTGTTGTCGCGCACCACAACAGGTCGCAACTGACCGTTGAATATGCACATCACGGTGCGCATGCCGCGCTCATCGGGATCGGAGATCGCTTCCAGCCCGATCAGCAGTTCCACACCGCGCTCGAGCCGCACCCGATGCTCGTCGCCGTGGCGCAGCCCGTAGAAGAACTGGTTGGCCGACAGGCTCGACGTGTCGCCGTAGAGATCCCGATGGGCCTCGAATTCCTTTGTCGGTCCGGGGAACAGCAGCCGGTTCAAGGTGGCCTGGCGCACCTCACCGGGTTGTGCCAGTGCCGATTCGTCGTCCGCGGACAGCTCTTGGGTGGGCCTGGCGGGCGGCCGCCCGGCCAGCGCCTTGGTGCGCAGCGGTTCGGGCCAGCCACCCGGCGGGTCGCCGAGCTCGCCGCGCAGAAATCCGATGACCGAATCGGGAATGTCGAACCGCGCTGGGTCCGAGGCGAATTCGTCGGCGCTGATACCGGCGCCGACGAGCGCGAGTGCCAGGTCACCGACCACCTTGCTCGACGGCGTGACCTTCACCAGCCTGCCCAGAATGCGATCGGCCGCCGCGTAATTGGCTTCGATCTCCTCGAACCGGTCCCCCAGTCCCAGCGCGATCGCCTGCTGGCGCAGGTTCGACAACTGACCACCGGGGATCTCGTGGTGGTACACGCGCCCCGTCGGAGTGGGAGGACCGGACGCCACAACATCGAAGGGCGCGTACACCTTTCGCAGCGCTTCGAAGTAGGGCTCGAGATCGCACACCGCTGACAACGACAGCCCGGTGTCGTACTCGGTATGTGCGGCCGCCGCGACGATCGAAGACAGCGCGGGCTGGCTGGTGGTGCCCGCCAACGGTGCGGACGCCCCGTCGACGGCGTTCGCGCCGGCCTGCCACGCCGCCAGGTAGGTGGCCAACTGACCACCGGGAGTGTCGTGCGTGTGCACGTGCACAGGCAGATCGAAGCGCGAGCGCAGGGCCGACACCAGCAGCGTGGCCGCGTGCGGGCGCAGCAGCCCGGCCATGTCCTTGATCGCCAGCACGTGCGCGCCGGCGTCGACGATCTGTTCGGCCAGTTTGAGGTAGTAGTCCAGGGTGTAGAGGTTCTCGCCAGGGTCGGCCAGATCGCCCGTGTAGCTCATCGCGACCTCAGCGATCGAAACACCCGTCTCGCGGACCGCGTCGATCGCGGGCCGCATCGACTCCACATTGTTCAGCGCGTCGAAGATCCGATAGATGTCGACGCCCGTGGCGGTCGCCTCCTCAACGAAGGCCTTGGTGACCGTCTCCGGGTAGGGCGTGTAGCCCACGGTGTTGCGGCCGCGCAAGAGCATCTGCAAGCAGATGTTCGGCATCGCCTCACGCAACGCGGCCAGCCGCTCCCACGGGTCTTCCTTCAAAAACCGAAGCGCCACATCGTATGTCGCGCCGCCCCAGCACTCCACCGACAACAGTTGCGGCGTCATCCGCGCGATGTAGGGCGCCACCATCAGCAGACCCGTGGTCCGCAGCCGCGTCGCCAGCAGCGACTGGTGCGCATCGCGGAACGTCGTGTCCGTGACACCGACGGCCTTCGACTCGCGCATCCAGGACGCGAAACCTTCCGGACCCAGTTGCGTCAGCCGCTGCTTGGAGCCCGCGGGCGGCGGTTCGGACAGATCGACCTCGGGCAGCTTGTCGTGCGGATAGACCGTGGACGGGCGCGGCCCGTGCGGTTGATTGACCGTCACGTCCGCCAGGTAGTTGAGAATCTTGGTGCCGCGATCGGCCGGCGTATGAGCGGTCAGCAGATACGGACGGTCATCGATGAACGACGTGGTGACCCGTCCGGCGCGGAAGTCGGGGTCATTGACGACGGCCAGCAGGAACGGAATGTTCGTCGACACCCCGCGCACACGAAATTCGGCCAGCGCGCGACGCGACCGCGCGACCGCCGCCGCGTAGTCGCGTCCGCGGCAGGTCAACTTCACCAGAAGCGAGTCGAAGTGCGCCCCGATCTCAGCACCCAAATGCGTTGCGCCGTCCAGCCGTATCCCCGCCCCACCCGGTGACCGGTAACTGGTGATGCGTCCGGTGTCGGGACGGAACCCGTTCGCGGGATCCTCGGTGGTGATCCGGCACTGCATGGCAGCACCGCGGATCTGCAGAGTGTCCTGGCTCAACCCGAGGTCTTCGAGTGTTTCGCCGTCGGCGATGCGCAGCTGGCTCGCCACGAGGTCGACATCGGTGATCTCTTCGGTGACGGTGTGTTCGACCTGGATGCGCGGGTTCATCTCGATGAACACGTAGTGGCCGCGCTCGTCGAGTAGGAATTCGACGGTGCCCGCGTAGGTGTAGTCGATCTGGCGGGCGAACGCGACCGCGTCGGCGCAGATCTTGTCCCGTAACTCGGCGGGAAAGTTTGGGGCGGGCGCGAGTTCGATGACCTTCTGATGGCGGCGTTGCAGGCTGCAGTCACGTTCGAACAGATGCATGACGCTGCCGTGTTTGTCGGCAAGGATCTGCACTTCGATGTGGCGGGGGTTGAGCACCGCCTGCTCGAGGTAAACCATCGGGTCGCCAAACGCCGACTCAGCCTCGCGGCTGGCCGCTTCGATTGCCTCCTGCAGCGCAGACGCATCGGTGACGCGCCGCATGCCGCGGCCACCGCCGCCGGAGACCGCCTTGACGAACAACGGAAATTCCATCGTCGCCGACGCCGCGACCAACTCCTCGACCGACGACGACGGCGCTGAGGAGTTCAGCACCGGCAAGCCGGCATCGCGCGCCGCCGCGATGGCCCTGGCCTTGTTCCCCGTCAGCTCGAGGATGTCGGCACTCGGACCGATGAACGTGATGCCGGCGTCCGCACACGCCGCGGCCAGCTGCGGATTCTCGGAAAGGAATCCGTACCCGGGGTAGACGGCGTCGGCGCCGGCCTGTTGTGCGACGCGGATGATCTCGTCGACGGAAAGGTAGGCGCGGACCGGATGGCCTGTGTCGCCGATCTCATACGACTCGTCAGCCTTGAGCCGGTGCTGGGAGTTGCGGTCCTCGTGTGCGTATACCGCGATGGTTGTGATGCCCATCTCGTAGGCGGCGCGGAATGCCCGGATCGCGATCTCGCCGCGATTGGCCACCAACAATTTTGATATCACGCGCTACCGCCCCCGTCGCATCGTTCTTAGAGGAGCGTGGACCAGTAGTCCCAGAAGCGCACCAGGATCAGCAGGAGCACTGCGGTGAACCATAGCGCCACCAATGACCAGCGCCAGGTATGAAGCAGGCGCACAACACCATTGGCCGTCGCTGGGGCGGCGGCGATCGACGTCACGACCACGAGCAGGGGAATCGTCACGGCCCATACCACCATGCAGTACGGGCACAGCGCGCCGATGCTGTACAGGCTCTGCCACGCCAGCCAGTGCACGAACACGGTGCCGAGCAGGGTTCCTACCGCCAGCCCTGCCCAATACCAGCGCGGCAGTTCGACTTTGGCGACCGCTAGTACCCCGGTCACCAGCACCACCGTGAAGGCCACGATGCCCATGAGCGAGTTCGGGAAGCCGAACACAGACGCCTGCGGGGTGATCATCACCGACCCGCACGAAAGCACCGGATTGATGCTGCAGGACGGCACATAGTCCGGGTTGAGCAGAATCTCGATCTTCTCGACCGTGAGCGTCGCCGCGGCGGCGAGGCCGAGCACCCCTGCGATCAGTACCCAGATCGCGCTGGGCCTGCCGACCGCGACACGCGAGCGCGACGCGGGTTCGCTCGGCTCGACGGTGCTGGGGGTGGTGACGGTCATGGCGCGGGCGCGGGCGCGTTCGGCGGAGGACCGACGGGAGTGGGATCAGCGGCGGGAGGCGCGGCGCCGGAGTCGAGTGCCGGCACGTTACCGACGATCTCTTCGATCTTGGCGATCAACGCGTCCGGAGTGGTGGGGCGGTAGTCCTCGCCGTTGATGCGAATCGTCGGCGTCGAATTCACGTTGGTGGCGGCGGCCAACCCCGACACCATGTCGGCGTTCGTCTCCTCTTGGATGCACTTCGGCACTTCGCCCCCGGCGCCGGCCTGACGGGCGACTTCGGTCAACCGGGCGGCGTCGGGGAACGGGCCGACGCCCTCCTCGGGCTGCTGGGCGTACAGCGCGGCATGGAAACGGCGGAAGGCCTCGGTGGAATCGCCCGCGACGCAATACGCGGCGTTGGCCGCACGCGTCGAGTATCCGTCGCCCTGGCGGTCGAGGATCGAGACCATGTAGTAGTCGGCGGCGACCGCACCGGAATCGATCAGTTTGTTGATCGTGTTACCGAACTGCTTTTCGAAGTTGCCGCAGGCCGGGCAGAGGAAATCCTCGTACAACGAGAGCACGGCCTTGGGCTCGTCGGTGCCCTCTTTCTTGATCAGCTGCCCCGAGGTGACCCGGATGGACTCGGCCTCGCCTGCGGTCGGCTTTTCATCGGCCGACAGCACGATGTACGCCACGAGCGCCACGGCGAAGATCACCACGATCGCCGTCAGTCCGATCTGGATCGCCAGATTGCGCTTGCGGTCGGACGCCCTCAGGTCGTATTTCGGTTTCGAAGCCACGCGACAAGAGTACCGGCGGACGTTTCGGGGTCCTTCACGTGCGGGCCAGATGAGCCCGCAATGCCGAGATCGCTTCCGTCGTCGCAGTCGCGCTGCCGCCACCGAGTGCGAAGAGGTTGGCAAAGCCGTGGATCAGCGAACCGAACTCGCGGTGATCCACGGTCACACCCGCGTCGCGCATCGCGTTCGCGTACTGCCTGCCTTCGTCGCGCAACGGGTCGAAACCCGCGGTTATAAGCAATGCCGGTGGCAACCCGGAGAGATCATCGGCCAGCAGCGGGGATACCCGCGGGTCGGCGGCGTCGACGTCCGCACCGTGCAGGTACTTGTCGCGGAACCACCCGATGTCGCGCTTGGTGAGGAAGAACCCCTCGGCGAACAGGATCTGCGACCGGGTCTCGTCGCGGTAGTTCACCACCGGGTAGAACAACAGCTGCACGGCCGGCAACCCGGTGGCTTCGGTCCTGGCGCGCATCGCGACCAGCGCGGCGAGGTTGCCGCCCGCGCTGTCGCCGCCGACCGCGACACGGGCGGGGTCGGCGCCCAGATCCGCGGCGTTGTCCAGGGCCCATTGAAACGCTGCCAGCGCATCGTCGGAGCCCGCGGGGGCCTTGTGTTCAGGCGCGAGCCGGTAGTCGACCGACAGGACGTGCAGTCGGCCCTCGCGACAAATCTTTCTACACAGGTCGTCGTGGGTTTCGATGCTCCCGATGACCTGTCCGCCCCCGTGGAAGAAGACCAGCAGCGGCGACCCGTCGCCGTCGACAGGCCGGTAGTGCCTGGCGCGGATCGCACCGGCGGGACCGGGGATGGAAAGGTTGGTCACTGCCGCCAGCGGGATGTCCTGTTTGAAGCTGGCGGACAGGATCTCGAGATTGTCCCTGGCGATCACGACGTTTTCGTCTGTCGCCAGATCGGTGATGCCGACCATGCGCTGACCGAAGAGCATCAGCTGCAACGTGGTGTCCAGGGTGTTGCCGTCGATGGTGACCGATCGCCCGCCGAGCATTGCGCGCTTGACGGCGTTCGGGATTCGCGGCAGCGCACGCAGGGTGACGCCGGCGGCAGCGTTGACGACCGCCTCCTTGCGGCTGAGCACTCGCGATTCCTGTGGTGGCAGACTCTTGGTCATGGCTTCTCCCTCGATCACGCTCAATGACGGTAATGCGATCCCCCAGGTTGGATTCGGTGTTTTCCAGACACCGCCCGATGAGACCGAACGCGCGGTGACGATTGCCTTTGAAGCGGGCTACCGGCACGTCGACACCGCTGCGGCGTACCGCAACGAGCGCGGCGTCGGCAAGGCGGTGGCCGAATCGGGCCTGCCGCGCGAGGACTTGTACATCACGACCAAGCTGTGGAACTCCGAGCAGGGGTACGACTCGACACTCAAGGCCTTCGACGCCAGCGTGGACCGCCTCGGGCTCGACTACGTCGACCTGTACTTGATCCACTGGCCTTTGCCGGCGCGCAACACGTTCGTCGACACCTTCAAGGCATTCTCGACGTTGCGGGATCAGGGCCGCGTCCGCTCCATCGGCGTGAGCAATTTCGAGCCTGAGCACCTCCGAATCCTGATCGACGCCACCGGAATCGTGCCCGCCGTCAACCAGGTGGAGCTGCATCCGCGGTTCCCACAGGACGAACTGCGCGAGGTGCACAAGCAGCTGGGCGTCGCCACCGAGGCATGGGCCCCACTCGGCCAGGGCGCTCTGCTGGACGACCCCAGGGTGACCGAGGTCGCCGAACGACATGGCAAAACGCCGGCACAGGTACTGATTAGGTGGCATATACAACTCGGCAATATAGTCATCCCGAAATCGGTGACCCCGGAGCGAATTGTGAGTAACTTCGACGTGTTCGATCTTGAACTGAGCGAGCAGGACATGGCGTCCATCTCCTCGCTGGGCGACGGAACACGGATGGGCCCCGATCCACGGACCTTCGATTTCACAGGTTAGGTGACATGACCCAAGCGCCCGGGCAGCCAGCTGCGATCACGCTCAACGACGGGAACGCCCTCCCCGTGATCGGTCTGGGTGTCGCCGAGTTGTCGGACGCCGAGACCGAACGATCGGTGGCCGCCGCCCTGGAGGCGGGCTACCGGTTGATCGACACGGCGTCGGTCTACGGCAACGAAGCCGCGGTCGGCCGCGCGATCGCCTCGTCGGGGATTCCGCGCGAGGAGCTGTTCGTCACCACCAAGCTGGCCAATAAAGATCAGGGGTTCCAGGCGTCGCAGGACGCCTTGAAGGTCAGCCTCGATCAGCTCGGACTCTCCTACGTCGACCTCTACCTGATCCACTGGCCGGCGGGCAACCCCGGTAAGTACGTCGACAGCTGGGGCGGCCTGATGAAGCGGAAGGAAGAAGGCGATACGAAGTCGATCGGTGTGGCGAATTTCCACGCCGAGGACCTCTCCAACATCATCGACCTTTCGTACTTCACGCCTGCGATCAACCAGATCGAGCTGCACCCGCTGCTGAATCAGGCCGAGTTGCGCGCAACCAACGCCGAATACGGCATCGTGACCGAGGCCTACAGCCCTCTGGGGGTCGGAAACCTGTTGGACAACGCGGCGATCGGATCCGTGGCGCAGGCGCACGGCAAGACGCCGGCGCAGGTTCTGATCAGGTGGAGCATCCAACTCGGCAACATTGTCATTCCGCGGTCCTCCTCCCCGGAGCGGATCGCAGAGAACATCGACGTTTTCGATTTCGAGTTGACCGACGACGAGATGTCGTCGCTCAGCGGGTTGAACGACGGCACCCGCTTCCGGCCCGACCCCGAAACCTACACGGGCACATAGCTTTCTGCGCTGACGCAGTCAGCCTGTAGGGCACGTCGACGCCGCGTCGCGGAGTGCGACCGCTGAAGGCGCGTCCACCGGCAGCGCATAACCGCGCAGCACCGCGATGAACTGCATGGCGTACTGACAGCGGAATGCGAGGTTGGGCGGCATCCAACTCGCGGGTTCGCGGTCGCCTTTGTCCTGATTGGCCTGTCCCTGCACGGCGAGCAGGTTCGCGGGATCATTGGCGAACCGCAGCCGCAGATCGTCTGTCCAGTTGCGGGCCCCGAGATCCCACGCGAGAGCCAATGGGACGATGTGGTCGATCTGCACGGCTGCGCCGGTCTGCTCGCCTCGGGTGAAGGCAATGTCGGTGTTGGTATACGGGTCGTGCAGTAATCCTGTTGCGACGGCATGAGGACACCGTTTGATCGACACGTAGGACTTGTCGACGAGATCACGGTCCAGGATGTCGTTGCGGGTATCGCAGCCGTTGTAGCCGCCCGGCGCGGGGTTGTCGTCGGCCCAGCTGTCCCCGAACGCATCCCGTCGGTAGTCATAGCCGCGGATGCGCAGCGGGATCACCGCGATGCCCGCGAGCACGTCGACTCCGGGTGCGACGGTCGGGATGTCGGCGCTGGCGACGAACTGCGATCGGTCGATCGACGAATTGGTCGCCTGAACGGCGACGAGCACCGCGATGGCGACGATCGCGACGAGCCACAGTAGGCGCTTGTGGTTCACGCCTTTTCCAAGTACTCGATGCGGTCGGTGTCGGAGAAGGGTGCGGCGAGGGCGGCCATCCGGGGGTCACCCGGATTCGTCGCGTAATGCGCATCACAGAAGTCACGCGCCGCCAGAATGAGATCGAGGTGCTCGAAGAGCGATAGGAACCGCAGCGTGATCGGACGCCCGGATTGGCTGTAGCCGAGTACATCACCTTCACGTCGTTCGGCCAGGTCGAGATCGGCGAGCTTGAAACCGTCGAGTGTCGAGGCGACCGCCTTGAGGCGATCTCCCGCCTTCGAGGTCTCCGGCAACTTGCTGACCAGAAGGCACAGACTCGGATGTTGGCCGCGCCCGATGCGACCGCGCAGCTGGTGCAGCTGACTGATGCCGAACCGGTCGCCGTCCATCACCAGCATGACCGTGGCATTGGGCACATCGACACCGACCTCGATCACGGTGGTGCAGATCAGGACGTCGATGTCCCCGGCGCGGAAAGCGGCCATCACCGCGTCCTTTTCGTCGGCGGACAACCGACCGTGCATCAGCCCGAGCCGCAGCCCTGACAGTGGACCATTACGCAGCCGATCGAATAATTCGACGACGGTGGTCGCGGGTGGGCCCTGTTCCTTGATCTGCTCCCGCCGCTTGCCTCTGCCCTTTGCCTGGGTCTTGTCGTCTTCGTCGATGCGCGACGCGACGACGTAGGCCTGCCTGCCGGCGCCGACTTCCTCGATGATCCGTTGCCAGGCGCGGTCGAGCCAGGCGGGATGCTCCTTGAGGAAGATGGTGTTGGTGGTGATCGGCTGGCGGCCACGCGGCAGCTCACGAAGGATCGACGTCTCGAGGTCGCCGTAGTGGGTCAGCGCGACGGTGCGCGGGATCGGCGTCGCGGTCATCACGAGCAGATGGGGTGTGACACCCTCGGGTGCCTTGGCCCGCAGGCGATCTCGTTGTTCCACACCGAACCGGTGCTGCTCGTCGACGACGACCTTACCGAGACGGTGGAATTCGACGGCGTCCTGCAGTAGTGCGTGCGTTCCGATCACGATGCCCGCGTCACCGGAGGCGACTTCGGCGCGCACCTGCTTCTTCTGTTGCGGGGACATCGAACCCGTCAGCAGCGCGATCCGCGTCGCCTTCTCGGCGCCTTCGAGTTGACCCGCCATGGCCAGCGGCCCGAGGACGTCGCGAATCGAGCGCGCGTGCTGGGCGGCAAGGACTTCGGTCGGCGCCAACAGTGCGCACTGGTATCCGGCGTCGACCATCTGGAGCATCGCGAGCACCGAGACGATGGTCTTACCGGATCCGACCTCACCCTGCAGCATGCGGTTCATCGGCCGGCTCGACCCCAACTCGGCGGTCAGCACCTGCAGGACATCCTTCTGGCCTTCGGTCAGTTCGAACGGCATCTGGTGGCGCATCGCCGCGACCAGGCCGTCGTCGGATGGAACCGCGACGGGTCCGGCCTCACTCAATTCGCCGAACCGTCGCTGCGCCAACGCCCATTGCAGCCCGATGGCCTCGTCATAGGTCAGACGCGCGATCGCCGCATCGCGTTCCGCCGCTTTCTCCGCAGTGTGGATGGCACGCAGGGCTTCGTCTTCGCCGATCAGGTTGTGTTCGCGCAGAAAGGATTCCGGCAGCGGCTCGTCGACGGGGTCGAGGACGTCGAGCACCTGGCGTACGCACGCGTAGATGTCCCAGCTCTGCACCTTGCTGTTGGCGGGGTAGATCGGGAAGAAGTCACGGTCGAACAGAGAGAGCAACTTGCCTTCGTCGGCCGTTCCTTCCGCTCGGGCAATCGCGGTGAGGGATCTGGTTCCGGCGACCCTGCCGTCATCATGGATCACCAGGAAACCCGGATGTGTCAGCTGCAGAGTTCCTTTGAAGTAGCCCACCTCGCCCGACAGCATCACCCGCTGACCCTCTTTGAGCGTTCGCTTGATGACCTTCACGTTGAAAAACGTCGCGGTGACCTTCGGCCTGCGATTGCCGATTGTGACGACCATGTATTCACGCTTCGGCGAACGATTCGTCAATCGCAGGTCGACATTGGTGATGCGGTCGACGAAGGTGACGTGTTCGCCTTCCTCGAGTTCCTCGCCTTCGCCGGCTGTCGTCATGTCGTCGCTGTACTTACGCGGATAGTGCCGCAGCAGATCGTTGACGGTGACGATGCCGAAGTTTTCTTCCAACGGATCAGCGGACTTCTTCCCGATGACGAAGTCGAGCCGGTCGGTCAGCTTGGCCACGGCTACTCGACGCCGATCAGCAGAGCGTCGCCGCGGTGGTCGGTGTGGTAGGTCACCAGTTCGGTGCCGATGTGTTCCCGGTGGACATGCTCGGCGAGCGCCTCACCGACCGCCGCGTCGACGCCTGCGCCGGTGAGCACGGTGACGAGTTCACCGCCGGCGGCGAGCAGCAGGTCGATCAGTCCAGCGCCGGCGGTCGCGACGTCCTTGCCCACGATCAGCACCTCGTCGCCCGCTATGCCCAGACCGTCGCCGGGTTCACACGTGCCCGCCCAGGTGAGCGCCTCTTCGGTGGCGACCCGCACCGATCCGTGCCTGGCGGCCGCCGCGGCGCGCGCCATCGTGTAACCGTCGTCGACGGCCTGCCGGTCTGCCTCGTGCATGGCCAACGCGGCAAGGCCCTGCACCATCGATGCCGTCGGCACCGGTACGACGTCGATACCCCAGCCGATGGCAGCGGTGCAGCCTGCGACCAGTTCCTCGGCGGCGACATATCCGTTCGGCAGCACCATGATCTGAGCGGCGCCGGTGTTCACCAGTGCGTGCAGCAGGTCCTTGGCGCTCACCGGGTCACGTGCGCCGAGTCGTAGGACGTGCGCGCCCTCGCCTTCGAACAGCTCTTCTGCGCCGGAACCGTCGACCACGGCGAGCACGGCGCGTTCGCGGGCGAAGCCGCCAGTGGGCCGCGCACCCGGTCCGCCGGTGAGGGAGGTGATCTGGATGCGGCTCAGGGTGCCCAGCGGCAACGCCGCTTCGACCGCTGCCCCGGCATCGTCGGCGTGCACATGGACGGAGTACTGGGCGGCGCCGTGCGTCGTCGCGATCGCTATCGAGTCCCCCAGCTGCTCGAGGCCTCGGCGAAGGGTCTCGACCCCAGCGGCGTCGCAGTCGCTGAGCAGGTACATCACCTCGAATTGCGGGGATACCGACGCCGCTGTGGCGATGTCGTGGTCGTGCGGCGGGGACGGCACGTACTCGTCACGGGGCCGGACGTGACCGGTCAGCGTCGCGCTCATCGCGTCCAGCAGTACCAGCAGCCCCCGCCCGCCGGCGTCCACCACGCCGGCTTCGGCAAGGACGTCGAGTTGCGCCGTGGTCTTGTCCAGGGCGACGGCCGCGGCATCGGCGGCCGCCGAAACCACGTAGGCGAGCTCGGAGTCGTCGGCCACGGCGTCCTCGGCGGCGCCCGCGGCGTCCTGCAGAACCGAGACGATCGTGCCCGGGACCGCCTTGCCCATTGAGCTGACGACCAGCCCGACTGAATGCCGCAACGCGGCGCCGAACAGGCCGCCGCTGACGTCGGCGAGCACCCCGTCCCGATCGGCGGCCGCAGAGGCGGTGACGTCGGCCAGACCGCGCAGAATCTGCGACAGGATGACCCCGGAATTGCCTCGGGCGCCCTGCAGCGCGCCGCGGGCCAGCGCGGCGGCGACCTCCGCCACGTCGTCCGAGGATGCCTGCGCATCGGCCTGCGCCCACGCCGCACGCATCGTGAACAGCATGTTTGTTCCGGTATCGGCGTCGGCGACCGGGAAGACGTTGAGCCGGTTGATCTCGTCGGTATGGGTGATGAGGTCGCCGACGGCGGTATGCGCCCAGTCCCGCAATGCGGAGGCGTCCAGCCGTCGAACCGACATGACACCTCCAGCTACCGTGGCGCACCCCGCTGGGGCTGGAGGCGTCGCCGTGGCGCAAGCCTAGCCACTGACGCTGACAGCTCCTCGGGAACGTTCGCGCCTGTGGAGACCATTTTGGTGATCACCGCGGTCCCCGGTATCCTGGTCAGGTTGTCGGGTCGAACCGCCGCCAGTCGCGTCGGAAACCCAGGCCCCCAAGAACTGATTCGAGGAGTTTCACATATGGCTGCCGTGTGCGATATCTGCGGGAAGGGCCCCGGCTTCGGCAAGTCGGTGTCGCACTCCCATCGCCGGACCAGCCGTCGGTGGGATCCCAACATCCAGACCGTGCGCGCCGTGTCCCATCCCGGCGGCAACAAGAAGCGCGTCAACGTGTGCACCTCGTGCATCAAGGCCGGCAAGGTCTCGCGCGGCTGACGCGCTGAACGACCCCCGCCGAACCGGCGACGGTTCATCCCCGACTGCGCGGTTCACGACGCGACACGCCGTCGCGGCGTCGACGTCCGCACACTGACGCTCGGCACGCGGGTTACGGAAGACGCCAGTCGATCGGGTCGGCGCCCATCTTCCCCAGCAGTTCGTTGGCGCGGCTGAACGGTCGCGAGCCGAAGAATCCGCGCGACGCCGACAGCGGCGACGGATGCGGAGATTCGATCGCCACACACGAGGCGCCGTCCAGCATCGGCTTCAATGTCGACGCATCGCGACCCCACAGCACCGCGACCATCGGCTGCTGTCGCGCGACCAGTGCGCGGATCGCGCACTCGGTCACCGCCTCCCACCCCTTTCCGCGGTGCGACGCCGGGGTCCCCGGCGCAACGGTGAGCACCCTGTTGAGCAGCATGACTCCACGTTCGGCCCACGGCGTCAGATCACCGGTCGCGGGTTGAGGATGACCCAGATCGTCGGTGTACTCGGTGAAGATGTTGGCCAGGCTGCGCGGCAACGGACGCACCTCGGGCGCCACCGAGAAGCTCAACCCGACGGCGTGGCCCGGTGTCGGATACGGATCCTGACCGACAATGAGTACCCGCACACGGTCGAACGGAAAGGTGAAGGCCCGCAAGACATTCTGGCCAGCCGGCAGATATCGGCGGCCCTCCGCCAGCTCGGTGCGCAGGAACTCACCCATCTGTGCGACCTGAGCTTGGACGGGTTCCAGCGCGTGCGCCCAGCCGTCATCGACGAGTTCAGTCAGCGGTCGTGCACCCACGATGGGTCAACTTAGCGTGCATCCGAATCAGAATGACTGCCAGCCCGAGTCTCCGTGCCATTGCTCGCCGTCAATCAGAACGCGCGCCGGACCATCGAGTACCCGGCCAATCGCCCGCCATCCGGTCGGTGGCTCCGCGCCGAACGTCGCAACCAACGCGTGGTCCTCCCCTCCGCCGAGCAGCCAGGTCCGCGGATCCACTGCCACTGCGGTTCCAGCCTCGGTCAGCGGATCAAGGTCCGCACTGAGCGCATCCCAGGACAAGTCGACCCCGACACCGGACGCACGCGCGATATGCCCGATGTCGGCCATCAGCCCGTCGGAGACATCGGTCATCGATGTGGCGCCCGCGTCCGCGGCTATGCGACCCTGGCCGTACGGCGGCTCAGGCACCAGGTGCCGACGGCGTAGTGATTCGAAACTCTGAACCTCATTGAGCCACAATGCATATCCAGCGGCAGACCAGCCGAGATGACCAATGACCGCGACGGTGTCGCCGACACGGGCGCCGTCGAGACGGATCGCCTCGCGGCCGCCCAGATCGCCGAGCGCCGTCACCGAAATCACCCACTGCGGAGCAGTCACGAGGTCGCCGCCGACTATCCCGGCGCCCAGTAGGTGCGCCTCGTACCACAAGCCGTCTGCCAACTCGACCGCTTGTGCAACGGGGGTGTCACCGCGCGCGCCGAATGCGACGACGAACGCTGTGGCCGTCGCACCCATCGCCTCGATGTCCGCAGCATTCTGCGCGATGGCCTTGCGGCCCACATCGTGTGGCGTCGACCAGTCCAGCCGGAAATGACTCCCCTCGACGAGCATGTCCGTCGACACCACGGTCGCGCCGTCACGCGCCAAGACGACCGCGGAATCGTCGCCCGGGCCGAGCGCAACGGCGTCGGGCTGTACGCGATTTGCGACGAGCCGGTCGATCACGGCGAACTCGCCCACCCCGGCAAGTGTCTCGGGGGGCTCATCGCTCGCCATGTCACCTCCCCTGTGCTGCGGTACGTTTGGTCCCTGCGGCGGAGTCTATGCAGCCAGAAGGGAGGCCAATCGGGTGGTTGAGGCTTTCATGCTGATCCAGACCGAGGTCGGCCGTGCAGACGTCATCGCCAAACAGCTTGCGGACCTACCGGGTGTGCTGTCCGCCGAGTACGTCACGGGTCCTTACGACGTGGTGGTGCGCGTCGGCGCGGACAGCCTGGACGAACTGCAAGCCGGCGTCGTGCCCAACGTCCAGCAGGTGGTCGGCGTCACCCGCACGCTGACCTGCCCGATCGCCGGCCGAGTGCGCCCATAGAGTCTGGGATGTGGAGACCGAAACCCGCGACGGCCCGCCAAGGGCACTGATGATCGTCGCGATCGTGGTGGCTGTGGGCGCCGCCATCGCGGTCCTGGCGGTGGCGGCGCTGCGTCAGCGTCCTGAGACCGAACAACCTGTCGCGATCGTCTCGGTGCCGGCGCCGCAGGCGCAGAGCGCCGATTGCCGGATATTGATCGACGCGCTGCCCGACCGGCTCGGCGACTATCGGCGAGCGACCCCGGCCGACCCGGCGCCACCGGGAGCGGCGGCCTGGCGTGCGTCGCCGGACGGCGAGGCGATCATCCTTCGGTGCGGCCTGGACCGGCCCGCGGAGTTCGTCCTCGGCAGCCCGCTCCAGGTCGTCGATGAGGTGTCCTGGTTCCAGGTAGCCGAAGCTGGGGCGGACGAAGATCCCGGCGCCGGCACAGGACGCAGTACGTGGTTCGCGGTGGACCGCCCGGTGTACGTCGCGCTCACCCTGCCGGCAGGGTCAGGTTCGACACCGATTCAGGAAATCTCGCGACTCATCGCAAAGTCATTGCCCGCCAAAGCGGTCGATCCCGCGCCGGTGCGTTAACGCAGACCCGTGCCGCGCTTCAGGGCCGTTTCGACCATAGTCGCCAACAGCGTCGGATAGTCGACCCCGCTGGCTGCCCACATCCTCGGATACATCGAGATGGTGGTGAATCCCGGCATGGTGTTGATCTCGTTGATGATCGGGCCGTTCTCGGTGAGGAAGAAGTCGACACGAGCCAGACCCTGACAGTCGATGGCCTGGAATGCCCGAATCGCCAATTGGCGCACTTCATCTGCGATGGTGTCATCGATCTTGGCGGGCACGTCGAGCTCGGCGGCGTCGTCGAGATATTTCGTCGCGAAGTCGTAGAAAGAGTCCTCACGACCGCGCACACCCGCCACCCGGATCTCGCCGACGGTGCTCGCTTCGACTCTGCCGTCGGGGAATTCCAGTACCCCGCACTCCAATTCACGTCCGACGATCGCGGCCTCGACGATCACCTTGGGATCGTTACGTCTTGCCAGCTCGATCGCCGCGGGTAGCTGATCCGACGCCGTCACCCGGCTCACCCCGATCGACGACCCACCGCGCGAAGGCTTGACGAACACCGGCAGCCCCAGCCGTTCGCGGTCTTCGAGGCTCACGGTCTGCTGTCGCGGGCGCAGCACGACCTGGTCGCCGATCGGCAGACCCTCCGCGGCCAACAGCTTCTTGGTGAACTCCTTGTCCATGCCCGACGCGCTGGCCAGTACGCCGGCGCCGACGTACGGCACGCCTGCCAATTCGAGAAGCCCCTGGATGGTGCCGTCCTCGCCATAAGGACCGTGCAGCACCGGGAAGACCACGTCCACCGCACCGAGCACCTCACCGGCGCCAGCGCTGAGTGACACCAGCTCGCCACCTCGCCCCGGGTCGACGGCAAGGGCGAGCTCCCTGCCGGATGCGCTGGTGACCTGCGGTAACTGCCTGTCGGCGATCGCCAGGGTGTCGGGCTCCGCGTCCGTGAGCATCCACGTGCCGCCTGGGGTGATGCCGACGGCGACCACGTCGAAACGCTGCGGATCGAGGTTGCGCATGATGCTGCCTGCGGAGACGCAGGAAATTGCGTGCTCAGAGCTGCGTCCGCCGTAGACAACGGCGACGCGAATGCGTCCGGACGCGCCCACATCTGATGCCGCCGGCAGGGCGGCGTCGGGCTCATCGTGGGCATTCACAACCTAGAGAGGCTACCGTCCAGCCTCTATACGGACCGCTTCAATATGCTGACCTGCGGGTTCACGCCAATGCGTGCTCGAAATCGGCGATCAGGTCGTCCGTATCCTCTATCCCGGCCGAGATGCGGGCGAATCCATCGCCGACCGGATCTCCCCAGCGGGCCCGACGGTCCACGGACGTGTGGATGCCCCCGAAGCTGGTCGACGCCACCAGCAGGGCGCTGCGCTCGACCATTGTGTGGACCGCCTGTGCGTTCTCCAGCTCGATCGCGACCAGACCACCGAATTTCTTCATCTGCAGCATCGCGATCTGATGCGAGGGATCGTCGGGCAGGCCCGGATAGCGGACCGACTTGACCGCGGGGTGGTTCCGCAGCATCACCGCGAGCGCCTGCGCGTTGTGACACTGCCGTTCGAATCGCAGACCCGCGCTGCCCAGACTCCGCAGCACGAGCCACGCCTCGAACACCCCGAGGATCGGGCCGGCGAGCAGACGGTCCTGTTCCACGGCGGCCATCAGCTCGGGATGGCTGCCCGCGACATACCCTGCGATCACGTCGCTGTGCCCCGACAGAGCCTTCGTCGCGCTGGCCACCACGAGGTCGGCACCCAGAGACAGTGGTTGCTGCCCCAATGGAGTCGCGGTGGTGTTGTCGACGACCAACGTCGAACCTCGGCGTCTGCAGTCCATCGCCAATCGGTGAAGGTCGACGACGTCGAGTCCGGGATTGGCCGGCGTCTCGGCGAGCACCACGTGGGCATCCGACGCCGCATGGCACATCTCGGCACTCGCCGCTTCCACGACCGTGACACCTTGTGGCGCAAGGTATTCCCTGGCGTAGCGGCGAACCTGGTTGTAACCGTCGCCGGGTACGACGAGTGTGTGACCGGGCTTGGCGAGCACGCGCAGCACCGAGGTGATCGCCGCCATGCCGGAACCGAACGTCAGGGCCGCCGCAGCGCCTTCGAGCTCGGCGAGCGCCGATTCCAATTGCCGCCAGGTCGGATTCGAGTAGCGGCCGTACTTGTCCAACGACTCTGACTCGTCCGGCGACAGATGAAAGGTCGAGGCCGGAACCGGGGGCGGCGCCACCGGACTTCCCGGCACCGGTTCCGAGCCAACGGCTTTGACGCTGCGAGTGGAATCGCCGTAGCGGCCGTCCATTGTCCTACTCCGCTTTGGTCGTACGTCCGAGCAAGAGCGCTACCGCCTCATAGACCGATGCACCCTTGTGGCAGACACGATGGACCGCATCGGTGAGCGGCATCTCGACGTCGTAGCTGTCCGCCAGCGCCAGAATGGACTGGCACGATGTCACGCCTTCGGCGATGTGCCCCTCTGCGGCACGCAACGCCGATTCCATGGTGCCGCCCTGGCCCAGCCGCTCACCGAATGAACGATTACGGGAATGCCGTGACGTGCACGTGGCGACAAGGTCGCCGACGCCCGCGAGACCTGCCAGCGTTGCCGGCTTGGCGCCCAACGCGATTCCGAGTCGCATGATCTCGGCGAGCCCTCGCGTGATGATGGCTGCGGCCGTGTTCTCCCCCAGCCCTACCCCCGCCGCCATTCCCGACGCCAGCGCGATCACGTTCTTGCACGCGCCACCGACTTCGGCGCCGATGACATCGGCGTTGGTGTAGGGACGGAAGTATCCGGTCGAAAAGGCGCGTTGCAGGGCGACCGCTCGCCCTGAGTCGCTGCACGCGACGACGGTGGCGGCCGGTTGTTCATCGGCGATCTCGCTGGCCAGATTCGGGCCCGAGATCACCGCGACCCGCAACGGGTCCGCCCCGGTGACTTGCACGATCACCTGGCTCATCCGCATCAACGTGTCGAGCTCGATGCCCTTGGCCAGGCTCACCAGCGTGGCATCGTCGCCGATGAGTGGCGACCACTGCACGAGGTTGGCCCGCAATGTCTGGGCAGGCACCGCGAGCAGCACTGTGCACGCGCCGGTCAGCGCTTCGGCCGGATCGCTGGTGGCGCGGATGGTTGCCGGCAGTTCGGCGTCACCGAGATAAACGGGATTGCGATGTGTGTCGTTGATCTCTGCAGCAAGCTCGGCACGACGAGTCCACAGCCTCACCTCGTTACCAGCGTCTGCCAGCACCTTCGCCAGTGCCGTTCCCCATGCTCCGGCCCCCAGCACCGCCGCGTCGACCACGCCTTCACCCTAGCGCGGCGCGCGCTGCTGGCAGGATGACGCTCATGAGTGGGTCTCACGGGTCGTCGGAGGCCGATATCGGGCTGGTGATCGCGGTCAAACGGTTGACCGCCGCCAAGACCCGGCTGGCGCCGATCTTCTCGGCGGCCACCCGCGAGGGGGTCGTGCTGGCGATGCTGATCGACACCATCACCGCTGCCACCGCCGTACGGGCGGTGCAGTCGATCACCGTGGTGACGCCCGACGATGTCGCCGCCGACGCCGCCCGACAGCTCGGCGCGCGGGTAATCGACGATCCGACGCCGTCGGGTCATCGGAATCCACTGAACAACGCGATTTCCGCCGCGGAGGAAGCCGTCCGCGGCGAGACGTCGAACCTCGTTGTGCTGCAGGGTGATCTACCCGCGCTGCAACCCCAGGAACTCAGCGAGGCCATTGCCGCAGCCCGTACCTACCCCCGCAGTTTTGTAGGAGACCGACACGGCACGGGTACGTCGGCATTGATCGCCCTCGGCGTCGCGCTCGATCCGCGGTTCGGTCCTGATTCGGCTCAACGCCACCGCCATTCGGGCGCTATCGAATTGACTGGTGCGTGGCCTGGCCTGCGCTGTGACATCGACACCCCAGATGACCTGCTCGTGGCGCGGCGTCTCGGGGTGGGCGCGACAACAGCGCAGGCCATCGTCGATGCCAGGTAACAGTTGCCGCATCACGGTGGCAGCGCCACCACTCGATAGGGAATCATCTGAGGAATGACGGACGCCGAAACCGAGACCCTCACCGCCACCTCCGGGTCGACGACCGTTCGACCGCCAGTACCGCAGTCAGGAGGTTCGGCCCCGGAGGCACCACCCGCGGCGACGTCGCAGGCAGTCGACAACGCGCTGCCTGAAGACCGCTACCTCAACCGGGAACTCAGTTGGCTCGACTTCAACGCGCGCGTGCTCGCGTTAGCGGCCGACCCCTCCCTCCCGCTGCTGGAACGAGCGAAGTTCCTCGCGATCTTCGCGTCGAACCTCGACGAGTTCTACATGGTCCGCGTGGCGGGATTGAAACGCCGCGACGAGATGGGCCTTTCGGTTCGGTCGGCAGACGGCCTGTCGCCGCGTGAACAGTTGCGTCGGATCAACGAGCGCACTCAGCAGATCTCCAACAGACATGCGCACGTGTTCCTCGACTCGGTGCGGCCTGCGCTCGCCGACGAGGGCATCGTGATCGTCACGTGGGCGGAAGTCGACGAAGGCGAGCGCACGCGCCTGTCGACGTATTTCCACGAGCAGGTGTTCCCGGTGCTGACGCCGTTGGCCGTCGATCCGGCGCACCCCTTCCCCTTCGTGAGCGGGCTGAGCCTGAACCTTGCCGTCACCGTGCGCCAGCCCGAGGACGGCGGGCAGCATTTCGCTCGAATCAAGGTGCCCGACAACGTCGACCGCTTCGTCGAACTGGCGCGCCGCGAAGGCTCCTCGGATGTCGTGCGGTTCCTTCCCATGGAAGAACTGATCGCCGCGTTCCTGCCCGTGCTGTTTCCCGGTCTCGAAATCGTCGAGCATCATGCGTTTCGCATCACCCGCAATGCCGACTTCGAGGTCGAAGAGGATCGCGACGAAGATCTGTTGCAGGCGCTCGAGCGAGAATTGGCGCGGCGACGCTTCGGTTCTCCGGTTCGCCTCGAAGTGTCCGACGATATGACCGAGAGCATGCTCGAGTTGCTTCTGCGCGAACTCGACGTCGACACCGGCGATGTCATCGAGGTGCCCGGACTGCTCGACTTGTCCTCGCTCTGGCAGATTTACGACCAGGATCGCCCTGCGCTCAAGGATCGTCCCTTCGTGCCTGCGACCCCGCCTGCGTTCGGCGAACGCGAGACACCCAAGAGCATCTTCTCGACACTGCGTGACGGCGACGTACTGGTGCACCACCCGTATGATTCGTTTTCCACCACGGTGCAACGGTTCATCGAGCAGGCGGCCGCGGATCCCAACGTGCTGGCCATCAAACAGACGCTGTACCGCACGTCGGGAGATTCACCGATCGTCAACGCACTCATCGACGCCGCTGCAGCGGGAAAACAAGTTGTCGCACTGGTCGAGATCAAGGCGCGCTTCGACGAACAGGCCAACATCAAATGGGCACGTGCACTCGAGCGGGCGGGCGTACACGTGGTCTACGGATTGGTCGGATTGAAGACGCACTGTAAGACCTGTCTCGTGGTGCGCCGTGAGGGATCGACGATCCGGCGCTACTGCCACATCGGCACCGGCAACTACAACAGCAAGACCGCACGCCTGTACGAGGACGTCGGTCTACTGACGGCAGCGCCGGACATCGGTGCCGACCTGACCGACTTGTTCAACTCGCTGACCGGCTATTCACGTAAGGAGTCGTACCGCAATCTGTTGGTCGCGCCCTACGGCGTCCGCCGGGGCATCATCGAGCGCATCGAACGGGAGATCGCCGCCAAACAGTCCGGTGCCGACGCCGGCATCCGGCTGAAGGCCAACGCGTTGGTCGACGAGCAGGTGATCGATTCGCTGTATCGGGCGTCACAAGCAGGCGTCCGGGTCGAGGTCGTCGTTCGCGGCATCTGCGCGTTGCGGCCGGGCGTGCCCGGATTCTCCGAAAACATCACCGTGCGCTCTATTCTGGGCCGCTTCCTGGAGCACTCGCGGATTATTCACTTCCGCGCCATGGACGAGTTCTGGATCGGGAGCGCCGACATGATGCATCGTAATCTCGATCGACGAGTCGAGGTCATGGCTCAGGTCAAGGATCCGAGACTGAGTTCGCAACTGAACGAAGTCTTCGACTCGGCCCTCGACCCTGCCACCCGATGCTGGGAGTTGGACATGGACGGTAGTTGGACGGCGTCGCCTAGAGAGGGTGAGACGGTCCGCGACCACCAGGTGTCGCTGATGGAAAGTCGCCGGCATCCGTGACGGTGACGATGCGGGGTGAGGGACGAGCCCCGAGGAGGAACGTCACCATACTTCTTGAGATCCATCGGCTGTGAGCTCTTCAGGCCCCGAATGACCAGCAGGAGTTGACGTGCCGAGGGATACCCCACCCCCCGCAGTTCCGGAGGGCAAGGCTGTCTTCGCCGCAGGTGCGGTGCTGTGGCGACCGGGCGACGACGGCTGCGCCGAAGTGGCGGTCATTCACCGGCCTCGGTACGACGATTGGTCACTACCCAAAGGAAAGGTAGACCCCGGCGAAACAGAACCCGTGACCGCGGTGCGCGAGGTGGCCGAGGAGACCGGCTACGCAGCGCATCTCGGGCGGCGCCTTGCCGCGGTGAGTTATCCCGTCGACCAGAACATCAAGAAGGTGAGGTACTGGACGGCACGCGCCATCGGCGGCGAGTTCAGCCCAAACGACGAAGTCGACGAACTCAAATGGCTTCCGGTCACCGAAGCCGTGAAGGCGGTGCGCTACGCGCACGACCGAAAGGTGCTTCGGCGCTTCAAGAAGCTGCCGGCCGACACCAAGACAGTGCTGATCGTTCGGCACGGCACCGCGGGCAGCAAGTCCCGCTACAAGGGCGACGACCGGAAACGTCCACTGGACAAGCACGGGCGCGCCCAGGCCGAGTCTCTCGTCGGGCAGCTGCTCTCGTTCGGCGCCGACGTGCTCTACGCCGCGGACCGGACCCGCTGTCACCAGACGATCGAACCGTTGGCCGAAGAACTCGACGTCACCATCGGCAGCGAACCGCTGCTGACCGAGGAAGCCTATGCGGACAACCGGAAGGCCGCGCGGAACCGTTTCCTCGACATCGCCGCGAGCCCGGGCACACCCGTGATCTGCACGCAGGGCAAGGTGATTCCGGATCTCATCTCGTGGTGGTGCGAGCGCGACGGCGTACGCCCGGACAAGTCGCGTAACCGCAAGGGCAGCACGTGGGTGTTGTCTCTGTTCGACGGCCGACTGATCGCCGCCGACCACATCGGGAGTCCGCTCGCCGTCAAGAAGTGACATTCGCGGTCGGTAAAACGCTCGAAGTAAAGCTTCCCGACACACAAACACGCCGTGGGTCACATTCGCTTGATTGCCGACTCAGCCGGCGCGACCCACGGCGCGTTTGATACTGAATTTAGCGGCGGCCCTTCTTGGCCGGAGTGCGCTTCGCGGCCTTCTTGGCCGGGGAACGCTTCACTGCCTTCTTGGCTGCAGTGCGCTTCACAGCTTTCTTGGCCGGCGACTTCTTGGCGGCCGTCTTCTTGGCCGGTGACTTCTTGGCCGGTGACTTCTTGGCTGCTGCCTTCTTCACCGTCTTCTTGGCTGCAGTGCGCTTCACTGCCTTCTTCGCCGGCGACTTCTTGGCGGCCGTCTTCTTGGCGGCTGCCTTCTTCGCCGGGGCCTTCTTCGCTGCCTTCTTGGCCGCGGTCTTCTTCACAGCCTTGCGGGCGCCGCCCGCAGACGATCCACGCTTCACTGCTGGTCCTTCCGCTGGGAGGCGCTGTGCGCCAGAGACAACCGCTTTGAACTGAGCACCGGGCCGGAATGCCGGCACGGACGTTGGCTTGACTTTCACGGTCTCGCCGGTACGCGGGTTGCGCGCAACACGAGCGGCACGACGGCGCTGTTCGAAAACGCCGAAGCCGGTAATGGTGACACTGTCACCCTTGTGAACCGCACGCACGATGGTGTCAACGACATTCTCCACCGCTTCTGTTGCCGACCGACGATCCGAGCCCAATTTCTCCGTGAGTACGTCGATGAGCTCTGCTTTGTTCATGCAAAACCTCCGAAAACCAGTAGCCCACTTTGGGCCGACTAGAGGACACGGTAAACCCATTGCCTACTGATTTCCAAGAGCCACGCGCAATTTCAGTAAAATCCAGCGAACTTTCTTGCCCCCCTTGGGCTCCTGCCGGGGGCTTGGATAACCGGATTCAGTAACCGCGATTGGGACTCGCGAGCCAATTCGTCACGGCTGCAACGTACGCGGTTTCCAGTTCGGTCTGCGTGCTTCATACGACTCGATTTCATCGCATTTGCGCAGCGTAATGCCTATATCGTCGAGTCCCTCGAGAAGTCGCCAGGCGGTGTAATCGTCAATGTTGAACGGCACCATGACCGTTCCCGCCACGACGTTCCGATCTTGAAGATTCACAGTGATTTCCATGCCGGGATGCTCCTCGATCAGCTTCCACAACAGTTCGACATCATCTTGGGCGACTTGCGCCGCCAGCAGACCCGCCTTGCCCGCGTTGCCCCGAAAAATGTCGGCGAAGCGAGATGAGATGACGACTCTGAATCCATAGTCCATGAGTGCCCAGACGGCGTGCTCGCGCGACGAACCGGTGCCGAAATCCGGACCCGCGACCAACACCGAGCCTTTGTCGAATGGTGAAAGATTCAGCACGAACGTCGGGTCGGTACGCCAGGCCGCGAACAAACCGTCCTCGAAACCTGTTCTGGTGACCCGCTTCAAATAGACCGCCGGAATGATTTGGTCGGTGTCCACATTGGATCGGCGAAGGGGAACGCCGATGCCGGTGTGAGTGCGAAATGGTTCCATGACGAACTCCTTTTACTGAGACAGGTCTGCGGGGGAGGACAACGTGCCGCGCACAGCAGTGGCCGCGGCGACCGCCGGCGACACCAAATGTGTGCGGCCACCCTTGCCCTGCCGCCCTTCGAAATTTCGGTTCGACGTCGATGCGCAGCGTTGTCCGGGAGACAATTGATCTGGATTCATTCCAAGACACATGGAGCATCCGGCCTGTCGCCACTCGGCACCGGCCGCGGTGAAGATCTCGCCGAGGCCCTCTGATTCGGCCTGCGCACGCACCCGCATGGAGCCGGGCACGATGAGCATCCGCACACCGTCGGCGACCGTCCGTCCATCGAGCACGTCGGCGACCACGCGCAGATCCTCGATGCGCCCGTTCGTGCAGGAACCGACGAAGACGGTGTCGACGGGGATGTCACGCATGGCCGTTCCGGGCTGAAGATCCATGTACGCCAGGGCTTTTTCGGCTGACTCACGTTCGCCCTCGTCGAACATCAGCTCAGGATCCGGCACGGACGCCGACAGTGGGACGCCCTGCCCGGGATTGGTCCCCCACGTGACGAACGGGCTCAGTGTTGACGCGTCGATGTATACCTCGGTGTCGAACTCTGCGCCCTCGTCGGTGCGCAGTTCGCGCCATGCCGCGACAGCGGCATCCCAGTCGACACCCTGCGGCGCATGCGGACGACCACGCAAGAACTCGAAGGTTGTCTCGTCGGGCGCGACCATTCCCGCGCGCGCACCGGCTTCGATGCTCATATTGCAGATGGTCATGCGACCTTCCATCGACAGGGATTCGATGGCGCTGCCGCGGTATTCGATGACATATCCCTGTCCCCCGCCGGTTCCGATCTTCGCGATCACGGCGAGGATGACGTCTTTCGCGCTCACACCCGCAGGAAGACTGCCGTCGACATTCACCGCCATCGTCTTGAACGGGCGCAGCGGCAGCGTCTGCGTCGCCAGCACGTGTTCGACCTCCGATGTGCCGATGCCCATCGCGAGTGCACCGAACGCACCATGCGTCGAGGTATGGCTGTCGCCGCATACCACCGTCGTGCCGGGCTGTGTGAGTCCGAGTTGCGGTCCGATGATGTGAACGATTCCTTGTTCGGCATCACCCATCGAGTGCAGACGGATGCCGAATTCTTGGCAATTGCGTCGAAGCGTCTCGACCTGAGTGCGCGAAACCGGATCGGCGATCGGCTTGTCGATGTCGACCGTCGGCACATTGTGGTCCTCGGTGGCGATCGTCAGATCGGGCCTGCGAACCGGACGATTGTTCAGCCTGAGACCGTCGAATGCCTGTGGACTGGTCACCTCGTGGACGAGATGTAGGTCGATATAGATGAGGTCGGGTTCGCGCGCATCACCCTCGCCTGCACCGTGGGCGACGACATGGTCATCCCACACTTTTTCTGCCAGCGTGCGCGGCTTTACTTCGGAGGTCATCTTGACTTTCTCACATTCTGGGACGCTAGTATCTCCCTATGAGACAGGATAGCGGCATCGGCGTGCTGGACAAAGCCGTAGGCGTGCTGCATGCGGTCGCCGAATCGCCGTGCGGACTCGCAGAGCTGTGCGAGCGGACCGGCCTCCCCCGCGCGACCGCACACCGGCTGGCCGCAGGCCTGGAGGTGCACCGCCTGTTGATGCGCAACGCAGACGGCCGATGGCGGCTCGGGCCCGCACTGACCGAGCTGGCCGGCCAGGTCAACGATCCGCTCCTGGCGGCCGGCGCTGTTGTACTTCCGCGACTGCGCGAGATCACCGGAGAAAGCGTTCAGCTGTACCGGCGCGAAGGAACAGCCCGCATCTGTGTCGCGGCGCTGGAACCACCTGCCGGACTTCGGGATACCGTGCCGGTCGGCGCGAGGTTGCCGATGACGGCCGGCTCGGGGGCCAAGGTGCTGCTCGCCTACGCCGACGCCGCCACACAGCAGGCAGTGCTCCCGACGGCGAAGTTCACCGATCGGACGCTGGCCGAGGTGCGCAAACGTGGTTGGGCACAGAGCGCTGCCGAGCGTGAGCCGGGCGTGGCCAGTGTGTCGGCGCCGGTGCGCGACGCCCACGGCGCGGTGATCGCGGCGGTGTCGGTGTCCGGTCCGATCGACCGCATGGGCCGACGTCCGGGAGCGCGATGGGCCGCGGATCTGTTGTCGGCGGCCGACGCATTGATGCGCCGACTCTGACCGCCGCGCAGCGTCGAGGTCCGCTACAACCCGGTGGGATACGTGTCCGGCGTTTCGCCGGTTTCCCAGTGACTGGTGATCTCGAGGGGTTCCAGTGCTCGCGTGCGATCGATGTGGATGAGCGCGTCGAACTGTTCACTCGGTCGTACGTGGTAGTAGTGGCTCTGGCGCTCCGTCGCCGGTTGGTAGATGACGCCGATGGCACGTCCCAGCCGGACGGTGTCCAACGGTTCGGTAGCAGCGTGGCTGATCAACGGCGAGACGAGGAATTCCGGCCTTTCGGTTTCGTGAAACAGCTCCTCCACGCTGCCGTTGAGGGCGGGCCTGACGAACTTGCGCTCGGCAATTCCGCCCCACTCGCTGGCCGCGGTGACAGTGCCCGTGTAGGTGGTGAAGCCGATCAACCGACAATCGTCGCCGTACCGCTCGCGGGCGAGCTGTCCGAGTGTGAGTTGGCCGTCGCCGCCGACCTCGGTGGCGCGCGCATCACCGACGTGAGAATTGTGTGCCCAGACGACGATCCGCGCCGGACCGTCCTGGTGGCGATCCAGATGTCGCAACAGCGCCTGCAGCGTTTGCGCCATGTGTCGATCGCGAAGGTTCCACGACGTCACGCGACCGCCGAACATCGAGCGGTAGTAGTGCTCGGCATTGCTCACGACTTGAGCGTTCTGCTGTGCGTAGAACGCTTCATCCTCGGCGATCAGCCCATCACGGCGTGCGTATTCGAGTGCGGTCTTCTGCATCTCGACCAGTTGCTCGATGGCTTCACGCTCGCATGACAAGCCCGCCCCGAACGCTGCTGCGAAGCCGTAGGCTTGGCCATCGTCGGCCGACGTGTGGTCGAAACAGGAATACCTCGTCCGAGCCCGCGCTGCAGCCCGGGGATCGATGTCATCGAGGTAACCGATGACTTCTTGAATAGATCGATGAAGACTGTAGAGGTCCAACCCGTAGAAACCCGCACCGCGCGCACCCACCGACTCGTTCCGTTGGTTGTGATCGTGCAGCCAGTCGACGAAGTCGCGGACGACGACGTTGCGCCACATCCACGCCGGGAAACGCTGGAAGCCGGCCAGCGCCTCCTCGGAGGATCGATCCGCCCCCCGGCCATGAACATAACGGTTGACCCGATACGCATCTGGCCAGTCCGCTTCGGCGGCGACGGCGCAGAAACCTTTGGTTTCGATCAGCCACTTGGTGATCTCGGCACGTGCCTCATAGAACTCGTGCGTGCCGTGCGAGCTTTCACCGATCAGGACGATGCGCGCCTCGCCGATGATCTCCTCGAGTGCCTCAAATGGCGGCACGCCACGCGGCGCGTCGACCGCCACACGGTCGATCGCTTCAGCACTTGTCTCGGCGATGCGAATCGTGGCTGTCGCCAAACCCGTTGTCGGAGTGGCGAGAAGCTCGCGCACCTCGTCATCGCTGACCTGACGAAAGTCCCAGAACGACTCTCCGACAGCGAGAAACGGCGTGGGCATCGAAGCGCACACGACGTCGTCGACCATCTGCGCAAATTCCCTGCAGGTCGATTCGGGAGCGGCCGGGACCGCGATGACGATCTCGGCAGGTTCCATGTCTCGCAGCGCCTGCAGAGCGGCGAACATGCTCGCGCCCGTAGCGAGCCCGTCGTCGACGAGGATCACCGTCTTCCCCGCCAGGTCCAGCGGCGGACGTCCGCCGCGGTAGGCCGCTTCGCGCCTGATCAGCTCACGCCCTTCACGTTCGGCGACGTCACGCAATTGCTGCGGGCTCATCCGAAGTGCGCGGAGCAGATCGTCGTTGACGACCACGCGGCCACCACTGGCCAGGGCCCCAACCGCGAATTCCTCGTGGCCAGGCGCACCTAACTTGCGCACGACGAACGCATCCAGCGGCGCCCCGAGGGCGGCCGCCACCTCCCACGCAACGGGTATGCCGCCCCGGGGAAGACCCAGAACGAGAAGTCCTTCCCGTCCTCGGTAGGCACTGAGCATGCTCGCCAACACGCGGCCGGCCTCACGTCGGTCCCGGAATACTCGTCGTGGCGAACTCCTGGTCATTCCTGTGGCACGGGTCATCTCAGTTCCTCTCGCTACTGGAGCCGACGTCAACGCAGGAGTGTCGACTGCTGGCGGGCGAGCTTCTCGATGTCCTCCGCCGACGCACTCAGCAGGCGTCTGCCCAGATCCGATACGGCACGTGCGGCCGCGAGTTCATCGCCGATTCGGGAGACGCTCCGGTCAGCAGGGTCGAGCCTGGACGTGCCGACTCCCACGATTTGACGGTCATTCCAACACAATTGCGCGGTCGCGCGGGTCATGCCTGGACCTTCGGCGATCGACACCTCGACGGTCCACTTTTTGCGTACACACTCGGAGTCGGTCGTGTTCATATCGGTCCTTTTCGGGGCGGGAGCCCTGGTGCCCGTGCGTCGGGACAGAAGGGATTGGGTCGTCACTTCGTGGTTGCGTCGATTGCGATGTGCTTCTCAGCCGAACGAACTTCGTCGGCAACGTGCACTGAAACAGCCGGGGGCTGGACGGTTTGCGGGTGTCGGGACGCGGGAAACGTGCTCATCGTCTCTCCCTCCGTTGTCAGACCCTCGAGGTTTGATTCGACCACCCGGAATATGCGACGGGTAGGGACGGAAGTCACTCGTGACGAGGTCGTTCGCCGACGTCGGCACCTGTGCCCGCAACGCAGCGGTGGATTGGATCGGGTCGCTGCACAAGTACGTACGACGAATGTCGGAGGGGGCGGGGACTACTGGCCCTAGCAAGAGTGGGAACGCAACGCGCAGGGTAGACCCATGACGACGAATGGTCTGCGGCTCGCCGGACTGGTGGCGGCGTTGTACGCCGCCCGACGGTACTACCGCAACTGGGGCACCACCAAGGACGAATGCCGCATGTCGCTGGCCGGTGACGAACTGACGGTAGGACCGTATGTCCAGACCACCGAAGCGGTTTGGATCGACGCATCTTCCGAGACGGTCTGGCCGTGGCTGGTCCAGATGGGTCAGGACAGGGCAGGGATCTATACATTCGAAGCGCTCGAGAACCTCATCGGGTTGCACTATCACAATGCCGACGAGGTCCACCCCGAGTGGCAGAACCTGGCACCCGGCGACACGGTGAGATTGGCGCGAAAGGGTTGGCTGGGATTGCGCGAAGGGCTGACTCTTCAGGTGGAATCGATAGTCAATGGGCAGTCAATCGTGCTTCGAGCCACATCCCCGCAGCACCTGTGTGACATGGTGTGGTCGTTCAACCTCATCCCACATTGGGAAGATCGATGCAGGCTTCTCATCCGAGTGCGGACCGGCCTGCGCCACCCGGGCCAAGTGTTGATCACCGAATCAATGGGTCCCGCCGTAGCTTTCGTGACACGTGGAATCCTGTTGGGCGTCAAGCGTCGGGCCCAGGGACAACATCAGGCCGAGTTGTCCGCCGCACGGGCAAGCGACGATCTTCACCGAGTGGTGTGAACCTTCGACCACCTCAGCCGACGGTGAACCCCGACAGGCTCGACCCTTGGCGCTCGGCGGGCTAACGTCTACCCACCCGTGAAGACAAATAGACAGGGCACTGGACAAACCTTCTACGGCGAGGTCGTGTTCACCTGCAGGATCAACTCCTCCGCGGCGGCCAGGTGCTTCTCGGCCTGCTTCAGATTTACGGGAAACTCGCCGTCGTAGCTGTTCGAAGAACCTTCCAGCACCGACATGCACATGTGCGAAGCGTCGTGCGCATCCGTGACGGCGGCCGTCAACTCGCTGGTCAACTCATGAGCCGGCGCGGGAAGGTGTGCCGGGAGATCTACCGCTGCCGCGTCATGCATTTGCTGGCACGCGTGTTGCATCGCCGTGCGGTCGGCGTCGATCAATGCACGTTGTGCGTCGTCCAGCGAGTCCTGCAGAGCGACGAACGGCTTGCGCGCACCCTGCCACCAGTCCAGAACCGCTGCGCCGTCAACTGTTACGTCATCGGTTGAACTGCGCGCCGAGGTGCCGCTGTCGTCACCGCGATTGAGTAACGCGACGATCGATATCGAGATGACGATCACCGCAATGAGACTCACACCGATGATCGCCCAAACCTTTCGAGACCACTTGTCAGCCGGAGAACTCGGGTCTCGCTCGAGTGGGCTACCACACTCTCCACAGAAGTCCCAGTCACTTGGATTCAGGTGTCCCTCTGGGCATTTCAACATCACGGTGCTCATCAGACCGTCCTGACCTTGAGATAACTCTTGATGCCGAAGCGCTCGAATGTTTGCCGACGCCACGACGACAAAAGAGCGCTCACCGTTGCCGCGTCGACGATCTCGGGATCGCAGACGTCGTATGCTCGGCCCTTGGCAGTGATCGTCGCCTTCCCCGCCGTCTGCACGTTGCGCAGCCAGTCGACCTGGGTGCCGTACGGCAGCGGGACCAGGAAGCCGTCCGGCACGGGTTCGGCCACTACCGGTGTCGCATACTGCCGTCCCGTGCGGCGCCCGACGTGGCTGATCACCGCGGCGTACCAGTACTTGCGGCCGGCAAGATGAAGCATCACAGGATTCAACACATGCTTGTTGAACCTGCGAACGGCGTTTTTGGCCCGATCCGGATCAGTTGGCACCTCTCGATTCTCGCGCCGGTCGGCGACGAACCGGCAGGGACCACAGGCACCGAGCCAAGGGACCAACGACCCTGCTCCGGTCCCTGCCGCGGGTCGTAACGTTCCCTGCGAGACAGACCATTCGCGAAGGAGAACCGTCGTGGACTGGCCGACAGCCCTCGTCCTGATCGCTGTTGTCATAGCCGCGATGGCAATCGTGACCACCTACCTCAACGGTCGCTTCTCCAACACGTAGAAGGAGTGCACGATGAGCAATCTCTCCCCCAAGTACGGAATCCTCGTAGGTGTCGACGGATCGCCGGAGTCGGAGGCGGCAATTCGGTGGGCGACTCACGAAGCCGTCATGCGCAACCAGCCGGTCACGCTGATGCACGCGATCCCGCCGGTGGTCGTCACCTGGCCTGTGGCATATCTGGAGTCGAGCTTCGCCGAGTCGCAGGAGGCGAATGCCCGTGACGTGATCGAAAGGGCGCAGAAGACTGTTCAAGCAAGCGCCGGTGAAGCGCAGCCGCCCGCCGTGCGAACTGAGATCAGACACATCGACGCCGCATCGGCGCTGGTGTCAGCGTCGCGCGACGCGTACATGACAGTCGCCGGCAGCAGGGGGCTAGGCGCGGTCGGACGCGCAGTGCTGGGGTCGGTCAGCGGGGGGCTGGTCCACCATGGACACGGTCCCATCGCAATCATCGGACCCGACCAGGCACACACCCGTGACGACACTTCGCCCGTTCTCGTCGGTGTCGACGGGTCGGTCGCATCCGAGGATGCGACGGCTCTCGCGTTCGACGAGGCATCACGGCGAAGGGTAGACCTGGTCGCGCTGCACGCGTGGAGCGACGTCGGCGTTTTCCCTGCCCTCGGCATGGATTGGCATCAGTACGAGGATGAAGGACACGAGGTGCTTGCCGAGCGCCTCGCGGGGTGGCAGGAGCAGTACCCCGACGTGCATGTGCGGCGCCGGATCGTCTGCGATCAGGCGGCACGGTGGCTCATCGAGGAATCTGAGTCGGCGCAGCTCCTGGTGGTAGGCAGCCACGGTCGCGGCGGATTCGCCGGCATGATGCTTGGCTCAGTCAGTTCCAAAGTGGCGCAAGCGTCCAAGGCGCCGGTGATCGTCGTCCGACCCCGGTCTGACGCGAAATGAGCGATCCGAACTGGCCCATAGTCGTCGGCATCGATGGCAGCGACGAGTCGATGTCGGCTGCCAGATGGGCGGCTGCGGTCGCAGAGAGGTTCGATGCTCCGCTGGAGTTGGTCAACGGACTGCCGGGAGCCAATCACCTGCTGACCGAAGCCGCGACGGCGATCCGGGCGGCCGCGCTCGCTGAGTATCGCGAGCACGGCGCCGCGATCCTCAAGTCGGCCGAGGAGGAGGCGCGCGCCACAGTGCCGGGGCTAGAGGTGTTCACCCTGCGCTGCGATGAGCCGGCTGACGCATTGCTGGCGTCCCGCAGCCACACCGCTCAGATGGTCGTACTCGGATCCGAGGCGATAACGCCGGCGACCGCTGTGTTGGTTGGTTCGACAACCCTCGCCGTATCGGCACGTTCGACGTGTCCCGTGGTGGTGTGGCGCGGCAACCAAAGCGTGCCGACCAATCAGCCCGTCGTTCTCGGTGTGGACGGCCGCACGGATGCGGCGGCATTCCGGACTGCCTTCGAGTTCGCCCACAGGTTCGATGTCGAGTTGCGGGCCGTCCACGCCGGGTCGTCGTTTCGTCCGCCGGCGTGGATGACCATCCCATTCCTGGTCGATTGGGATGGTCTGGAAACCCTCGAGTGGGCGAACCTGCTCAAGGCGCTCGAGCCGTGGACAGATCGCTATCCAGACGTCCGGGTGACGAACTTCGTCGAACCCGATGGAGCTGCCACCGCTCTCTTGCGGCATGCGGCGGATGCACAGCTCGTCGTTGTCGGCAGCCGGAATCGACCACTCCTTGCGGGCACGATCCTGGGTTCGACGGGGCTCAACTTGCTCCACCACTGCCCTACCCCGGTGGTCGTATGTCATTCGACGACGCAAGAAGATCATGCGAAAGCCAGTGGCTGACGCCACGAGGTCTCGCTAGCGCCACCGTCCGGTGCAGGCTCAGCGGCGTCAGGATCGTGCGACGACGACTGGGACTCGGGCCGCTTGAACAACAGCTGTGCTCACCGACCCCAACAACGTGCTGGTAATCCCGCCGTGCCCATGGCTTCCGACCACGATCATCTGAGGAGTAGCGGGATAGTCGACGAGCCGTAAGGCCGGTTGGTCACGAACCACGGTGGTGCGCATGGGAACATCCGGATAGCGACCTTGCCAGACGGCCATCTGCCGGGCGAGGGATTCCTCGACTTCGATGCGCAGATCGTCCCATTCCACGGGGAATTCGAACGCGCCCGAACCCCACCAGGCGTGCAGGACAACCAATTCGGCTCTGCGCCTCAACGCTTCCTCAAACGCCAGGGCAGTTGCCGTCTCCGACGCTGGCGAGCCGTCGAAACCGAGCAGAATCGGCCCGCTCTTCAGAGCTGTGGCGGTGGATGGTTCGTGTCGAATCACAGCCACCGGGCACCGCGAATGGTGAACCAGCCCCATGCTCACAGATCCGAGCAGCGCACGTGCGAGTCTGCCTCTGCCGCGATTTCCCACCACGACCAGTTCCGCCTCCCGTGTCAGCTCGACCAGCGCCGGCACCGTGGCAGTCGGTGGCATCTCGGTCGAGATGCGCAGCTCGATGTTGATGGCCTCGGTGGCCACTGCGACAGCTTCTTCGAGGATCCGCTGACCGGCGTCCTGTTGCCAGCTCGACACATCGGGTAACGCCGCCATCGTTGGCCATGTGCCGACCACAGGCGGCGTGGCGTGCACGATGGTCAACGGGACGCCACGCAGTTCGGCATCGTGGGCAGCCCACTGGGTTGCCGCATCGGACGAGGGCGAACCGTCGACGGCCACAACGACTCCGAGCTCTTTCGACATCAGCCGGCCCCGTACCGGAGGATGACGCCGGACTGCATCGACGACATGCGCTGCCTTGCCCGCTCATCCGCCGCCCGCTGTTCGTCGGCGGTGACGATGACAGCATCTGGACCCTGAAAGACGGTTGCTACGTGGCCATCGTCGAGCCAGCGCACGACATAGGGCGGCGAGCCGTCCTCGGTACGCAGCCCGGTGATCAACCCACGATGTTCCGCGTGGTCGATGGTGCGGCCCTTCATCACCAACCAATCGCCGACTTCGGCCTTCACCTCCGGATCTCCTTTCGGACGCCCAAAACGCTTCTCCCGTGGCGGTGTTGCGCACGGAGACTTCAGAGCAGCGCGACCAGTTCTGCGACTCCGTGCTCGATGCCTGCTGCGAGCTCATCGACATCAGGTGCCGCGTCATAGTCCGCGGTGATTCCAAACGTGAGTTCGTCTGCGTAGCTCACGATCGCCACGCCGGTACGAAGCCCCAGGGCGATCGGCGGAATGGGCATCATCCGCACGACTTCCCGATCCATGATCCGTAACCGGTGACGTGGGCCGGGAACATTGGTCGCCAGAGCCACGACGCCGCGCTGCGGAAGCCTGGTCAGCGCACGCACCGTCCATGCGGTCAACGGGAATGGGATCACGTTCACCGCAGCGATGAACGCGCTGCCTGCCTCACGCTCACCACTGGACTTGGCGACGTTCAGCCGTTGATGCACAGTCATCAGCCGGTCGACCGGATCCTCACGGTCCACCGGCAGGAAGGGCAACATCACGGACACCCGGTTGTCGGTGATGCCCATCGCGTCGTTCGACCGCACCGATACCGGCACCAATGTCCGCAGTGAGTTTCGCCGCGCAGATTTTCCTCGGCGAGTCAGTGCCGCTCGGTAGCTGGCGGTCACCGCTGCCAGAGCCACGTCATTGAGCGTCACCCCGAAGGTATCTCGCACCTTTGCCACATCCTGAAGACTCACGCGCGCAGCACTGTAGCGTCGCATGGTGGTCACGCTCCCGATGAGCGGCGACCCGTCTGCGGGACTCAAGATTCCGCCGGCGATCCGAAGAGCACCTCCGAACGCCAGCTCGGCACTCGTCGTTGCGGCCGCAGCCAGGCGCCATCCGCTGCGTGCCCAATTCAGGGGATTGAGGCCGATCTTCGGTGAATTCTTCTGACCGGAACCTTCTTTGGCCGCGCGGATGTCGGTTGCGAAGCTGTCTCCCGCTCCACCGTCGGTGAGTTGGGAGAGCATGTGCATGATCGTGATGCCATCAGCTATGCAGTGATGAATCTTCAGCAGCATCGCCCAGTGCCCGCCCGCGAGTCCCTCGATCATCCAACATTCCCACAGCGGACGTTCGCGATCCAACCGACGCTCCATGATGTCTGCGGTCAACCGGAACAACTCTTGATCACTCCCGGGCTGCGGAAGGGCCACATGGTGAATGTGATGGGACAGATCAACATTCGGGACGTCCACCCACTCCGGAGGCTGCATATCGAGCAGGTGAGTGCGAAGGACCTGCCGCATCCGGGGCACCGCTGCCGCCTTTTCCAGGACATCCGCGGCCAGCTCTTCGAAATCCGGCATCGGGCCTTCCAAGACCGACACCCCACCGACGGCCAGGCTGATGTGCTGGTCGGCGTCCTCGGCCTCGAGAAAGCCCGCGTCTAACGTCGTCAGCCGTTCCATGGTTCAGTCTCCGATCTGCCAGTCATACCGGCGCCAACGGGCCACGGTGGTCTGGGTCCCGCCATTTTCGTGCCGCCTCACCCCGGACCACCGGATGGCCGACAGATCAATACCGGAATCGCACTGTGGTGCAGAAGGTTCAGGCCAGTCGAACCGAGCAATGCCACGGAAAGCAGACCTCTGCTGCGACTGCCGACAGCCACAATCTGAGCATTGTCGGTATGCGCGAGCAGGGCCTTATCTGGCCTCGTCGCCTCGACGACGCAGGTGACCTTCACATCGGGATAGCGTTCCATCCACGGTTGCAGAGTGTTTGACAGTCGTGTTCGATGATCATCCTCGACGGCCGCCCAGTCGATCATGGACGGCAGGGTGACGTCGCCGGGAGATCGGCGCGCCGACCACGCGTGGACCGCAACGATTTCGATGGCCATGCGGTCCGCGAGCTCGAATGCGGTGGCGACCGCGGCGTCGCTGTCACCGTGGTTGTCGACGCCCAAGACAATTGGCTTCTCATTCGGCACAACCGCCTCACCGCGCCACGCGATCAGTGGGCAGACCGAGCCGGCTGCGACGGCCAACGTCATGGAGCCGATGAGCACCGCGCCCCCGGGAGTCACCTCGTCGCAGCCGACGACGATCAACCGGGCGCGACGGCTGATGTCGATCAGCGCCGCATCCGCGGACTCGTGAAGCTGCTCGGTCGTGATCGGCACGTCGGCGACTCTTGCGCGAGCTGCGGTTGCCGCCGTGCGCAGTATCGTCTCGGCTAGCGCGTCCTGCTCGGCCATCTCGACGGCCCGCGCGGTGGCGCCCGCTTCGGTGAGACTGTGCCTCGGATAGGACTTTGCGTGCACGATGTGTAGAGGCGAACCCAGCCGTTCGGCGAGGCCGCCCGCCCAGCGCGCCGCATGGATCGATTTCTCGGTTCCGTCGACGCCGACGACGACCGGGGCTGCGCTGGCGGGCATGTACGCTCCCTTCTCACTGTTCAGGTTCACTCACCGTGTCGGCGCCGATTAGGGCCACAGGCACCGAACCTCATGGCCAAAGGTCCCTCGCGCCGCCATCGGCGATGAGACGCGCTGCGGCTCACGTATGGCCGATGTCGTGGCCGCACAATCTGGCGCGTCTGATCGATGTGACGCCGAGGACCGAGCAGGCTTGCGGTGTCCATGTGGCTGGGGAACGCAATCATCAACTGACGTAACAAAATCCGCGATGGGTCGACGCGGTGTCGCCGGGCCCGGATCACTGTTGATCCGGGCCCAGCCGATACGCAACAGCGTCCGCGGATGCCCGGCGCATCCGGGTTGAGTGCCTACTTCTGACGGGCCACGATCACCGGCATGCGCGCGGCCTGGGCTACGGCCGAACTCACCGAGCCCAGCAGCAATCCCGCGAAGCCGCCACGACCATGGCTGCCCACGACAGTCAGTTGCGCCTTCTCCGATTCCTCGAGCAGTCGATGAGCCGGGCTGTCCTGCGCAACGACGCGCCGGACGACGACATCCGGGTATCGCTCGCACCAGCCGGCCAGCCGTTGGGCAAGTTCCTCGTCAGCCTGTGTCGCTATGTCGCTGCGCGCGACGTCGTCGGGAAAGTCTGCGATGTTCATCCACGTGTGGACCGCGACCAGTTCGACGCCTCGGCGGCTGGCCTCGTCAAAAGCGATGGCCGTCGCCAGTTCCGACGCCGGTGACCCGTCGACACCGACCACGACCGGTGCTGCACTCGGGTAATCCATCAGCGGATCCTCATCATGGATCACGGCAACCGGGCAGTGCGCGTGATGAACGAGTCCGGAGCTGACCGAACCCAACAACAACCCCGTGACACCGCCCAAGCCACGGCATCCAACCACCACAAGTTCGGCGTCCTTGGACATGTCGACCAGTGTCGACACCGCGCTTCCCGACACCACGCGTTGGTCGACGACCATTTTCGGGTTATCGGCAGTGGCGTCGAACACGAGGCCCAGCGCGTCTCCGACGACTTTCTGCGCGTGTTCTTCGCGCTCGTCTGTGTAGTAGGGGACGTCGACGAAGGATCCGAAGTCCGCAGTTGGTACGACGCTCACGACCGTGAGTGGGACGCCTCGCATCGAGGCCTCACGTGCTGCCCAGTCAGTCGCTACCCGTGATGCGGGCGAGCCGTCGACCCCGACGATGATGCCGTAGTGATTGGTCTTTCCTAGCTCTGTCGCAGAAGTCATTCGCTCTCTCCTTGAGTCGCCGGGGATCGAACACTGCATCAAGCACGAGTTAACCTCTTCGCGACCCTCACCCCAGGAGGAATTCGTCCTGAGGTGAGGTAGCCAAAAGTCCCTCCCGGTCGTGGCCATAGGCGCCGGTTGCGGACTGGGCCTCGGCCCGGCCGACTTCATCTCGTTCGTCGGTGAGCAGGCGTCGGCTTCGATTGAGGGTCAGTGGAATCAAGTGGGCGGTGACTTTCGCAGTCGCTGCCAGCTCTTCATACACACGCGCGACGACGGTCTCGACCTCGACGGCCGGAAGCTGAGGAAATCTCTGGCGCAATGCCGAGACCACGGCGGTGAGTTCATCACTCGTCATCGATGGCGCCGTGACCGTCATGCACCGATTTTGGGGACCGGCGAAACGGTCCGCAATGGACCAAAGACCCGAAACAAGGGGTCATGGTTCTCGCTACTGTGCCCCGTTCCGCGCGGGCTCTCCGGGCGGTCGGGCGCCATCAGACACCACATGTGTGCCCGCAAGGCTCGATCGCCTCGGCATGAGAGCAAGCTCTCTGCTCTCGGCTCACTCGCTTGTACCCCCGATGGGATTCGAACCCACGCTACCGCCGTGAGAGGGCGGCGTCCTAGGCCGCTAGACGACGGGGGCCAGAACTATTTCCGGACAGCCAGCATAGCCCAGCGGATTATGCGGACCTAATCGCTTGAGACCGATGCTCCTCGCGCAAACGCTCATCGCGAAATGGCTGGGGTACCAGGACTCGAACCTAGAATGGCTGAACCAGAATCAGCTGTGTTGCCAATTACACCATACCCCATTGGCTGCCTGTAACCGCAGGTCACAAGCTGTTTTCGACCCTCTCAGGCAATCGGCGGCACCGCCGTGCGTTGTATAGGGCCGACGTGCAGACTACCAAAGATTTTGCTGCCGCTTTTCACGCGTGCGCCGCCGCGGCGGCGGCGTGGTCTCGGCCCGCGCGTAGTCGGTTCAGGCTGCGGTCGCGGCCCAGTAGCTCGAGGGACTCGAACAGCGGAGGGCTGACGGTCGCTCCGGTCGCGGCGACCCGGATCGGGCCGAACGCCTTGCGCGGCTTGAGCTCCAGATTCTCCAACAACGAGACCTTCAGCGCGTTTTCGATCGCGGCGGTCGTCCACTCCCCGACCTCGTCGAGTGCGGCCAGCGCTGCGTCCAGAACAGCAACCGCGTCATGACGCAGTTCTTTCGCCGCGGCCTTTTCGTCGAGGGCGAACTCCCCGTCGTCGAGGAATTTCAGCAGGTCCCAGGCGTCACCGAGGACCACGATCCGGGTCTGCACCAGCCGCGCCGCCTCGGCGAACTGCGCACCGTCGAGCCCAGTGTCGTGGCCGTGGTCGGCGAAGAACGCCGCGAGCCGTGCAGTGAAATCCTCCTCGCTCAGTAGGCGGATGTGTTCGGCGTTGAGGGCGTCGGCCTTCTTCTGGTCGAATCGGGCGGGGTTGGAGTTGACGTCGACGACGTCGAAGGCCGCCACCATTTCCCCGAGGCTGAACACGTCGCGATCCTCGGCGATCCCCCACCCCAGCAGCGCCAGGTAGTTCAGCAGTCCCTCGGGAATGAAGCCGCGGTCGCGGTGGATGAAAAGATTGGACTGTGGATCGCGTTTGGACAGCTTCTTGTTGCCGTCCCCCAGAACGCTTGGCAGGTGAGCGAACTCGGGCACCCGTTCAGCGACGCCGATGCGTATCAGTGCCTGGTACAGCGCAATCTGGCGCGGTGTCGACGGCAGCAGATCCTCGCCGCGCAACACATGCGTGATCTTCATCAGCGCATCGTCGACCGGATTGACCAAGGTGTACAACGGATCTCCGCTCGCGCGGGTCAGCGCGAAATCGGGAACCACTTCCGCCGCGAACGTCGTCTCGCCGCGGACGAGGTCATTCCAGGTGATGTCCTCGGCGGGCATCCGGAGCCGAAGTACCGGCCTACGCCCTTCGTCGAGGAACGCGGCGCGCTGCGCGTCGGTGAGGTCGCGGTCGTAGTTGTCATAGCCCAGCTTGGGGTTCCGACCTGCCGCGACGTGGCGGGCCTCGACTTCCTCGGCTGTCGAGAACGCCTCGTAGGCATCACCGGATTCCTGTAACCGCGCCAACACATCGCGGTAGACGTCACCGCGTTCCGACTGCCGGTACGGCGCGTACGGGCCGCCGATGTCAGGGCCCTCGTCGTAGTTCAGCCCCAACCAGCTCAGCGCGTCCAGCAGCGCCAGAAAGCTTTCCTCGCTGTCGCGCTCGGCATCGGTGTCCTCCAGCCGGAACACGAACGCCCCGCCGCAGTGGCGCGCGTACGCCCAGTTGAACAGCGCGGTGCGAATGAGACCGACGTGCGGTGTGCCGGTCGGCGACGGGCAGAAGCGCACCCGCATTCCGGTCGTCATGACTTTCCTTTGCGGACAACTGGATTGGACAACGTTCCGATGCCTTCGATGGTGACGTTGACGGTGTCACCGTCGTCGATCGGGCCGACGCCGTCGGGCGTACCCGTCAAAATGAGGTCACCGGGCAGCAGCGTCATCACCGCCGAAATCCATTCCACGATGGCACCGACGTCGTGAATCATCAGCGATGTCCGGCTGTTCTGTTTGGTTTCGCCGTTGACCTCGGTGCGCAACGCCAGATCGGATGGATCGAGATCGGTGACGATCCACGGACCGACCGGACAGAACGTGTCGTGGCCCTTCGCCCGCGTCCACTGCCCATCTTTCTTCTGCTGATCGCGTGCCGAGACGTCGTTGCCGATCGTGTAGCCCAGGATGTTCTCCGCGGCGCGGGCGGCCGGAACGTCCTTGCACGGCCGGCCGATGACAACGGCGAGTTCACCCTCGAAGTGCACCGGGTCGGCGTCGGCAGGCAGCTGGATGGGCACGTGCGGCCCGACGATGGCGGTGTTGGGTTTCATGAACATCACCGGGTCGGAGAAGTCTCCCCCACCCATTTCGGCGACGTGCGCGGCGTAGTTCTTGCCGATGCACACCACCTTGCTGGCCAGGATGGGTGCGAGCAGACGCACGTCCGCCAGCGGCCATTCCCGTCCCGTGAAGGTGGGGGTCCCGAAGGGGTGCTCGGCAATCTCCTTGACGACCGCCTGCGTCGGGTCGTCTGGAGGACCTTCGATACTGACGAAGGCGACCCCGTCGGGGCTGGCGATACGTCCTAGTCGCATTCGGACAGCCTAGTGGCCGCGATCATCGGTGCTGCGGCCGCTCCCGCGCCATCGATGTCTCAAATATTGAGAATGAAGTTCAGATATATGAGACGACCGTGCGAGCATGGGGTCGTGGAGACCGAGTCGATCAGCACCGCACGGCGCTGGTCGATGCTCGTCATCGCGCTGTTCGCGACGACGAGTGCCAATGTGTTCATCAACGGTGCGGCGTTCCTGATTCCGACCCTGCACAAGGAACGTGGGCTCGATCTCGCGGCCGCAGGGTTGCTGTCGTCGATGCCGAGCTTCGGGCTGGTGCTCACCTTCATCGCGTGGGGTTACATCGTCGACCGCGTCGGCGAACGCATCGTTCTGACTCTCGGTTCGGTACTCATTGCCGCGGCCGCGTTCGCGGCCGCCTCCGTGGATTCACTGTTCGCCGTCGGCACCTTCCTGTTTCTCGGCGGAATGGCAGCCGCGAGCAGCAACTCGGCCAGCGGGCGGTTGGTGGTCGGTTGGTTTCCACCGGATCAGCGCGGATTGGTCATGGGCATCCGCCAGACCGCGACACCACTGGGAGTGGGTCTGGGCGCCTTGGTGATACCGCGCTTGGCCGAAAGTCATGGCATCTCGGTCGCCTTGCTGTTTCCCGCGGTGGTGTGCACGGTCTCCGCGGTGGTGTGCGCGTTCGGTGTGATCGATCCGCCGCGACCACCACGGTCGGAGGCATCGGCAGAACATCTCGCCAACCCTTACCGCACGTCGTCAGTGTTGACGCGCATCCACGCCGTCTCGGTGTTGCTCGTCGTGCCTCAGGGTGTGCTGTGGACGTTTGCACTCGCCTGG
This sequence comes from Mycolicibacterium rhodesiae NBB3, assembly GCF_000230895.2. Next base: position 5,991,959 of record NC_016604.1, read on the forward strand.
TTGATGACCGACCGCGGTTGGTCGGCGGCAGCTGCGGGAGCGCTGATCACCGCGACCCAGGTATTCGGCGCGATTGGCCGCATCGCCGCAGGACGCTGGTCTGATGTCGTCGGCTCGCGGCTGCGACCGATCCGCTCCATCGCGCTGGCGGCCGCAGCGGCCATGGGCCTGCTGGCGCTGACGGACTGGCTCAACACCCCGGTGAGTGTGGTGTTGATGATGATCGCGTCGGTGATCACCGTGTCCGACAACGGATTGGCCTTCACCGCGATCGCCGAGATCGCCGGACCGTTCTGGAGTGGGCGGGCCCTTGGCACGCAGAACACCAGCCAGCATCTGGCCACGGCTGCCGCCGCACCGCTGTTCGGCGGACTGATCGGCGTCGCGGGCTATCCGGTCGCGTTCGCCGTGTCCGCACTGCTTCCGCTGTTCGCGATCCCGCTCGTGCCGGTTGATCAGGATCGTTGAATGTCTTTGTGGTGCTGTCGCGGTAATACCAGCAACGCGGCCGCCAGGAAGCACAGCGCCCCGATGAACGTGCCGACGTTGGCCAGCACCGCGTCCACCGTCACATCGGACCCTGTGACAAATGCGCCCAGCGCGGACACCCCGAAGGCGATGCAGCCCAGCAGGTTTATCCACTCCGCCTGCCAATCACGGGATTTCAGTTCGAAGATGCCGACCACCGCCGTCACCGCGACGACTCCGAGTACGGCGCTCACCAGAAACGCCAGCGACCCAAGGGCATCGGGCGCCCACACCAGTCGTCGCTCCCGCTTGACGGCATGCGCCCACAAGGCGGACCCGGTGCTGACGTTGAACAGGATCGTCCCGGCGAATTGCACGGCCGCCGAGTACCACCCGATCCGCAGCGGCATTCCCGACAACACCAGCTGCATCCACGCGGCGGTGGTGAAGAACCAGGAACCGATGAAGCACAGCAGGTTGGGCAGGCCGGCCCCGGTCGTCGCCGGCAGTCCGGGAATGGTCGCTATCGCAAACAACGAGGACCCGATTGCGAACAGCCAGCACTGCCGTCGAAGCGTCGCATAGCTGCGGCTAGAGAAGTGACGCGATCCGATCACCGATCTCCGTCGTCGACCGCGACTGGTCGCCGCGGGTGGCCAGATGCTGCTCCACTGCCTTGTCGATGCGGGCGGCCGCATCGACATGGCCCTCGTGGGAAAGCAGCAACGCGACCGACATGATGGCCGCCGTGGGATCGGCGACACCCTGCCCCGCGATGTCGGGGGCACTGCCGTGCACGGGTTCGAACATCGACGGATTCGTCCGCGTCGCATCGATGTTGCCGCTCGCCGCGAGCCCGATTCCGCCGCACACCGCGGCTGCCAGATCGGTGACGATGTCGCCGAACAGATTGTCGGTGACGATGACGTCGAACCGGCCCGGGTCGGTGACGAGGTGAATGGTCGCGGAGTCGACGTGCTGATAGGCGATCTCCACGTCGGGATACTCCGCGCCGACCTCCTGCACGGTGCGCCACCACAGTGCGCCCGCATAGGTCAGGACGTTGTTCTTGTGCACCAGCGTCAACTGCTTGCGGCGCCGTCCGGCGCGTCTGAAGGCATCGTGCACGACCCGTCGCACGCCGAACGCGGTGTTGACGCTCACCTCGGTCGCGATCTCGTGGGGAGTGCCCGCACGGATCGCCCCACCGGTCCCGGTGTAGGGACCTTCGGTGCCTTCGCGGACCACGACGAAGTCGATCTCCGGGTCTCCGGCGAGCGGACTGCTGACCCCCGGATAAAGTCGGGCCGGACGCAGATTGATGTGGTGGTCGAGTTCGAACCGGATCCGCAGCAGCAGACCGCGTTCCAACACACCGCTGGGCACCGACGGATCGCCGATCGCGCCGAGCAGGATCACGTCGTGCGCGCGAAGTTCCTCGAGCACGGATTCGGGCAGTACCTCGCCGCTGGCGTGATACCGCTTCGCCCCGAGGTCGTAGTGGGTCTTGTCCACGCCGGGTAAGACGGCATCGAGCACCTTGACCGCCTCGCCGACGACCTCCGGGCCGATACCGTCACCCGCGATGATCGCCAGTTTCACGACAGGTCCACCACTTCGAGCAGCTTGGCGCCGACGGCCTCGCTGATCGCCGCTCGAACTTCTTCAGGGACGTCGCGGTCGATGCGCAACAGGATGGTCGCACCAGGACCCTCCGCGTCCTCGCTGAGCTGAGCGGCGTGAATGTTGATGCCTGCGGTCCCGAGCAGCGTGCCGATCTTGCCCAGCGTGCCGGGCTCGTCGATGTAATTGACGATCAGATAGACGCCTTCGGCACGCAGATCGAAGTTGCGGCCATTGATCTGGACGATCTTCTCCACCAGCTGAGGACCTGACAACGCGCCGGAGACGTTGGCAACCGCGCCGTCGGAGTACACCGCACGGACGTCGACGACGCTGCGGTGGTTCGGGCTCTCGGTGACAGTGCTGATATCCGCCTCGACACCGCGTTCCGCAGCCAGAGCAGGCGCGTTGACGAATGTCACCGGATCTTCGATGACCGCACTGAACAAGCCGCGCAGCGCTGAAAGACGCAGCACCTCAACCTCTTCGGAAGCCAGCTCGCCGCGAACCTGGATCGACAGCGACACCGGCAGTTCCTCGCACAGCACACCGACGAGCAGACCCAGCTTGCGGACCAGGTCCAGCCACGGCGCGACCTCCTCGCCTACGACGCCGCCGCCGACGTTCACCGCGTCCGGCACGAACTCTCCGGCCAGCGCCAGCTTCACACTCGCGGCCACGTCGGTGCCGGCCCGGTCCTGCGCCTCCGCGGTCGACGCGCCGAGGTGCGGCGTCACCACGACCTGCGGCAACTCGAAAAGAGGGCTGTCCGTGCACGGTTCGGTGGAGAACACATCGAGGCCGGCGCCGCGCACATGGCCGTCGGTGATGGCCTCCGCGAGCGCCGCTTCGTCGATCAGGCCGCCGCGCGCCGCGTTGACGATGATCACCCCAGGCCTCGTTTTGGCCAGCGCCTCCTTGCCGATGAGGCCGGCAGTCTCCTTGGTCTTGGGCAGGTGCACAGAGATGAAGTCGGCGCGGGTCAAGAGCTCGTCGAGCGTCAGCAGTTCGATACCCAGCTGAGCAGCACGGGCCGCCGACACGTACGGGTCGTAGGCCACGATGTGCGTACCGAAGGCCGCCAACCGCTGCGCCACCAGCTGCCCGATACGGCCGAGACCGACGACGCCGACGGTCTTGCCGAAGATCTCGGTGCCCGAGAACGACGAGCGCTTCCAGGTGTGCTCACGAAGCGTCGCGTCGGCGGCCGGGATCTGTCGCGCCGCCGACAGCAGAAGAGCCACCGCATGCTCAGCGGCACTGTGGATATTGGAGGTAGGGGCGTTGACGACCAGGACGCCGCGCGCGGTGGCGGCATCGACGTCGACGTTGTCCAGGCCGACGCCCGCGCGGGCGACGATCTTCAGTTTCGGCGCGGCGGCCAGCACCTCGGCGTCCACGGTGGTCGCGGAGCGCACCAGCAGCGCGTCGGCCCCTGCCACAGCGGCCAGCAACTTTTCTCGGTCCGGACCATCGACCCAGCGCACTTCCACCTGGTCGCCCAGGGCGGCAACGGTCGACTCCGCCAGCTTGTCTGCGATCAATACAACGGGCAGGCTCACGCGGTCAGCCTAATGGGCTGTAATTGGGTGGTGGACGTCACCGTGGTCGGCAGTGGACCCAACGGCTTGGCCGCCGCCGTCATCTGCGCGCGCGCCGGTCTGTCGGTGCAGGTATTCGAGGCTCAGCCGACTCTGGGAGGCGGTGCGCGAACCCTCCCCGATCCTGAGTTCGGCGGCGTCACCCACGACGTCTGCTCGGCGGTTCACCCGCTGGCGTTGGCATCTCCATTCCTGGCAGCGTTCGATCTACCCGCTCGCGGTGTGACCTTGCAGGTGCCCCCGGTCTCGTACGCCAATCCCCTTCCCGGCATGCCGACGGCGGTCGGCTATCACGATCTCGACCGCACATGCGCAGAGCTACTCGACGGCGATTCGTGGCGGCGGCTGCTCGGTCCGCTCGTCGACCGTGATGGTGGTGTCGTCAACTTTCTGCTCGGTGACAAACGATCGATTCCGCGTGATCCGATCGCCGCGGCATTCATCGCCCGAAACATGCTCGAGCAGGGCACGCCATTGTGGGGCAGGCTTTCCGGCGCGGATGCGCGCGCGTTGTTCACCGGAGTCGCGGCACATGCGATCAACCGGATGCCATCGTTCGTCACGACCGGCGCGGGACTGATGCTGGCAACCCTGGCGCATACCGTCGGCTGGCCGATACCGGTCGGTGGCAGCCAGGCGATTCCGGACGCACTGATCGCCGACCTGCGTGCGCACGGGGGCATCATTTCGGCCGGCCAACAGATCACCGAACCGCCGGGCGGGGTGGTCCTTTTCGACACTGCGCCCACCGCGCTGCTGGCGATCTATCGCGACCGGATCCCGGCTAAGTACGCGAAAGCATTGCGGCGCTATCGGTTTGGTCCAGGCGTCGCCAAGGTGGATTTCGTCCTGTCCGACGAGATTCCATGGAAGGACTCGCGGGCTGCGGACGCACCGACGCTGCACATGGGTGGCGGTCGGGACCAGATGGCGCACGCCGAGAAGGAGATTGCCGCGGGCAGGCATGCCGATTGGCCGATGGTGCTGGCCTCGCTGCCGCATCTGGCCGACTCGAGCCGCATCGATGCGCACGGGCGGAGGCCGCTGTGGACGTACGCGCACGTGCCGCATGGCTCCACCCTCGACCAGGCGGAAACGGTGACGTCGGTTTTCGAACGGTTCGCGCCCGGCTTCCGCGACATCGTGGTCGGAGTGCGGTCGGTACCGGCCTCGCGGTTGTCCGAACACAACGCCAACCTCGTCGGCGGCGACATCGGCGTCGGCGGCAACTCGCTGCTGCACGCGCTGGCGGGACCGACCCCGCGGTTCAATCCGTGGGCCACCCCGATCCCCAAGGTCTACCTGTGCTCATCGGCGACCCCGCCCGGCGGCGGAGTGCACGGAATGGCGGGGCTCTATGCAGCACGCACGGTCCTGCGCCGCGAGTTCGGTATCAAGAGACTGCCGCCGCTCTCGCCCTAGTTTTGCCGGTGTTGGCCGGGGTATGCCGAGCAGATGAGCGCAGAGTTTCGCAAAGGCGACAAGGTTCAATGGAGCAGTCACGGAACCACAGTCACCGGGACCGTCGAGGAGAAGATCACCGGCGACACCGAGACGGCAGGCCGGAAGGTGCGCGCCTCGCGCGATGAGCCGCAGTACCGGGTCCGCAGCGACAAGACCGGACGCGACGCCGTACACAAACCTGACGCGCTGAAGCGGGCGAAGTAGCGTGGCCGGTTGGACCGCAGCAGGTTCACGATCCGTCCTCCGCTGGCGTGCCCGTTGACTCGCCACCGGATTTCTGCCCGACGGATTTGGATTCGTCTGTGTCAAGCCATTTTTCGAGTTCCGCCGCCGTCATGTTGACGGTCTCGTGGCTCAGCATCCGTCGGGCGACATCAGTGAATCCGCGTGGCGCTGTTCCCTGATGAATTGGGGACACGACCCGTGTGAGTAGCGTTGGTGTCGCGAGTCCGCGAACTAGTCGGGAACGAAATAGTCGACCGCGGCGCGCAGATTCTTCAATCGGGGCGCCTGGATCTGGTCCATCACGGCGTCCCAGCCCGGACCCCCGACGCTGACCGACGCACGTGCAGCGAGGTCGTTGACCGTGTCGACATCGGCGGTGTCCTGCGTCTGCGACCACAACATCGTCGCCACCGGACGGCCCTTGCGTTCGACCGCCTCGATGAGGGCCGACCGCGGGACGTCAGCACCGAGCATCAGCGCACCGCGGCCGCGCTCGACGAGCGCCGCGCGCAGCGCGTCCAGCGCCAACGTGTGTGTCTCGTGCGGCGTGCACGCGAGGATGATCGGCGCGGATTCTGCAGGTGCGGGGATGGGGTAACGCTGCAATGACCGCGTCACCGTCCAGGACAGCGCGTGTTCGACGTCGATGCAACTCTCACCCTGGGCTTGGCGTTCCGCGATGGCATCGAAAGCCGGACGTATCAGCAGGTCCCACGTGTCGAGTACACCGAAGTGGCGCAGGTGACGATCCAGCAGATGGCCCGCGGTGAACACGTCGAAGTCGAAGGCTGCCACGAGCAGGGCCGCGGCGTCACCGCGCGCCGGTCTCACCGAGTCGACCGCAGTCCGCGCCGCACTGCGCGGACTGGCGCCCTCGAGAATCAACTCGTACATCCGCCGGACGACCGCGATGTCGGTCTCGCTGTAGAGGCGATGCTGGCCTCGGCTGTGTTCGGGTGGTCCCACCCCGTAGCGCTGGTTCCAACTGCGCAGTGTCGCGGTGGGTACTCCGACGCGTTCAGCTACGACGCGGACGGTGTAAAGCGGCTCGTCAACGTCGCTGTTCGCAGACTTCTCGGAAGGTGTCAACGTCGTCAGGATAGGACTTCACGTCGGGCATATCGCCTATCAACGCGAAACCGATGCAGATTTTTCTCAGATTGGTGTCTTACTCCGTATACGGGGTATCCCGCGCCGCATGAACGAGCGCGACGAGCAAGAGCCCATGCGCCCAGAAGGCATGGACGATGCGACGGTGGAGGCTGTCGGCGCCGTGTCCGAAGCCCTGGAATACGTCGAACGCGCCCGCGGCCACCTGTACTCGTTTCACCAGCTGATGGGCCATGCCGACCTTCAGCTCGGCGAGGCGTGCGACAAGCTGCGCGACGCCGGCCATGAAGCGGTGGCCGACCAGCTCGAAAGCGACATCGTCGGCCGCAACGTCCTATACGGGCGCTGGACGTTTCAGATCGTCGAGGAGTTCGACGACAATTACTGGTCGGTGTTTCGCGACCACGAACGGCGGGTGCGTGACGAGCTACAGCAGGGCGTGCGCCATGTATTCGAAGCCGAGATGAAGGAGCGGCGCCGCACCAAGGGCAAGGCGGGCCACGAAAGCCGTCCGTGACATACGCGCCGCTCACAGGCGAAAACCCGCACGACCGACTACGGTTTGCCAATGGCCGACCGGGAAGAACTGACTTGGGATCAGTTCGGTGCCGCTACACGACAACTCGCCGCCGCTGTGGTGGCGGACGGTTTCCGACCCGACCTGATCCTGGCCGTCGCGCGGGGCGGCTTGTTCGTGGCCGGTGCGCTTGGCTACGCGCTGGACGTCAAGAACCTGCACATGATGAACGTCGAGTACTACACAGGCGTGGACGCGCGCCTGGATGCGCCGGTGCTGCTGCCTCCCCTACCTGATGTCGCGGAGCTCGGTGGTGCACGCGTGCTGATCGCCGACGACGTCGCGGATACGGGAGCGACCCTGCGGTTCGTCCGCGATTTCTGCGCCGAGCACGTCGCCGAGGTCCGGTGCGCCGTCGTCTATCAGAAGCCGCAATCGGAAGTCGACTGCGAGTACATCTGGCGCCGGACCGATCTCTGGATCGAGTTTCCGTGGAGCAGTCCGGAGCTCCTGCGGTCCTAAGCTGGCGGCATGGCCAACCTTTCGGTGATCTATTACTCCGCAACCGGGCACGGCGCGACGATGGCCAAGCGGGTGGGCGCCGCAGCCGAGGCCGCAGGAGCCGAGGTACGCATACGCCAGGTCGCCGAGACGCGCGATCCCGCGACGTTCGCAGGTAATCCCGCTTGGACGGCCCACTACGAGGCGACCAAGGACCTGCCCGTCGCCACCGGTGACGACATCGTTTGGGCCGACGCGGTGATCTTCGGGTCACCCACGCGATTCGGTTCGGTCGCCTCTCAACTGCGCGCCTTCCTCGACTCGCTGGGTGGCATCTGGTCGGAGGGCAAGCTGGCCGACAAGGTCTATTCGGCGTTCACGTCGACCAACACGCTCCATGGCGGCCAGGAGACGACCATCCTCTCGCTGTACATCACGCTGATGCACTTCGGCGGGATCATCGTGCCGCCCGGATACACCGATCCGTTGAAGTACGTCGACGGAAACCCCTACGGCGCCAGCCTGACTGCGGAACACGGCAACATCAGCGAGTTCGACGGCGCAACGAACGACGCGCTCGACCATCTGGCCAAGCGCGTCGTCGGTATCGCGGATCGTCTCAGTTGACTGCGATTTCGGTGCGCCAACCGTCGCTCAGCGATCGTGCGCGCACCGAACTCACAGCTCAGCTCAGGCGGTCTCGGTGATCGGGCGGTCGACCCAGCTCATCAGATCGCGCAGCTTCTTACCGGTCACCTCGATGGGATGCTCGGCGTTCTCCTTGCGCAGCCCCTCTAGTTCCTTGTTGCCGCCCTCGACGTTGGCGACCAGACGCTTCACGAAGGTGCCGTCCTGGATCTCGGCGAGGATCTGCTTCATGCGCTTCTTGGTGTCGGCGTCGATCACCCGGGGCCCGGACAGGTAGCCGCCGAACTCTGCGGTGTCGGACACCGAGTAGTTCATCCGTGCGATGCCGCCCTCGTACATCAGATCGACGATGAGTTTGAGTTCGTGCAGCACCTCGAAGTAGGCGAGCTCGGGCTCGTAGCCCGCCTCCACCATCACGTCGAACCCGGTCTTGACGAGTTCCTCTGTGCCACCGCACAACACGGCCTGCTCACCGAAGAGGTCGGTCTCGGTCTCGTCCTTGAACGTCGTCTTGATGACGCCTGCGCGGGTGCCGCCGATGCCCTTGGCGTAGGACAGCGCCAGCGCCTGGCCCTCCCCCTTGGGGTCCTGGTCGACCGCGATCAGACACGGCACACCCTTACCGTCGACGAACTGACGACGCACCAGGTGGCCGGGCCCCTTCGGGGCCACCATGCCGATGGTGACGTTGGCCGGCGGCTTGATCAGGTCGAAGTGAATGTTGAGCCCGTGACCGAAGAACAGCGCGTTGCCGTCCTCGAGGTTGGGCTCGATGTCGTTTTTGAAGATGTCGGCCTGCGCGGTGTCGGGTGCCAGCAGCATGATCACATCGGCCCACTTGGCCACCTCGGCCGGTGTATCGACCTCGAGTCCCTGCTCGGTGACCTTGGCGCGGGACTTCGATCCCTCCTTGAGGCCGACCTTCACCTGCACGCCGGAGTCGCGCAGGGACAGCGAGTGGGCGTGGCCCTGGCTGCCGTAGCCGATGACGCCGACCTTGCGGCCCTGAATGATCGACAGGTCCGCGTCGTCGTCGTAGAACATCTCAACTGGCATTGGTGCTTTCCTTCTCTTTGACTCTTCTTCTGATTTCGGAATTACTTGGCGGTGCCGATGCCGCGCGGGCCGCGTGACAGTGACACGACGCCGGACTGCACGAGCTCGCGGATCCCGTATGGCTCCAGCACCCGAAGCAGCGCCTCGAGCTTCTCCTGGGTGCCGGTCGCCTCGATCGTCAGTGACTCGGTGGACACATCAACGACCTTGGCGCGGAACAGATTCACTGCCTCGATGACCTGGCTGCGGGTGGTCGCATCGGCTCGCACCTTGATCAGTGCCAGCTCGCGCGAGACGGAGTTGTCGTCTTCCTGCTCGACGATCTTGATCACCTGGACGAGCTTGTTGAGCTGTTTGGTGATCTGTTCCAGCGGTGACTCGTCCACGCTGACCACGATCGTCATCCGGGACATGTCCTTCTGCTCCGTCGCACCGACGGCGAGCGACTTGATGTTGTACCCGCGCCGCGAGAACAGCGCAGCCACCCGCGCAAGCACACCCGGTGAGTCTTCGACGAGCACCGAGAGCGTGTGTGTCGGCGTCGTGCCACTGGTCACCATCAGGCATGCCCCTCTTCTGGATCGTCGAACAGCGGGCGGATGCCACGCGCAGCTTGGATTTCGTCATTGCTGGTACCGGCGGCCACCATCGGCCACACCTGGGCGTCGGCGCCGACGATGAAGTCGATCACGACCGGGCGGTCATTGATCTCACGGGCCTGCGCGATGACTGCCTCGACGTCTTCGGCACGCTCACAACGCAACCCGACGCAGCCCAGCGCCTCGGCCAGCTTCACGAAGTCCGGGATGCGATGTGAGTGGGTGGCCAGATCGGTTTGGCTGTACCGCTCTTCGTAGAACAGCGTCTGCCATTGCCGCACCATGCCCAGATTCCCGTTGTTGATGATGGCCACCTTGATCGGCGCACCCTCGACCGCGCACGTGGCCAACTCCTGGTTGGTCATCTGGAAGCAGCCATCACCGTCGATCGCCCAGACCTCTGCTTCGGGACGGCCGAACTTGGCGCCCATCGCCGCCGGGACGGCGTAACCCATGGTCCCCAGCCCGCCCGAGTTCAACCAGGTCTTCGGCTTCTCATAGGAGATGAACTGCGCGGCCCACATCTGGTGCTGCCCAACGCCTGCGACGTACACGGCGTCCGGACCCGCCATCTTGCCCAGAGTTTCGATGACGTACTCGGGCGACAGGCTTCCGTCACTCTGCGCCCCGTAGCTCAGCGGGTAGGTCGCCTGCACACCGCGCAGGTATTCCCACCAGGCCTCGATCTTGCTCGCTCCGGTGCCCCCATCGCGCCGCAACACTTCGGTGAGGTCGGTGATCACCGCTTTGACATCACCGACGATGGGAACGTCGGCGTGGCGGTTCTTACCGATCTCGGCCGGATCGATGTCGGCGTGGATGACTTTGGCTTCTGGCGCAAAGGAATCCAGCTTGCCGGTCACCCGATCATCGAAACGAGTGCCGAGCGCGATCAACAGATCGCTGCGCTGCAACGCGGCGACGGCGGCCACCGTGCCGTGCATTCCGGGCATACCCATGTTCTGCGGATGGCTGTCCGGGAACGCGCCGCGGGCCATCAGCGTGGTGACGACCGGAATGCCGGTCAGCTCGGCCAGATTCAGTAACTGTTCGCTGGCCTCGCCGCGGATCACGCCGCCGCCGACGTACAGCACCGGCTTACGCGCCGCCGCGATGAGCTTGGCCGCTTCGCGGATCTGTCTGCTGTGCGGTTTGGTGTTCGGCTTGTAGCCGGGCAGATCGATCTGGGGCGGCCAGCTGAACGTGCACTGCCCCTGCAGAACATCCTTGGGGATGTCGACGAGCACCGGACCGGGCCGGCCCGATCGCGCGATGTGAAACGCTTCGGCCATCACACGGGCGATGTCGTCACCCTTGCGCACCAGGAAGTTGTGCTTGGTGATCGGCATCGTGATGCCGGAGATGTCAGCTTCCTGAAACGCGTCGGTGCCGATCAGCGCACGGCCGACCTGTCCCGTGACGGCGACAACCGGAATCGAGTCCATGTACGCGTCGGCGAGCGGTGTGACCAGGTTGGTCGCGCCGGGACCTGACGTCGCCATGCACACACCGACCCTGCCCGTCGCGTGCGCGTATCCACTTGCGGCGTGCCCGGCGCCCTGTTCGTGACGCACCAGCACGTGGCGTAGCTTCTGCGAGTCGAAAAGCGGGTCGTAGACCGGCAACACGGCACCACCGGGGATTCCGAAGATGGTGTCGACGTCGAGTTCCTCCAGCGAACGGATTACCGCCTGCGCTCCGGTGAGCTGATGCGGCGCAATGCGTTTGGATGCCGCTGGACGGGCCTCGGGGACGGCGTGTGTCCCGTTCGTCGCGGTCTCCGAATGCTCGGGCGGTCGCGTGGTGGGTGCGCTCACGATCGTCTCTCTCTGTTCCTGGTCGTTTCTAGGGTCTCAAACCGGTGGTGGGGCAAGAAAAAACCCCCGCCAGCTGGGCTGCTGTACGAGGGTCGCGCGTCGATGTTTTGGCTATGCCCGGGTGAGGGCAAGCGCGGCATCAACGCGCTTCCCAATTACTACGAGCATTCCCGGGGCCTGCATAACACTCGACGGTAGCCTCCGTACTGGTCACAGGTCAAATTGCCGGCAACCTCTCCCGCGGCCGCAGTTCCCGACAGTCCGCTGGGTCCCACGACGGCCGCCGGTGCGAAGATGGCGGGTGTGAGCGCGGACGCCGATCAGAAACCCGTCATCATCAGGATTTCTCCGATGGCGCATTTCGCAGTCGGCTTCCTGATCGTGGGCATGCTCGCGGTGATTCTTGCCGGCCCGCCCTGGGTCGCACTGATCCTCCTCATTCCGATCACGCTCTCGTTGGCGATCGTCAGATACCGGACGATCGCCGACACTAAGACGGTGACCGCACGGACACTTCTGAGCAGCGAGACCGTGGGCTGGGATGACATCGACGGTCTGCGTTTCAGCAGGTCCTCGTGGGCGACCGCGCACCTCAAGGACGGCCGGGAACTCCGGCTCCCCGCGGTGACCTTCGCGACCCTGCCCCAACTCACCGAGGTCAGCGGGGGACGCGTGCCCAACCCGTACGGCTAGGTCGCTACCCCAGCGGATTGCCGCCGTTGAGCAACACCCACACGGCGACACCGGCACCGACACCGGCCAGTAGGGCAATGAACGAGCCGACGAACGGACGGCGCGCCCACCCGCGTCCGGCATCGAAGCCGTAGCGGCCGGGACCGGTCAGGATCAACGCTGCGACCGCGCCGGCCAGGAAGACTTTGTACTCGTGACCGTCGGTGAGGAACGACGACAGCCTGGCGGCTTCGTGCGCCGCCATCGCATCGGCCAGCAGGCCTGTCACCAGGTACGCCAGCGCACCTGCCGCGGCCACCGGCGTGAAAAGGCCGAGAACGAGGAGCAGTCCGGCGGCGAGCTGACCGATCGTCGTGACGTAGGTCAGGATTTCGCCGTACTTGAATCCCATTGCGGTCAGCGAGTCCCGCCAGCCATCCAGACCGGGTCCGCCCCACAAGCCCAACGCCTTCTGCAGTCCGTGCACGATCAGGATCGCGCCGGCGCCCAGACGCAAGAGGAAGAGTCCCAGGTCAACGGTGCCGCGGCGGTGTTCCACCTGGCTGTCCAGATCGGGTCCGAACTCGGTGGGTTCCGCCCCGAATGAGGACATCGCGTGCCGGCCGCTCGGTTGTACGTAGGGAAGCGGCTCGGGATCGTTGAGCAGCGAGTAGCCGGGAGTCACCACCGAGGTCTGACCCGAGTCGTACGACGGGATCGCAGTGGTTTCGAAGTCGCCGGAGTAATTCGCCGACGGAAGATCGTCGTCCGGGTCGACCAGGCTTGCCGACATGGGGCGCCCTGCCGCGTCGTCGGGCCGCTGCCACGCGCTCGGGTCGTGGGGATTACTGGTCACATCTGCCAGCGTAAGTGCTAGTCACCCGTGAACCGGGCATTGGCGCGGCGCTTTCGGCGCACTATTCGCGGGCCGTTCACCGGGCGCGGCGACGGCATGCGCGTGGCGCGCACGGCCGAACAATCCGTAACCTGGCTCGCATGAGATTGCGCCGGCCCGTACGGGGTGCGCTCGCCGTCGTGTGCGCGGCATTGCTGGTCGGGTCCGGCTGCGCGCGTTTCGACGACCTTCAGTCGCAGCCGTTCACCACCGAGCCGGAACTGGCGCCCGGGCCGACGTCGTCGCCCCCTCCCCCTCCGCCGCTGCCGCCCAAGCCATTCCCCAAGGAATGCCCGGCGCCCGGTGTGATGCAGGGCTGCCTGGAAAGCACCAGCGGGTTGATCATGCTGCCCGATAGCCAATCGGCCCTGGTGGCCGAGCGGACCACAGGTGCGGTCAAGGAGGTGTCGGTACGCGCCGAACCCAAGGTCAAGACTGTTTTGCCCGTCGACGGCAGCGGCGACGGCGGACTCATGGACATCGTCTTGTCACCGACGTACAACCAGGATCGGCTGATGTATGCGTACGTCAGCACCCCCACCGACAACCGGGTCATCCGCATCGCCGACGACGACATCCCCAAGCCGATCCTGACCGGCATTCCCAAGGGCGGCAGCGGGAACACGGGGTCGCTGATCTTCACCAGCCCGACCACACTGCTGGTACAGACCGGCGACGCGGGCGATCCCGCTCAGGCGGGCGATCCTCGTTCGCTGGCGGGCAAGGTGCTGCGCATCGAGCAGCCCACGACCGTCGACCAGGCACCCACCACGACGGCCCTGTCAGGCCTCGGTGCGGGCGGTGGGATGTGTATCGACCCGTCGGACGAGTCGCTGTACATCACGGATCGCACCCCGACCGGTGACCGACTGCAGCGCATCACCAAGGACTCGAAGGTGTCGACGGTGTGGACCTGGCCCGATCGGCCCGGAGTCGCCGGCTGTGCAGCACTCGACGGCACCGTGCTGGTGAACCTCGTGAACACCAAGCAGTCGGTCGCCGTTCGGCTGGCACCCGAGACCGGCGCCGTCACCGGCGATCCCGAGGTGGTCCGCCAAGACCTGCACGGGCATGCCTGGGCGATGGCGGTGTCGCCCGACGGCAACATCTGGGGCGCAACCATCAATAAGACGGCCGGCGATGCCGAGAAGCTGGACGACGTCGTGTTCCCGCTGTTCCCGCAGGGCGGCGGCTTCCCACGCACCAACGCCGACAACACGTGATCCGCGGGTAGTCAGCTGGGACTGTCCTAGCTGCAGGCGGCCAATACCAGTTCGCGGACCCGCGCCGCGTCAGCCTGACCCTTGGTCGCCTTCATCACGGCACCGACGATCGCACCCGCGGCCTGGACCTTGCCCCCGCGAATCTTTTCCGCGACATCAGGATTGGCGGCCAGAGCTTCGTCGACGGCCGCCTGGATAAGCGAATCATCGCGCACGACGGCTAGCCCGCGATCGGCCATCACCTGTTCGGGCTCGCCTTCCCCGGCCAGCACACCCTCCACGACCTGACGGGCCAACTTGTTCGACAGCTTGCCCTCGTCGACCAGCTTCACCACGGCCGCGACCTGCGCCGGGGTGATCGGCAGCGCGTCGAGTTCGATTCCAGCCTCATTGGCCTTCTGCACCAGGAAGTTTCCCCACCATGCCCGAGCCGACTCGCTCGATGCGCCGTGTTCGACCGTCGCGGCCACCAGATCGATGGCGCCGTTGTTGACCAGATCGCGCATGACCTCGTCGGAGATGCCCCACTCCTGCTGAATCCGCTTGCGGGTCAACCACGGTAGCTCGGGAATGGTGCCGCGCAGCCGTTCGACGAGTTCGGCACTGGGTGCGACCGGCTCGAGGTCGGGCTCGGGGAAATACCGGTAGTCCTGTGCCGTCTCCTTGCTGCGACCCGCGGTGGTGTAGCCGTCTTCATGGAAGTGACGGGTCTCCTGGGTGATGGAGCCGCCCGCTTCGAGAACCGCTGCCTGGCGCCGCATCTCGTAGCGCACAGCGACTTCCACGCTCTTGAGCGAGTTCACGTTCTTGGTCTCGGTACGCGTACCGAACTCCGTGGCGCCGGTGAGTTTCAGCGACACGTTCGAGTCACACCGCATCGAACCCTGGTCCATCCGCACATCGGAAACACCCAAGGCGCGCAACAGGTCTCGCAGTGCAGTCACGTAGGCCCTGGCGATCTCCGGCGCGCGTTCCCCGGTGCCTTCGATGGGCTTGCTGACGATCTCGATCAGCGGCACACCGGCACGGTTGTAGTCGAGCAGCGACGTGGTCGCGCCCTCGATGCGGCCGGAGTCGCTGCCGAGGTGCGTGAGCTTGCCGGTGTCCTCCTCCATGTGCGCGCGTTCGATCTCCACGCGCCAAGTGGTGCCGTCCTCGAGCGGGACGTCGAGATAGCCGTTGACGGCGATCGGCTCGTCGTACTGGCTGATCTGGTAGTTCTTCGGCTGGTCGGGGTAGAAGTAGTTCTTCCTGGCGAACCGGCCCCACGGCGCGATGTCGCAATTGAGCGCCAATCCGATCCGGATGGCCGACTCGACCGCGGACTGGTTGAGCACGGGCAGGGATCCGGGCAGACCGAGGCACACCGGGCACACCTGGGTATTGGGCTCGCCGCCGAACTCATTCGTGCAACCGCAGAACATCTTGGTGGCGGTGGACAGCTCGACGTGGACTTCCATGCCCATGACGGGTTCGTAGCGGGCGATGACCTCGTCGTAGTCAAGGAGCTCGGAGGCGGCGACAGTCATGATTCCGATCCTAGTAAGGGCACCTCAGCCGAAGAATTCGGCGGCGTCGTCGTAGCGACTCTGCGGCACGAGCTTGAGCTGGCGCACCGCGTCGGCGAGCGGCACCCGGCCGATCTCCTGACCTCGCAGCGACACCATCATCCCGTATTCACCCGCGTGCGCGGCGTCAGCGGCGTTCACCCCGAAGCGGGTGGCGAGGATCCGGTCGTAGGGCGTCGGCGTCCCGCCACGCTGAACGTGTCCGAGGACGGTGACGCGCACCTCTTTGTTGATCCGCTTCTCGACTTCGACCGCGAGCTGTTGTGCGACGCCCGTGAACTTCTCGTGCCCGAATTCGTCGATGCCGCCTGGGCGCAACTGCGTCGTACCTTCCGCCGGCTTGGCGCCTTCGGCCACCACGCAGATGAAATGGGCGTCGCCGCGGACGAACCGCTGCTTGATCAGCCGGCACACTTCTTCGACGTCATAGGGCTGTTCGGGGATCAATGTCATATGCGCACCGGACGCGAGGCCGGCGTTCAACGCGATCCAGCCGGCGTGGCGGCCCATCACCTCGACCAGCATCACGCGCTGATGCGACTCGGCGGTGCTGTGCAGGCGATCGATTGCCTCGGCGGCGACACCCAGCGCGGTGTCATGTCCGAAGGTCACATCCGTGCAGTCGATGTCGTTGTCGATGGTCTTGGGTACACCCACCACCGGCACGTTCTCCTCGGAGAGCCAGTGGGCCGCGGTCAGCGTGCCCTCGCCGCCGATCGGGATCAGCACATCGATGCCGTTGTCGTCGAGCGTCTGCTTGATCTGATCGAGCCCGGCCCGCAGTTTGTCGGGATGCACCCGGGCGGTGCCCAGCATCGTGCCGCCCTTGGCCAGCAACCGATCGTTGCGATCGTCGTTGGCCAGCTGGATCCGCCGGTCCTCGAGGAGGCCGCGCCACCCGTCCAGAAAACCGACCACCTTGGATCCGTAGCGCACGTCGCATGTGCGGACGACGGCGCGGATCACCGCATTCAGGCCGGGACAGTCGCCTCCGCCAGTGAGTACTCCGATGCGCATTGGTCCATCCTCCCCCGTCAGATCGCAGTTGGCAGCGGACCTCGTGCAACTTCATAGGCGGCACCAACTTTGTAGAGCCGGTCATCGGCCAGGGCGGGGGCCATGATCTGCAGGCCGACCGGCAGGTTGTCGTCGGCCGACAGGCCCGACGGCACCGACATACCGCAGTGGCCGGCCAGGTTCAACGGAAGCGTGCACAGGTCGAAGAGGTACATCGCCAGCGGATCATCGACCTTCTCCCCCAACCGGAACGCAGTCGTCGGGGTCGCCGGTGAGATCAGCACGTCGACCTTCTGGTAGGCCTCGTCGAGATCGCGGGCGATCAGCGTCCGCACCTTCTGCGCCTGGTTGTAGTAGGCGTCGTAATAGCCCGCCGACAACGCATAAGTGCCAATCATGATGCGGCGCTTCACTTCTGGGCCGAATCCGGCGGCACGGGTCAACGCCATCACCTCCTCGGCGCTGTGCGTCCCGTCATCCCCGACGCGCAACCCGTATCGCATGGCATCGAAACGCGCGAGATTCGACGACACCTCCGACGGCAGGATCAAGTAGTACGCGGGCAGCGAGTAGTCGAAGTGCGGGCAGTCGACCTCGCTGACTTCAGCGCCCAACGCGGTCAGCTGGTCGACGGCGGCATTGAACGACGCAAGCACGCCGGCCTCGTACCCGTCGCCGCGCAGCTGCTTCACCACCCCGATCCGCACTCCTTTCAGATCGCCGTCCGCGCCCGTCTTGGCCGCCGCCACCACATCGGGCACCGCGGCGTCGACAGACGTCGAGTCCTTCGGGTCGTGTCCGGCGATCACCTCGTGCAGCAGAGCGGTGTCCAGCACCGTGCGCGCGCACGGCCCGCCCTGATCCAGCGACGAGGCGCAGGCGATCAGTCCGTAGCGCGACACCGTGCCGTACGTCGGTTTCACCCCAACCGTCGAGGTCAGCGCCGCGGGCTGACGGATCGAGCCGCCGGTGTCGGACCCGATGGCCAGCGGCGCCTGGAACGCTGCGAGCGCTGCGGCGCTCCCGCCACCTGAGCCTCCTGGCACGCGGCCCGTGTCCCAGGGGTTGCGGGTCGGACCGTATGCCGAGTTCTCGGTCGAGCTGCCCATCGCGAACTCGTCCATGTTCGTCTTGCCCAGGATCGGGATGCCCGCCGCACGCAGCCGCGCGGTGACCGTCGCGTCGTAGGGCGACGTCCACCCCTCGAGGATTTTCGACCCGCAGGTGGTCGGCATGTCGGTGGTGGTGAACACGTCCTTGAGCGCCAGCGGCACACCGGCCAGCGGCGACGGCAGCGTCTCGCCGGCGGCGACCAGCGCGTCCACCCGTGCCGCCTCGGCCAGCGCCTTGTCTTCGGCGACGTGCAGGAAGGCGTGGTACTCGCCGTCGGTGGACGCGATCTGATCCAGACAGGCCCGCGTCGCCTCGGTGGACGACACCTCCTTGGCCGCGATCTTGGCGCCCAACGTCGCGGCGTCGAGCCGGGTCAGGTCGCTCACTCTGCCTCCCCCAGAATCCGCGGAACGGCGAATCGGCCGTCGACCGCCTTGGGCGCCTCGGCCAGTGCTTCCTCCTGGGTAAGGCACGGTTCGACAGCGTCAGGACGGAACACGTTGACGTCTTTGAGCGGATTGCCGGTCGGGTCGACCCCGGCGACGTCGACGGCCTGGATCTGACTGACATGACTGATGATGGCGTCCAGCTGTCCGGCGAAGCTGTCCAACTCGTCCTCGGTCAGGGCGAGGCGGGCCAGGCGCGCCAAATGGGCCACCTCGTCTCGAGAGATCTGCGACACGACTCCCAACCCTAGTCAGGCAGGATTCCGTGCTGCCGCGCGCTGTGCTCCAACCGCAGCTGCTCCTCACGCAGGAGGCAGCTGACGTTGCGAAGGTCGCGAATCTGTTCCTCCACGTCAAGGCTCATGAAAAAGCACGCCGAAACCGGCGTCGAACGGCTCAAGCAGTGCCTCGAACACAATCGTTGCGACAACTACTCATAGCCGGGGGTGAACAGGCGGTACGCCGCGTGCCCGACCTGACCACCGGCCGATACCGGAATGCTGACCGTCAGGCGCTGTGAAACAGTGTTGCGCGTGCCTTCGTATCTGCTGCGGGTCCAGCTGGAGGACCGACCGGGCAGCCTCGGCTCGTTAGCCGTGGCTCTCGGCTCCGTGGGCGCTGACATCCTGTCCCTCGACGTCGTCGAACGCGGCACCGGCTACGCCGTCGACGACCTGGTCGTCGACCTGCCTCCCGGTGCGATGCCGGACATGCTCATCACCGCTGCCGAGCAGATCAAGGGCGTCTATGTCGACACCATCCGGCCGCATCTGGGCCTGTTGGAGGCCCATCGCGAACTCGAGCTCATCGACCACATCGCCGCAGCGCCCAGTGCCAAGAAACTTCAGGTGCTCGCCGACGAATCGCCACGCGTTCTGCGCGTCGGGTGGTGCACCGTCGTCCGGCTGACCGACTCGGGCCCGGAACGCATCGTCGGGAGTCATGGCGCTCCCGAGACTCAGGCCGCCGAAACTCCTTGGCTGCCACTGGATCACGCCGAATCGCTGGACGGCGGGGCCGACTGGGTACCTCAGCTGTGGCGAGACATGGACACCACGCTGGCCGCCGCGCCCCTCGGCAATCCCAACACCGCGGTCGTCCTCGGCCGACCGGGCGGCCCGCTGTTCCGGCCGTCCGAAGTGGCCCGGCTGGGTTACTTGACCGGAATCGTCGCGACGATCCTGCGCTGAGCGACCGCCTCAGGCTCCTGCGGGTACCGGGTAGCGGTCGTTGACGTCAGCGTTGCTGTCCTTGCGCGCACAGTGGGCACAGCAGAAGATCGCGTCCGGCGTCTCGATTCCGTGGCCCAGGATGCGGCACCCGCAGTGCGCGCACTCTGGCGCCAATCGGGCCGCCGCGCATTCGATGCTGTCGAACGTCGCGCTCTTGTCGTCGCCCCACGTCACCGTGAAGGCCTTGTCGTAGTCGTTTCCGCAGGTATCGCAGATTGCCATCGTGTCCTCCCTTGTCGGTCACTCTGTCGGGTGCCCGACCGTTCGGCGCAACAAACGAAGCGACCCGCGTCCAATCGTTTTCAGCAAACATCGCGATGGCCCGATGAAATACTGTCGGCCATGAGTGCGCCCACCCCTGTGGCCGGCTGGTATCCCGATCCGCAAAATCCGAGTCAACAGCGGTACTGGAACGGAACTGTCTGGGCTGCGCAACATCCGCCGCCGAGACGCGTCGGCGGCGTGTTCGGTCGCGTGTTCGCCTACCTGCTCGTTATTGCTGTCCTCACTGGACTCGTCAGCGGCACCGTCGCCATGCCGATCTTCGGCACGATCTTCGGATTGGTGGTCGGGGTAGGCATCGGTCTCCCGGTCGCACTACTCGCGGCCGCGGTCATCGCCGCAGCTGCGCGCCCGTCGGTCACGCGGAAGACCTATTGCCGTTGCATCGACGCAACGCTGGTGACGCTTTTTGTCGCGGTCATTTTGTTGGCTGTCGCGTGGATAAATCAGCACGCTCTCGCCGGATCCCGGGGTGCGTACACGCTGCTCGGCGTCACGTTGATCTGCCTCATCGCAGTACGGCCGCTGCTGCGTCGCCTCGTTCCGGCAACCCCGACGCCGTCGTCCTAGACGCCGTCGGGCCCGGTCGCCAGCAGGCGGGTGAAGCCGTCTTCATCGAGGATCGGAACATTGAGTTCGACGGCCTTGTCGTACTTCGATCCCGGGGAGTCGCCCGCCACGACGTAGGCGGTCTTCTTCGACACGGAACTGGCGGCTTTACCTCCCCGCGCGACGATGGCCTCCTTGGCGTCGTCGCGGGAGTACCCCGTCAATGACCCGGTGACGACGATCGACAGTCCTTCGAGCGTGCGCTCGATGCTCGTGTCGCGTTCGTCGGCCATCCGCACGCCGGCCGCGCGCCACTTGTCGATGATCGCGCGGTGCCAGTCGACGGTGAACCATTCCGTCACCGCGGCAGCGACGGTGGGGCCCACGCCTTCGACGACCGCGAGTTCCTCCTCCGACGCGGCCATGATCGCGTCGAGCGTGCCGTACTCGGTGGCCAGCGCCCGGGCAGCGGTCGGACCCACATGGCGGATGGACAACGCCACCAGCACCCGCCACAGCGGTTTCGACTTGGCCTCATGGAGATTCACCAACAGTCGCTTGCCGTTGGCCGACAGGTTGCCGTCCTTGGTGGTGAACAGGTCGGTCTGCAACAGATCGGAACTGCCGAGGGTGAACAGGTCACCTTCGTCGGTGATGACGCCCGCCTGCAGGAGCGCGACCGCCGCCTCATAGCCGAGGCCCTCGATGTCGAATGCGCCCCTCCCCGCGACGTGGAACACGCGCTCCCGCAGCTGCGCCGGGCACGACCGCGTGTTGGGACAGCGGATGTCCGCATCGCCCTCCTTGGCCGGCGCGAGAGTGGTTCCGCATTCGGGACACGTTGTGGGCATGACGAATTCGCGTTCAGAGCCGTCACGCAGATCGACGACCGGTCCGAGTACCTCGGGAATGACGTCGCCGGCCTTGCGGATCACCACCGTGTCGCCGATCAGCACGCCCTTGCGGACGACCTCGGATGCGTTGTGCAGCGTCGCCTGGCTGACGGTGGAGCCCGCGACCTTCACCGGCTCCATGAAGGCGAACGGGGTGACCCGGCCGGTGCGCCCCACGTTGACCTTGATGTCGAGCAGCTTCGTGGTCGCCTCTTCAGGCGGGTACTTGTAGGCGATCGCCCACCGGGGGGCGCGTGAGGTCGAACCGAGGCGCCGCTGCAGCGCGATCTCGTCGACTTTGACTACGACACCGTCGATTTCGTGTTCGACGTCGTGTCGGTGCTCGCCCCAGTACGCGATGTGCTCGGTGACTGCGTCGATCCCCTTGACCCTGGCGGTGTGATCGGACACCGGCAGCCCCCACTCCCCCAGCGCGCGATATGCGTCGTGCAACGTCTTGGGGCTGAAGCCCTCGGCGCGACCGAGGCCGTGGCAGATCATCCGCAGCTTGCGGCGCGCGGTGACGGCGGGGTTCTTCTGGCGCAGCGAGCCGGCCGCGCTGTTGCGCGGATTGGCGAACGGCGGTTTGCCCTCGGCAACGAGCCCGGCATTGAGGTCTTCGAAGTCGGCGACACGGAAGAACACCTCACCGCGCACCTCGAGGAGTGTGGGAACCGGCAATTCCTTGCTGCCGGTCAGCTTTTCGGGGATGTCGTCGATCGTGCGCGCATTCAGTGTCACGTCCTCGCCGGTGCGACCATCGCCCCGCGTGGCCGCACGCTCCAGCCGTCCGTCGCGGTACACCAGCGCCAGCGCGACGCCGTCGATCTTGAGCTCGCACAGGTAATGCGCGTCGTCGCCGATCTCGCCCTTGGTGCGCGCGGCCCACGCCGCCAGCTCGTCCGGCGCGAACACGTTGTCCAGCGACAGCATCCGCTCCAGGTGATCCGCAGAGGTGAAGTCGGTGGCGAAGCCGGCGCCGCCGACCAGTTGCGTCGGAGAATCGGGGGTTCGCAGCTCGTGGTGCGCGTCTTCGAGGGCCTGCAGTTCGCGCAGCAGCTTGTCGAACTCGGCGTCCGAGATGGTCGGTGAGTCGCGCACGTAGTAACGGAACTGATGATCGCGCACCTCGTCGGCCAGCTCTTGCCAGCGGCGGCGCAGATCGGCGTCGGGGGCGTCCTCGGAGTGTTCTGCCAGCGTGGTCTTCGGGTCGGGCGTCGCCTTCGGGCTCACTCTGGCAGGCTAGCCGAGGCTCCCGACACACCCGGGACACGTCGCGCCGAGCAGTTAACCTGGCGGCATGCCGCACCCGATCATGTTCAGCGACGACGATCCGCTGCTGGCGAAGGTGCGCAAGGTCGCCCTCGGCTTTCCCGAGGCGTTCGAGAAGGTCTCGCACGGGAGGCCCGCGTTCTTCGTCTCGAAGATGTTCGTGATGTACGGCGGCAGCGTCAGACCCCAGACCAAGGGCGCCGACTATGTCCAGTACCCACGCTCGATCATGGTGAAGGTCGACGAAAGCGACCGTCGGGCACTCGAACAGGACCGCCGGTTCTTCTACCCGGCTTACCTTGGCCCGTCGGGCTGGCTCGGGCTGGATCTGGCCGCGACGAAGAAGGTCGATTGGAACGAGGTCACCGAATTGATCGACGCGTCGTATCGGTTGGTCGCTCCCAGGAAGCTCCTACTGCGGCTCGACGAAGCGTGACTCATCACCGGTGGGGCATGGTTCGATCAGGGCCATGAGTTTCGCGAGCCCCTTCCCCGAGGTCGACATTCCATCGACCAGCGTCTACGACTTCCTCTTCGACCGGGTCGAGGACGCGGACCTCGACCGGGTGGCCCTCGTCGATGCGAAGTCGGGCCGCGAGACCACCTACCGGGAGATGATCGCGCGGGTCGACGCATTCGCCGGTGCGCTGACCGGACGCGGCATCGGCGTCGGCGATGTCGTCGGACTGCTGTCACCGAACAGCTCGGGATTCGCGGTCGCCTTCCACGGCATCCTGCGCTCGGGTGCGACGGCGACCACCATCAATGCGTTGTTCACCGCCAAAGACATCGCCAAGCAACTGACCGATTCGAACGCCAAGATGCTGGTGACGGTCACACCGCTGCTGGCACAGGCGAAGGAAGCCGCCGCTGCGGTCGGTATGGCCGACAGCGACCTGGTCGTTCTCGACGGCGAAGGGCATGAGATCGCCGGTCATCCCAACGCCGCCGATCTGATGGCGCCCGGACTGCCTGCTCCAGACGTCAGCTTCGCACCGTCGTCTCATCTCGCGGTGCTGCCGTACAGCTCGGGCACGACCGGAAACCCCAAGGGCGTGATGTTGACCCACCGCAACCTGGTGGCCAACGTCGCTCAGATCAGGCCGCTGCACGGAATGGTCGCCGACGACGTCGTCGTCGCGGTGCTCCCCTTCTTTCACATCTACGGCATGACGGTGTTGCTCAACGCCGCGCTGCAGGCCCGGGCGCGTCTGGTCGTCATGGGAAGTTTCGATCTGACCGAATTCCTCGCCAACATCGCGAACCACAAGTGCACGATCGCGTTCATCGCGCCGCCGGTCGCGGTGGCGCTGGCCAAGCATCCGCTGATCGACGACTACGACCTCGGGTCGCTGAAGGTCCTCATGTCCGGCGCGGCTCCGCTCGACGCCGACCTGGGACAGGCGGTCGCCGACCGCCTGCGGTGCCGGGTCGTTCAGGGCTACGGCATGAGCGAGCTGAGCCCCGTCAGCCACATCACCCCTTTCGATGCGGGTGCGCATGACGTGAAGGGCAACGCGCCGTTGAGCTCGGTCGGGTGGACAGTGTCCAATGCCGCCTCCAAGATCATCGACCCCGAGACCGGTGACGAAATCGGTGTCCCCGCCGAAGGTCTCAGCGAGACCGGCGAGCTCTGGTTCAAGGGTCCGAACGTCATGGCGGGCTATCTGAACAATGAACAGGCCACCCAAGAAACGATCGACGACGACGGCTGGCTGCACACCGGCGACCTCGCCCAGGTCGACGCGAACGGCTGCGTGTACATCGTCGACCGTCTCAAGGAGCTGATCAAGTACAAGGGTTACCAAGTGCCGCCCGCCGAACTCGAGGCCGTGCTGCTGAGCCATCCCTCGATTGCCGACGCGGCGGTCATCGGCGTCGTCGACGACACGGGCGAAGAGGTGCCAAAAGCGTTCGTGGTGAAGCAATCCGGGACGGAACTCAGCGAGGCCGAGGTGATGGACTTCGTCGCCGGACAGGTTGCGCCGTACAAGAAGGTTCGCCAGGTCGCGTTCATCGACGCGATCCCGAAGTCGGCGTCAGGCAAGATCCTGCGCAAGGACCTACGTACGTCGTAGCCGCTCCGCCGCGTGCGCGGCGCGCGCCTGCCGGTAACCGAGTACCGCACCGGCGACGGGGATCAGCAGGAGTCCGGCGAGCCCCCAGAGCGGATTCGACCAGTCTCTCGCCGGGGCGAGGCCCAGTTGTTGCGTCAACACCGGTGCTTCTGGGGCGCGGTCCACCCGTGCGGGAAGCGGGGGCGCCGGAGCGGCCGGCGGTGGCAGTGCGGGCGGCGGCGCGGCGGGCACCGGTGGCAACACCGGGGCCTGCCACTGCGGTTCGGGTCCGCGGCGTTCGATGACGGGCTCGCGCCCGTTGCCCACCGTCACCCGTGGCGATTCGAAGCGGGCGCTCGGGGCGCCGGCAGTATCCGAGCCGGACTGGCTCGGTGCGCCGACACCGCCGAAGACGTTCGGGGCGGACGCACTGGACGGCGCGTCGCTCCCCTCGGAAGAACTCAACCGAGCGTCGCCCGGATCGGCTGCGCTGACACGCGCCTGGCTCTGTTCGGGCACAGCAGAGCGGGCGGCGGTGCTCGGGGCCGGCTCTTCGGCATCTGCAACGCCGGCACGACCGGATCCGACTCGACTCTGCGGGCTATCGATGATGCCCGGCGCAACACCGACCTGTCGGTCGTCAGCTCCGTCAGGCTTACGGCTGCCGTTGTTGCTGCCACGGTAATTGTCGTCACGCCCGAACCCGCCGCGCCCGTTGCTGCGGTCGTTGCCACGATCGGAGTTATCACCCCGATCAGAATGCGATCCGCCGGGATGTGCGACCGCCACCGTAGTGGGCGCGCCTAACAGCAGAAGCGCCGCGAGAACACCGACACCTGCCGCCATGCGGTGGTTGAAGCGGGCCACGGATTCTCCTGCTGGTGGCAAAGACGCAATTCATCGTTGACGATGCATTGTCGCACGCGGTGGGCGCTCATGGCTTCCCCGCCTATCCATCGGACGAAGATCACTATTGAGCGGGTTTAATTGTCTTCTACGTAAGTTCGCAATCGGTCAATTGCATTGTCCCACTTTTGCGAGAGCGCATTGAGGAATTCGCTCGCATCCGTCAGCGGTTTGGGCTGCACTCGCCAGATGCGCTCCCTGCCATGACGCTGACTGCTCACCAGCCCCACCGCCTCCAGGAGCAGGAGATGCTTGGTGGCCGCCTGCCGGCTAACTGAGACCACCGCGGTGATCTTGGTCGTCGAGCAGGGTCCGCCATCGCACAGGCGGGTGATGATGCGCAGGCGATTCGGATCACCGAGTGCGTCGAACAACGGCGCCGTTTCCACCGCGGACGTGCTCACATCTTCTCGCTGAGCGTCAGGTATTTGCGGATTAGCTCGGTCTGGGCCGACCAGCCTTCGCTGTTGCCCTCGAAAGCCGACTGGCGGCGGGCGGCCGGGATGGCCTCGAAACCGGATTCGACAATGCGCAACAGCACGCCGCCGGACGTGTCCTCGAGGGTGAACTCCACGAGCGTCGTCGGCTGGCTCGCCTCGTCTTCGCCGTCTTCGACGCCGAACGGGTGCCAGCGGAACGCCAGTCTGCGAGGCGGCTCGACCGCGACGATCTGCCAGCGGTCCGCCTGACCGGCGTATGGCTGTTGGGCCTTGGCGACCTCCTCGTCGACTGCCGTCGGCGTCATGACCCCGGTGACCGACGTGCCGGGTACGAACGGACCGTCGAAACGCACCCCAAACCATTGGCCGAACTCGTCGGCGTCGCTGATCGCACGCCAAACTCGCTCGAGCGGCGCCTTCAGGACGACTTCCTTTTCGATCCGATCCGGATTCATATGCAACCTCCTGGTTGCTTCTCACGGTAGCGACGCTCACCGCAAAGCGCAACCATTCAGTTGCGCTTCGGCCGCCTCGGCGATCTTCCGCTGTTCGCCACGCTTGCCGCGCCCGCAAAAAGTGCACACCCCAGCCCTGCCGCCGAAAGAACGACGAACGGTGTCGCATCCAGCCACCCCGCCTGCCACGCTCCGACCGTGGCGGCCCATCCGACAGCGGCACCGAGCAGTCCCGCCGCAAGCAGTTCCGGCCATCGGTAGCCGTGTGACCACCGGACTGCCAACAGCGGCAGCATCAGCGCCATAGCCGCAACCAACACCATGATCGCCACGCGAACCGATTTGGCCACCTCGAAATGCTCGCCAAAGACGGTGGCCACTCCGAAAGCGCCGAGCAGAGAACCCAGCACGCTCGTTTGCAATACCGTCAACCAGTTCGCCGTCCGCGCATGCGCCGCCGCGACCTGCTGCAAGCGCAGATCGGTCAGCGACTGCGCCTCACTGACGCGTTCGCGACATGACTCCAGATACGCGATCTCGTGGCCGATCCGGTCGTCCAGCCAACCCGCGAGAGTCGACTCCCAGACGAATGGGGAAGTATCGGATGCCGTGCCCTGGAGGGGTTCGGGCGAGTACGCGCCGATGTTGTGCGCTGCGATCTGCACCGTACGGCGCAGGTCACGCAGATGTGTGATGGAGATGAGTAGACCGACTGCATCGCCTTGCGCGCGTCCCAATCTGCTTTGGGCGTCGATCAACTCGTCGGCCGCGGCGCCTGACCGCTCGAATTGTTCGTGCAGCGAGAACAATTCCTCCAAGCTCGAATCGAGTCTGCGTTCCAGTTCACGCAACGCCGAGATATCGGTCTCGAACACACCGAGCTCGAAGCGAAGCTTGCTGGCGTGCATGAGAAAACGCACCAGCCCTCCAACGTCCTCAGCTGTCTTGGACAGCCAGCACCATTCAGCCAGCGAGTCTGCAGAAGACGATGCGGCCAACACCACCAGCGCACGCCCCCATGGCTTTTCCATCTGCCACAGGGCGATGTCCGGCTTCACTACCGACGAATGTTCCATTCCGGCAGGGGAATTCCGTACCAGAATCGCCCGTGCGCTGTCGCCTGCCGACGCGACTCGCGTGTCAGAGCCGGTATCGATGCCTGTGTATACATGTGCGACACCGAGTGCGCCGGTCCAGTCCGCTTCGCCGACCGCCTGTGCCCAGCCATCGTCCAGCTCTTCCCAACCATCGCCGGTTTCGGCGCGCAGCATCACCATGACGGCCGCTACGTCATGGGCAGTGAATGCGATCGCATTGCGTTCTCCGCTCGCATCGGATTTGGCGGCGACGACTCGGAACCACACGTCGTCCACTGGCATTTCGTGCGGCAAATCGACGGGGCGGTTGCAACCTGGTACTGGCTCGGTCACGCCGAGTATCGACGCCGCCGACCACGCCTTGGCCAAGGCCCGCGTCGGCGCGGTGACGTCGGGTTCAAGCGGCGAGAAGACGAACACATACAGCGCAGGCTCGAGGATGTCCGTCGTCACTGTCGCCCACCGTGCGCGGCGAGACTCATGATGGTGCGGTTGGCCTGCTCGCGAACCTGCGCGGGCGCCGGCATGACACGCGGCGGTCCGATGACGGGCCGCCGCGCGACGACCGGTTCCGATGCCGACGGGACGCGTCGCCGTCTGCGCACCACGTTGATCGCGACCGCGACGGCCACGACGGCAACTGCAAGCGCCACCAGGCCCCCGGCGATCCAGAGGCTGTTGGTGCCCGTGTCATCGACCGACGGATCACCCGGTGGCGATCCTGATTTTGGCAGTTCTGAATCGAGTAGGACGAGCGCCGCAGGTGCGACGAGCACCGCGCACAGCACGAGAAACGCCCACAGCGCCCACCTGTGACTGCCTCTTCGCGTCGAGCCGGCTGGGGGCGGCGGTGCGCCGTACCTTGCCGGTGCCGGCTGGTAATCGTCTACCACCCAACGTAATTCGACGAGTTCCCGTTGGAGTGCAGCCTCCTCGCCGGCCTGCACGGCATGCTCGACCCTGTCCAGCGTTGTCGCGATGTCGCTCCAGCGCTCGGGCGCTAGATGTGCGTCCACGACGCGCCGAAGCATCTGCCCGGTTTCGTCGAGCAGATTCACAGGCAGATTGCCCGCCACGGGCCGACTATAACGCCGTCCACCGGCGTACGCAGGCGTTATGACCTGCGACGTTGCCGCGCAGTCGCCACAACGAAGGACCTATATCGCGTCCGGATCTTCCGCGAATGCGTCGGCGGCTTTCTGCGCCAGTTCGATCGCAGTCCTGGCCCAGTTCGCGGTCGCTCCCGCCAGGCCACACGCCGGAGTGACACCGATCCGCTCCCGCAGAACCGAGCGGGAGAACCCGAGCCGGTCGGTGATGGCGACCGCGGCTTTCGCAACCTCCTCGGAGGACGGGCGGGCCGCCGGCGCCGTCGACGGAACGACGCCGAGCAGCACCGTACGTTCGCGTTCGACGAATTCGCCGATGCCGTCGAGATCGTTCGCGGTGAGGGTGGCCACATCGACTGAAACCGCGTGAACATCGCTGCGCTGCAGCAGCTTCCACGGCAGTGAAGCTGCGCAGCTGTGTAGGACCACCTCGGCGCCGGCGGTCGCGATGCAGTCGTCGATCAGGCCGATCGCAATGGGTCCGTCGACCGGATGCACCGGCGTCAGACTCGTCACTCCCGAGAGCCGGCCTTCGAGTGCGGCAGGCAGCAGCGGTTCGTCGAACTGCACCACCACGGTGGTGTCCAGCCGTCTGGCTACCTCTGCGCGATGCTGCGCGATGCCCTCGGAGAGCGAGGCGGCGAGATCACGTACCGCACCTGCGTCGGTGATGGCACGATGCCCACCGGGCAGCTCGAGCTGGGCCGCCAGCGTGATCGGACCAGCAGATTGCACTTTCACAGTGCGCCCGCCGCCGCGCAGGCCGGCCTTCTCCCAGGCCTCCTCCAGCGCATCGAGATCCTCGTTGAGCAGGCTGACAGCGCGCCGCAGCACCGCGCTACGCCCGGCCGCGATCCGGTAACCACGGGGCACAGTGTCGATTCCGATGTCGACGAGCAACGCCCCGGTTCGGCCGATCAGGTCCGCGCCGACTCCGCGGCCCGGCAGCTCCGCGAGATGCGGCAGGGTGTGCAGTTCACCGACGACGATCTCGGCCGCCTGGCGGGGTGAGGTGCCTGGCCACGATCCGATGCCGGTTGCCGCGGCGAAAACGCTCACTCCATGAACACTATTCGATCGGACTAGTCTCGACCTGGAAGGGTTGGGAGGTCCGCATGCCCGTAGCGGCCAGGCTGGTCTGGGGTGCGGTGGCGCTGCTGGCTGCGGGGTGCACACAGTCGATCACCGGGACCGCGGTGCGGTCGGTCCCCGGCCTCGACGACGACTCCCTGTCTCCGATCGACGTCGAGACGGTGGTGCTCGACCAGTCGCAGATGCGCGCCATCACCGGCGCGGGAGACGACCTCTCCATCATTCCGAGCATGGACGGCAAGATCCCCGTCGACATC
This sequence comes from Mycolicibacterium rhodesiae NBB3, assembly GCF_000230895.2. The sequence continues at coordinate 6,022,163 of NC_016604.1, forward strand.
GATCCACTCGCCAAAGACGCTCCCCCGCAATGTCAATGGCTCTTCGCCGATACGCAGACGTTCGGCCCCGACATCGAGGAATTCCACAAGACCACCTTCCAGAATCCGCCCGACGGGGGCCTCATCTCCGAGGCCGTGGCGGCCTACCGCGATCCCGGCGTCGCTCGTTCCGCGTTCGACAACCTGGTCAGGCTGGTCGACGACTGCAGCTCAACTGGTCTGGGTTCGATGCTGGTCGGCGAATGGTCAGCCGGCCGTGACGCGCTGACGGCACGTCCGGGTGCGTGCGGCCGCGACTACCGGGTGAAATCGGTCGTGCTGGTGGAGGTCACGTTCTGCCGCTTCCCTGGTTCGGTGCCCGACATCGTGATGACCAACATCCTGGCGAACGTGCCGGAGTGATGGGTATGGAGATCCGACGAAATTCGGGGCCCCGCGAAATAGCATTCCAGGTCGTCCTCGCGGGGCTTTACGACCCGGAATTCTATTTCGCCGAGAGTCAGCGGGTGATGGTGGCGCTGCCCAGCACTTCGTCACCGTCGGCGTCGGGACGGTAGAGCACCATCGTCTGACCGGATGCCACCCCGCGGATCGGGGCACGCAGGTCGACAACCAGGCGCCCGTCGCGCAGTTCGGCGACCCCGTCGCCGATCCCACCGTGTGCGCGCACCTGCACCTGGCATTCAACGGGACCTGTCAGCGCGGCTCCGGAGGTGAACACCGGGCGCTCGCCGGTCAATGTCCACACATCGAGATCCGCAGCGACCCCGACCTGCACCGTGCCGCTGTCGGCGTCGATGCCCGTCACGTAGCGCGGCTGCCCATCGGGTCCCGGCCCGGCGATGCCGAGTCCCTTGCGCTGGCCGACGGTGAAGCCGTGCACACCCTCGTGTTCGGCGAGCACCGTTCCGCCGGCATCCACCACCGATCCGCGCCGGACACCGATCCGGGCGCCGAGGAACGCCCGCGTATCACCGGAGGGGATGAAGCAGATGTCATGGCTGTCCGGCTTTTCCGCGACGGAGAGCCCTCGGTTCGCGGCCTCTTCGCGAATCTGCGGCTTAGGGGTATCACCCACCGGAAAGACAGCGTGGCGCAGCTGCTCGGCCGTGAGCACCGCCAGGACGTAGGACTGATCCTTGTCGGCATCGACGGCGCGGCGTAGCCGCCCGCCGGACAGCCGTGCGTAATGACCCGTCGCCACCGCGTCGAACCCCAGCGCCAGAGCACGAGCGGCCAACGCGGAGAACTTGATCCGCTCGTTGCACCGGACGCACGGGTTCGGGGTCTCACCGCGCGCGTAGGACGATATGAAGTCGTCGACCACGTCCTCTTTGAACCTGTCGGCGAAATCCCAGACATAGAACGGGATACCGAGCACATCGGCGACTCGCCGGGCATCACCGGCATCTTCCTTTGAGCAGCAGCCGCGCGAACCCGTGCGCAGCGTGCCGGGCGCCGACGACAGCGCGAGGTGGACGCCGACCACATCGTGACCGGCGTCGACCATTCGGGCGGCGGCGACCGACGAGTCGACACCGCCGCTCATTGCCGCGAGCACACGCATCATCGTTGATCCCCCTGCCCTTCGGGCGGGAGGTGCCCCCACTTCACGCAAGCGCTCATCGGCATCGTTCACTCTTCGCGCAAGCGCTCATCGGAATTCCACGGCTCCCGAACTCGCCAACGCTGCTTGCCGCGCCCGCTCGACCGCAGCGGGCAGGACCGCCAGCGCGGCATCGACATCGGATTCGGTGCTGGTGTGGCCCAACGACAATCGCAAAGAGCCGCGCGCGCTGGCCGGATCGGCGCCCATCGCGATCAGCACATGGGAGGGCTGCGCCACCCCGGCCGTGCAGGCCGACCCCGTCGAGCACTCGACACCTTTGGCGTCCAGCAGCATCAGCAGCGAATCGCCCTCACACCCGCGGAAGGTGAAGTGGGTGTTGCCGGGCAGCCGGCCCGCACCGGCGGGGCCGTTGAGCCGCACGTCGTCGATGCTCGACAGCACACCGTCGATCAGGCGGTCACGCAGTTCGGTGACCCGCGCGCTGTTGGCCTCCAATCCCTCGACGGCCATCCGCGCCGCGGCGGCCATCGCGACTGCGGCGGCAACATCCGGTGTGCCCGAACGTACATCGCGTTCCTGACCACCGCCGTGCAGCAGCGGCACGCAGTCGGTGTCACGGCGGAGCAGCAGCGCGCCCGCGCCGGTGGGTCCGCCGAACTTGTGCGCGGCGATGCTCATCGCCGACAGTCCGCTCGTTGTGAAGTCGACGGGTATCTGACCCACCGCCTGTACGGCGTCGCTGTGCATCGGGATGTCGAATTCAGCTGCGACGGCGGCGAGTTTTGCGATCGGCATGATGGTGCCGACCTCGTTGTTCGCCCACATGACCGACACCAACGCGACGTCATCGTGGTTCTGCAGCGCATCGCGAAGAGCGGACGGTGAGACCGATCCGTCCGCGTCGACGGGTAGCCATGTCACGTCCGCGCCTTCGTGTTCGACGAGCCACTCGACGGCGTCGAGCACCGCATGATGCTCGACGGGAGTGGTGACGATGCGTCGACGGCGCGCGTCGGCGTCGCGGCGCGCCCAATAGATGCCCTTGACCGCGAGGTTGTCACTCTCGGTTCCGCCTGCGGTGAAGATCACCTCGGACGGTCGCGCACCCAGCAACTGGGCCAGCGTTTCTCGCGACTCCTCCATGCGGCGGCGCGCGCTCCGTCCGGCGCCGTGCAGCGACGACGCGTTGCCGACCGTCGCCAGGACGGACGTCATGGCCTCGATCGCTGCGGGGTGCATCGGAGTCGTGGCGGCGTGGTCCAGATAGACCGGCACAGCGCCGCCTCCGCGAAGAACATCTGGCGAGGTCATAGCCGTTCCATGGTAGCTGCCACCGATCGGCCGGCCAGATCCCGTGGTCAGGCGACCAATGCGTGCCCCTGGGCGCGGGCCGTCACGTCGCCGCGTACGGCCGACTCACAGCGGGCGGCGAGGTCACGGCGGTCGGCCCCCGGCAACTGCAGCGACTCGACCTGCACACGCACCACCGTGCGCTGCGCCGTGATCAGCCGCCGGATGGAGGCCGGCAAGGTGTCGTCGCCGACGTACGCGGCAATGGTCGACGCCGCACCGTCGCGACGGTGGTAGCTCAGTCGCAGCGGCTGCACCGGTCTGCCCGCATCCACCGCGGCCTGGAACATCGCCGGCCGGAACTGGCCATACGCCAGGCCGCACCACGTCGTGCCTTCGGGGAAGGCGACGACCGTCTGACCGGCCCGCAGTCGGACGGCGATCGTCGAGACGACATCGGGCAGGCGACGCAGGTTGTCGCGGTCGATGGGAATGACCTTCATCAGCCGTGCCAGGAACCCAAGGCCGGGCCAGTTGATCATCTCGGCCTTGGCGACAAACCGGCCGGGAAGGACCGATCCGATCGCGAAGATGTCCACCCACGACACGTGGCCTGCGACCACCAGTACGCCCTGCAGATTGCGAATCGGCCCGCCAGACACCGTGATTCGCACACCCAGACACCGCAGCATCAGTCGGCAATAGCTCCGCTGAAGGTGCGAGCGACCGGGCATCGGTATGGCCAGCAGTGGCACAGCGGACAACAGAACGACAGCGAAGGTGGCGCGTATCGCGACCCGCCAGGCGACGACGATCCGTTGGCCCGTCGGCGCTTCCGTCGCGGCGACGCAGCTGACATTGCAGGTGGCGCGGGGAACCCACGGATTTTCGGCGGTCATGACGACATTCCGTTGACCATCGCGCCCGCCGCGCCGACCGATCTCAGACGTCTGAGGTATCGGGTGTCGGCCCGGCGTTTGTCCAGCAGCGCCGGAAAGTCACCGACTCCGAAGTCCGGATCGTGTGCGGGGTCGCCGCACACCTGCGCGCCGAGTCGCAGATATCCCCGCATCAGCGGCGGTACGGCCAGCCGCGACGGCGGTTCGATGTCGTCGAGGTCCCTGCCCTGCACCGTCACCGGCCGATACGGATACACCGTGTGTTCGGCGGGGGCGGCGTGGCGGCGGCGGACGAAGTCCCGCACCCCGCGGATCTGGCTCCCCGGCGCGTCGCCGACCGCGCCGTCGACCGGCACCGACACACAACCGGTCACGTAGTCGTAGCCGCAGCGGTCGAGATAGGCCAGGATTCCGGCCCACATCAGCAGCACCACTGCGCCGTTGCGGTGATCTTCGCGGACCACGGCGCGGCCCATCTCCACCAGGGAGGGCCGCAACGCGTCAAGGCCCCGTACCTCGAATTCCGTTGCGGTATAGAGACCCCCGGCCGCGATGGCACCCGGCGGCGGCAACATCCGGTAGCAGCCGACGAGTTCGCCGGAGTTGTCCTCACGGACCAGCAGATGATCGCAGTACTCGTCGAACCGGTCGACATCGCGACCGACGTCGAATCCCGGACCGATCGCGGAAAGCGCGAAGCCCGGCTCGGAGGTGAACACGTCATGACGGAGGCGCTGCGCAGCGTCGATGAGCGCAGGATCGGTTGACAGCAGCAAGGTATAGCGCGGATTCGCTGATGAAGCCGCGGCTCCCTCAGCGACGTCGTCGGGGGCGATGAGTACAGAAGCAGTGCTCATGGCTGCACGCTCGCCCAGCCGCATCTCCGGATGGCATCGGATGCGTGACGTGTCCGTGAGCGCTGGGTGACGAGTTGGGCGTAGATGTGTGCAGAAACTCACATGACCCGAGGTCGCAGGACCCTCAGCCGTCGAGGAACACGACGTTCTCGCCCACGGGATTGCGGGGTGTGCGCAATTGATTGGCTGCAAATTCCGGGTCGGCATAACCCACCGCGAGGCCACAGATGATCTGCAGATCGTCCGGAATGTCCAGCTGTTCGCGCAGCACATCGGGAAAATGGGCGATCGACACCTGCAGGCATGTTCCGAGCCCGCGTTCGGTCAGCGCGAGCACGAGCGTCTGCAGGAACATCCCAACGGCCAGGCTGTCGGCGGGCCCCAGATCACGGTGCATGCACACCACGCCCGCCACGGGCGCGCGGAAGAACTCCCAGTTGCGCAGCTGCGCCATGCGGCGGCCTTCGCTGTCGTCGCGGGCAATGCCCATGGATCCGTACACCAGCGCACCGATCTCGGAGCGCAGCGCAGAGAAGCTCTGCGGTAGTCCGACCGTCGCGGGATAACCCCTCGACGCCCGTTCCAGCAGCGCCTCGACCAGTTTGTCGCGGCGGGGTCCGGTCGCCAGGAACAGCCGCCAGGGCTGGATGTTGGAGTTCGACGGTGCCCGCATCGCCAGTGCGAGCGCCTCGTCGAGCAGGTCGCGCGGGACGGGCTTGTCGCGCAGAAACATCCGGATGGACCGGCGTTCCTCGATGGCTTTGGTGAGATCGCTGACGTGTGCGTCCATACCTTCAGGTTTAGTCGCGTGGCGGTCATATCGCGCCCTTGAGAGTCCGTAGTCCGTACGGCACGCAGAAGCCCCCGAACCGCCGGTCGGCGTATTCGGGGGCTTCGCGTGAGAAGTGCTAGCCCTTGCGGGCTTTGACCGCCTCGGTCAGCTGCGGCGCGACCTTGAACAGGTCGCCGACGATGCCGAGGTCAGCGATCTCGAAGATCGGCGCCTCTTCGTCCTTGTTCACCGCGATGATCGTCTTGGACGTCTGCATACCCGCGCGGTGCTGGATCGCCCCGGAGATGCCCAGTGCGATGTACAGCTGCGGCGACACGGTCTTGCCCGTCTGACCGACCTGGAACTGTCCCGGGTAGTAGCCGGAGTCCACCGCGGCGCGCGAAGCACCGACGGCGGCACCCAGCGAGTCGGCCAGTTCCTCGACCACGTTGAAGTTCTCGGCGCTGCCGACACCACGACCACCCGATACGACGACGGTGGCCTCCGTGAGCTCAGGACGGTCACCGGCGACCGCGGGATCGCGCTTGGTGATCTTGGTCGCGTTCTCGGCCTGGGCCGGAACCTCGACCTTGACGACCTCGCCCGCGCCGTCTGCAGCCTCGGCCTCGATGGCACCGGGACGCACGGTGATCACCGGGAGTTCACCGGTCGATTCGGCCTCGACGGTGTACGCGCCGCCGAAGATCGAGTGGATCGCCTTGCCGCCCTCTTGAACGTCGACGACATCGGTCAGTACACCCGCGCCGATGCGCGCGGCCAGACGGCCTCCGATCTCCTTGCCGTCCGCAGATGCGGCGAGCACCACACCAGCCGGGCTCGCGGACTCGACCAGCGAAGCCAGCACGTCCACATAGGGGGTGATCAGGTAGTTCTCGGCGTCGTCGGATTCGGCGACGTAGATCTTGGCCGCGCCTGCGGCCTTCAGGGCGTCGACGAGTCCGTCGGCCGTGCCCGGCTTGCCCACCACGACGGCAGCGGGCTCACCCAATTTACGTGCGGCAGTGATGAGTTCGGCGGTGACCTTCTTCGGCGCACCTTCAGCGTGCTCAACGAGCACAAGTACTTCAGCCATGTGTCTTCGTTATCTTTCTGGGTTCTTTATCGGCGTGTGGGGACTAGATGATTTTTTGGGCGACGAGGTACTCGGCGACCTTGGTGCCGCCCTCACCTTCGTCGGTGACCTTCTCGCCCGCGGTCTTGGGCGGCTTCGGAGTCGACGCATTGACCTTGGTGCCGGCGTTGGCGACACCCACCTCGTCGGCTTCGACGCCGATCTCGGCCAGCGTCAGCGTCGTCACTTCCTTCTTCTTGGCGGCCATGATGCCCTTGAAGGACGGGAAGCGGGGCTCGTTGATCTTCTCGTTGACGCTGACGACCGCCGGCAGCGATGCCTCGACGGTGAACACGCCGTCATCGGTCTCGCGTTCGCCGGTGACCTTCCCGCCTTCGACCGTCACCTTGCGCAGGTGGGTGAGCTGCGGCAGACCCAGGTACTCGGCCACGATCGCCGGAACCGCGCCGCCGACGCCGTCGGTGGCCTCGTTGCCGGCGATGACCAGCTCGGTGCCCTCGATGGTGCCGAGGGCACGGGCGAGCGCCCAGCCGGTCTGGACCATGTCGGATCCGTGCATGCCCTCGTCGACGAGGTGCACGGCCTTGTCGGCACCCATCGACAGCGCCTTGCGGATGGCCTCGGTGGCACGCTCGGGCCCGGCTGTGAGCACCGTCACAGTGCTCTCTCCGCCCTCTTTCTCCTTGATCAGGAGCGCCTCTTCGACGGCGCGCTCGTTGATCTCGTCGAGCACGGCGTCGGCGGCCTCACGGTCGAGAGTGAAATCGCCGTCGGACAGCTTGCGCTCCGACCAGGTGTCAGGGACCTGCTTGATCAGGACCACGATGTTCGTCATGAGTCTGGTTCGTCCTCCTCGAAGGGGCCGATGACCGGCCCGCAATACCACGTTTCAAGCAACCACCATCATGTTACTCGCGGGTAACTTTTAGGGGATCGCAGGAACACCATAGCTGGTCGAAGTTTGTGTTCTAGCAGCACGTAGGCGGTGAAGTGTTCGCCAGTGAGCTGTTTCACGTTAGCCTGCCTTCCAATGAGCGCATTCGTCACCGACGGTCCCGACCTGCCCTTGACAGGCGAACGCACGGTTCCGGGCCTCGCGGAGGAGAACTACTGGTTCCGCCGCCATGAAGTCGTCTATGAGCGGCTGGCTGATCTCTGCGCGGACCGCGACGTGCTCGAAGCCGGCTGCGGCGAGGGCTACGGCGCTGACCTGATCGCGCGCGTGGCGCGCCGGGTCATCGGCTTGGACTACGACGATTCCGCGGTCGCCCATGTCCGCGCCCGCTATCCCCGGGTCGACATGCGTCAGGGGAATCTGGCCGAGCTTCCCCTTGCCGACGGCGCCGTCGATGTCGTGGTCAACTTCCAGGTGATCGAACATCTCTGGGATCAAGGGCAATTCGTCGCCGAGTGTCTGCGGGTGTTGCGGCCCGGCGGCGTCCTGCTGATGTCGACGCCGAACCGGATCACCTTCTCCCCCGGCCGCGACACGCCGATCAACCCGTTCCACACCCGCGAATTGAATGCCGCCGAGTTGGCCCGACTGTTGTCCGGCGAGGGCTTTGCGGTCGAGTCGATGCTCGGCGTGTTCCACGGGCCACGGCTGGTAGAGCTCGACGAGCGCCACGGTGGCTCGATCATCGACGCCCAGATCACCCGCGCACTGGCCGACGCACCGTGGCCCACCGATCTGCTCGACGACGTCGCGTCCGTGACCACAGCAGACTTCGACGTCTTCGACGCCGAGGACCGGGATATCGACGGCAGCCTCGACCTCGTCGCAATTGCGGTGCGGCCGTGACGACCAACGAGCCCGTGCGCCGGTCCGATGTCGCCGGCGATCCGGCTCCGGGGCTCTTCACGCTCGTCCTCCATACCCATCTGCCGTGGCTCGCCCATCACGGACGCTGGCCCGTCGGTGAGGAGTGGCTGTATCAATCTTGGGCGGCCGCGTACGTCCCGCTGATGCGTGTCCTCCGCAGGCTCGCCGCAGAGGACCGCCGCCACCTGGTGACGCTTGGCATGACGCCGGTGGTGACCGCACAACTCGACGACCCGTACTGCTTGACGGGGATGCACCACTGGCTCGCCAACTGGGGCCTGCGCGCCCTCGAGGCGACGACACTCGGTGATCCGCTGCGGCAGTTCGGTATTCGAGAGCGAGCAGAGGCCGACCGCGCGCTAGACGACTTCTCGACGCTGTGGGCCCATGGCGGAAGTCCGCTGCTGCGTGAACTGATCGACGCCGAGGCCATCGAATTGCTCGGCGGACCGCTGTCGCATCCGTTTCAACCGCTGCTGAACCCGCGCCTGCGCGAGTTCGCCCTGCGCGAGGGGCTCGCCGACGCTGCGCAGCGGTTTGCGCACACACCCACCGGCATCTGGGCCCCGGAATGCGCGTATGCACCGGGAATGGAAATCGACTATGCCGCAGCGGGTGTCGGCCACTTCATGGTCGACGGTCCCTCGCTGCACGGGGATACCGCGCTGGGACGCCCGGTCGGATCCTCGGACGTTGTCGCGTTCGGTCGCGACCTCCAGGTCAGCTACCGGGTGTGGTCACCGAAGTCCGGCTATCCCGGGCATGCCGCCTACCGCGACTTCCACACCTATGACCACACAACGGGTCTCAAGCCGGCCAGGGTCACGGGGCGCAACGTCGCCTCGGACGCCAAGGCGCCATACGATCCGGCACGCGCCGACGGTGCGATCGACGGTCACGTCACCGATTTCGTCAATGTGGTGCGTCAACGCCTCGTCGACGAGAGCGAACGGATCGGCAGGCCCGCCCATGTGATCGCGGCCTTCGACACCGAACTGTTCGGCCATTGGTGGTACGAGGGTCCGGTATGGCTGGAGCGGGTCCTGCGCGCGCTCCCCGAGGCCGGCGTGCGAGTCGGCACGCTGTCCGACGCGATCGCCGACGGCTTCGTCGGTTCCCCCGTCGAATTACCGCCCAGCTCTTGGGGTTCCGGTAAGGACTGGCAGGTGTGGGCCGGAGAGCAGGTGGCCGACCTGGTTCAGTTGAACAGCGAGGTCGTCGACACCGCACTGACGACGGTGGACAAGGCGCTCGCCGAGGCGGATAGCGCACCGGCCCGAAGTTTCGTGGCCGACCAGATCCTGCGCGAGACGCTTCTGACGGTGTCCAGCGACTGGCCGTTCATGGTCAGCAAGGATTCGGCCGCGGACTACGCGCGCTATCGCGCACATCTGCACGCCCATGCCACTCGCGAGATCGCTGGGGCGATGGCCTCCGGCCGCCACGAGCACGCGCAGCGTCTCGCTGCCGGCTGGAACCGTGCCGACGGCCTGTTCGGCGCACTCGACGCACGAAGGCTTCCCCGCCCGTGAACCCCACTCTTCGCGACCGCGCGTGTTCCCCGCGGACGGTGGGCTCCCAATGAAGATCTTGATGGTCTCATGGGAGTACCCGCCCGTGGTGATCGGCGGCCTCGGCCGCCATGTCCATCACCTCGCCACAGCGCTCGCCGCGGCGGGCCATGAGGTCGTGGTGCTCAGCCGCCGACCGACCGGCACGGACCCCAGTACGCATCCGTCGACCGACGAGATCGCCGACGGCGTAAGGGTGGTCGCCGCCGCCCAGGATCCCCATGAATTCGACTTCGGCACCGACATGATGGCGTGGACGCTCGCGATGGGCCATTCGATGGTCCGGGCGGGCCTCGGGATCAGGGGGCGCCGCAACAAGCCATGGCGACCCGACGTCGTCCACGCCCATGACTGGCTGGTCGCCCATCCCGCGATCACCCTCGCTGAACACTTCGATGCGCCGCTCGTTTCCACCATTCATGCGACCGAGGCCGGACGCCACTCAGGATGGGTATCGGGACGTATCAGTCGGCAGGTACACGCGGTGGAGTCCTGGCTGGTGCACGAATCCGATTCGCTCATCACGTGTTCGGCCTCGATGAGCGACGAGATCGTCGAACTGTTCGGGCCCGGTCTCGCCGAGACGCGGGTCATCCGCAACGGAATCGAATCGGCGCGGTGGCCCTTCGCGAAGCGGCGACCGCGCCAAGGCCCCGCCCATCTGGTGTTTCTCGGCCGGCTCGAATACGAGAAGGGTGTCCACGACCTCATCGCGGCGCTCCCCCGCATTCGCCGCACACATCCGGGCACGACGTTGACCATTGCCGGTACCGGCACCCAGCAGCAGTGGCTCGTTCAGCAGACGCGAAAGCACAAGGTACTCAAGGCCACAACGTTCGTCGGCCACCTCGACCACGAACAGCTCGTGACACTACTTCACACCGCCGACGCCGCCGTGCTGCCCAGCCACTACGAACCCTTCGGCATCGTGGGCCTCGAGGCGGCCGCGACCGGCATCCCCCTGGTGACCTCCAATGTCGGCGGGCTGGGTGAAGCGGTGATCGACGGCCGCACCGGCGTTTCGTTTGCCCCGCGTGACGTCGCAGGCATCGCTACCGCCGTACGGCGAATTCTCGACGATCCCGAGCGTGCGCAGAGCATGGCGATCGCCGCACGGGAGCGACTCACGTCGGCGTTCGACTGGCACACCGTCGCCGATGAGACCGCGCAGGTGTACGTCGCCGCCAAACGCGGTGAGCGCGAACCGCATCGGCGCCGCACCATCGTCGAGCACGCACTGCCCGACCGCTGACTCACCGCACCGCGTCGAGCCTGAACTTCTCGGCACCCAGACCGGGCACGCCGTCATGGGCAAAGCGGGTCCACAGCCGGCGTATCTGAATGGCGAGCCGGTGATCAAGCGGGTCGGGATGCGGACCCAGCATCGGCGCGCTCGACCACGCGCCAGGAGTGCCGAGCAGCAAGGGCAGATCCATGCAGTGACAGGCGCCCAGCGGGGCGTCTCGGGGCGACCAGTCGAGCCGGTACGTAGACGCCCTACCCCCGTCTGCGCGCCAACTGCGGGCGAGCCGTTCCGCAGGCCCGCTGAAGACTCGACGCGTCATCGCTGCGGCTGCGGTGCGCGCACCCACCTTGCCGACTGGCCCCAGCGCACGCAGCCGCGACGCATTCTGATTCAGTTCGACGAACGGCGCGGCATCGAGCTTGGTGGAGCCGACAAACAGGTCGACCGACCTTGCCACGTGCGCGATCCGGGCGGTCACCTCATGGGCCGCCGGAAGCGGATCGACACCCAGGATCGGCGCGTAGGACAACCCGCTGATCGCGCCGAATCGTCGCGCCGCAATCAGGGACCTGGTCTGCGCGAGGTGCAGTCGCTCGACGTCTGCTGCGAAAGGGTCTGTGTCGCTCAGTGATTCCGCTGCAGCGGCCCGCATCGCCGTTCTCATCGCATCGCGGCCGTCTCGCATCCCGAGCGGCGCACTCTGGATGATCGCGCGCGAGTAGATGCCGTCAGCTGCTTCCGACAGCATCAACGAGTACACCGAGTCCCCACCCGCGGACTGCCCGAACAACGTGACGCGCTGCGGGTCACCACCGAACGCGGCGATGTTGTCGTGCACCCAGCGCAGCGCCAAGAGTTGATCGCGCAGGCCGAGATTGTCCTCATCCACGCCCAGCGGTGTGCAGTAGCCGAAGATGCCGAGCCGGTAGCTGACCGTGACCACCACAACGCGGCCCTCCGTGACGAGGGCATCGGGGTCGTAGTTCGGGGACTCACCGCCACCGGAGACGTAGGCCCCGCCGTGGAACCAGACCATCACCGGCAACCCGTCGGCGCCGCTTGGCGCGGTGACACTGAGGACTTGGCAGTCCTCGCTTCGCTGGAGGCCGTCGGTGACGGGTCCGGTCACGAACGCCAGCCGCGACGGCAGTTGCGGACACACGGGTCCACGCCGGATCAGCGCCCGGGGCTCCGCCCACGGCGCGGGCGGTGTCGGCGAGGCGAACCTGTCCGCGCTGCCGTAGGGCACACCACGTGCCCGCATGAGCACGCCGTCGTCGATGACCAGGGCAGGGCCGGTCGAGAGGTCGACGCGCCGGGTGGCGTCGCCCGCCTCCGTCAGCGGGCGGCTTTCTTGCGTTCGATATCGGCCAGCGCCGCGGCGAGCTCGGCACGTTGGGCCGCCGACGTCTCCCATGACAGCTTGCGGTTCTTGACGATCTTCGCCGGTGCGCCGACTGCAATGGAGAAGTCCGGGATCTCACCTTTGACCACCGCGTGCGACCCCAGGACGCACCCGCGGCCGATCATCGTGTTGCGCAGAATCGTCACCTTGGTCGCGATCCACGTGTCCGGCCCGATCCGCACCGGACCCTTGACGATGCCCTGGTCTTTGATGGGCAGCTCGATGCTGTCCATCCGATGATCGAAGTCGCAGACATAGACCCAGTCGGCCATCAGGACGGAGTCGCCGAGTTCGATATCGAGATAGGTGTTGATGACGTTGTCCCTGCCGAGGACGACCTTGTCGCCGAAGCGCAGTGAGCCCTCGTGGCAGCGGATCGTGTTCTTGTCACCGATGTGCACCCAGCGGCCGATCTCCATCGTGGACAGCTCGGGGGTCGCCTGGATCTCCACGCCTTTACCGAGGAACACCATGCCGCGGGTGATGATGTGCGGGTTGGTGAGCTTGAACTTCAGCAGCCGCCAGTAACGCACGAGGTACCACGGGGTGTAGGCCTTGTTGGCGATCACCCACTTCAGCGAGGCCATGGTGAGGAACTTGGCTTGGCGCGGGTCGCGCAGCCGCGAACCCCGCCACCGCTTGTGCAGCGGTGCGCCCCACATCGTCGTCATGGCCGGAAAGCCTACGCGAGACCCGCACTGCAAAACGGTTACCCTCACGTGGGCTCGCACAACACGCGGGCAGATCACGACAGAAAGGGCGCAGTGTTCCGGCGATCGATGGTGCTGGTGTCAACAGCGCTGATCACGGCCTTTGTGGCCGGTTGTCAGAACACCGACTCGTGGGTCGAGGCGCAAGCGGCCTCGGGCTGGCCTGCGCAGTACGGCGACGCCCGCAACAGCAGCTACCAGTCGACGGCGGGAGCCGACGCGCTCCGGCTGGAGTGGACCCGCTCGGTCAAGGGCGATCTCGCCGCAGCGGTCGCATTGGGATCCGGCAGCTACCTGGCCGTCAACGCGCAGACCCCTGCGGGCTGTTCGCTGATGGTCTGGGAGACCGACAACCGCGCCCGGCAACGCTGGTGCACCCGGCTGGTGCAGGGCGGCGACACCTCCAGTCCTCTGTGGGATGGCGTCGACAACCTCTACGTGGGTCAGCCCGGCGCGATGATCTCGTTTCCACCCACACAGTGGATCCGTTGGCGTCAGCCGGTCATCGGGATGCCGACCACACCGCGGATCCTGAACGCGGGACACCTGCTCGTGGTGACACACCTGGGTCAGGTCCTCGTGTTCGACGCCCACAAGGGGATCGTCGACGGCGCTCCGCTGGATCTGGTCGCGGGCGTCGACCCGAAGGATTCCGAGCGCGGCCTCGCCGACTGCAGGTCCGCCCGTGCGGGCTGTCCGGTCGCCGCGGCGCCCGCCTTCGCCGAGCAGACCGGGGTGATTGTGCTCAGCCTGTGGGAGCCGGAGGCCGAGGCTCCCGTTCTCGTCGGGCTGCGGTACCGCCCGGGTCAAAATCCGGTCCTCAGCCAAGAATGGACGAGCGACGCCGTCGGCGGTGGGCCACTGGCCAGTCCCGCGCTGTCCTCGGACGGATCGACCGCGTATGTCAATGGACGCGACGAGCGCCTGTGGGCGATCAACACCGCCGACGGCAAGCCGAAATGGTCGATCGCCCTTGACTATTTGGCGCAGACGCCGCCGTCGGTGTCGCCAGACGGGTTGATCATCGCCGGCGGCGGCCCTGGCGCCAAGCTGGTCGGCATCAAGGACGCCGGCGACAACGGCGAGGTCAAGTGGACGCGCGACGAAGTCGTGCCGTTGACTACCTCGAGTCAGTCCGGCGCCGACGTGGCATACACCGTCGCGCGCGACGGAGAGGACGGTCAGGCGTTGATCGTGTTCGATCCGGCCGACGGCCGGACACTCAACTCGTATCCGCTGCCCAACGCAGGGGGCTGGCCCGTCGGCGTTTCCGTCGGGCACGACCGCCGCGTCGTCACCGCGACGAGCGAGGGCCGCGTCTATGGATTCGCGCCCGCTTAAAGCGCGAGCATCGGGGCGACGAGTGCGCGCGGCACCGAGGCCTGCACCGGCCCAGCCGACTCTGCGAACATCTGCCCCTGGCTGAAGAAGAAGAGCAGCGTGTCATCGGTCAGAGCGAAGTTCTGGTAGTTGGCCGGATCCAGCCCCGCGGTCGACGGGATCGCGTCGATCAGCCCCTGCTGTTCTGTGAGGTAGCGATTGACTGCGGGATAGATCACGTCGAGCGGTTTGGTGCCCGGCTTGAACAGGGTGCCGAAGGTGATCGGCGCGTTCGTGGCCAAGTTCCAGTTGAACGCCTGGTAGTACGTCTGCGGGTGAGCGCCGCCGACGTTCTGGTAGGTCGTGAACACCACGCTGCGGGTGCCGGTTCCCGGCAGCAATGAGCCCGAGCGGTAGCCGACCCCGTCGGCGTCCAGCTCGTAGGGCAGGTTGTAGGCGTCCGGATCCTCGGCGACGTTGACGAATCCGTCGCGCGACTGGGTGAGGTATTCGACCAACGACTGCTGATCGGGATAGTCGTTCGGGAAGCTCATATCGACGGTGTACGTCGGATTCTGTATCTGCACGCGGCAAATCTGGTCAGGTCCGACGACGCCCCGCAGATCCGCGCAGCCGGACTGCGCCGAAGCCACCGGACTGCCGACCGAAACGGCAACAGCACAGGCACCCAAAAGGGCAGCCGCCGACCTGAAAATGTGCATCTGGGACGTCCTCGCAGTAGGCACCGGCTCCGCCGCCGATGCATCACTGCCAGGGTACGTGGCTTTTCACCTGGGCCGCGGAAACTCAGCGTGACGGACGGCAGATGAATGCCGTTGTCCGGCTTGCGGCTCCGACGCCGAGCCGGGTGATGACGACCGAAACCATCTGCGATCCACGCAGCCGAAGCCGGTGCCGCAGTACATCGGGATCGACATCGACACCGCGAACAAGGATTTCTACCGCACCGGTGTCACGACGCGAAAGCGCCTGTCGCAGTCGGCGTTCGCTGTACGCCAACTCCTCGAGAACCTCGAAGCCGCGCACTCCGGTCGGCAGTTGCTCGCCCGACAGATAGGCGATATCGGGGTCGAGTTGCCACAGACCGTGTCGCGCCGCGTAGTGACGCACCAATCCCGCGCGCACGACTGCCCCGTCGGGATCGACGATCCATCGACCCGCCGGGGCAACACCGCAGTCGTCGGGTTCGGCGTCGGTGATCTCCTCCCCCGCGTCGAGCATGCTGGCCCGCCGGGTCACACCGGGCGCAGCGAGCCCCGACGACCACAGGCAGGCCTCGCGCACACCGCCGGCGGTAGACGTCACTTCGATCTCGCCGGCGAAACCCAACTGCGCCAACCCGTCGAAATCGATTCCCGGCGCGCACTTTACGGCGATGTCCCGCCCGCGGTACACGTCGAGCAGGGCGTCGAGCCCGGGGGTGTAATCCCGTGGGTCGAATCGGCGTCGTCCGCGGCTGCGGCGCGCGGGGTCGAGCAGGACGACGGCGGAACCGGTGATGGGTCGCAGCGCGTCGGCGCGGCACAGGTCCACATCGGCGACGTTGTGCCGCGCCATCGCCAACCTGACCGGATCTAGGTCGCTGCCGACGAGGGCGGCTGCCGAGTGTCGAAGGGCGGCAAGCTCGGTGCCGATCGAACAGGTGGCGTCGTGGACGACAGCGCCCGCCAGGCGCCGGGCTCGGTGGTTGGCGACCGACTGGGTCGTAGCCTGTTGTAGGGCCTCGTCGGTGAACAGCCAGTCCGCGGGATCGCCGACCTTCGCCGCGGCCTTGCGCCGCAACACCGTCGTCTCCACCAAGACCGCGGACCACTCGCCGAAACGCGCACGCGCCGAAGCGATGTCGGCAATCAACGTGGCGGGCGTGAGCCGCAAGTCAGCGACTTCGCGCAACGCCTGCCTCCCGGCGTCGCTGCGTAGATAGGCGACGTCGTCGAGCCGGAAATCTACGACGGCTTGACCCCGGTCACCATCACGTTGTAGAACCACCCCTTCGGGACGACTCGACGCCACAGGTTGTGATCGACCCAGCTGAGTGCGATCCAGCTGTTGAATGCGAACTTCGCGTAACCCCAACCCAACCGGCCCGGCGGCACCGCGGCTTCAAGGGTGCGCAGCGGCCAGCCGAGCATTGCGGCGGTGAACTCCGTCGTCGAGGTCGAAACGTCCACGGCGCCTGCACTTTCGGCCATCCGCTCCAAGTCACCGGGGGAAAACGTGTGCAGGTCGACGATCGCTTCCAGGGCCGCGGCGCGCGACGACTCGTCGAGTTCGGCCTGCGGCCGGCGCCAGCTGGACAGCCCCGGCAGCTTCGTCAGGTTCGTCACCGTTCGCCACGTCAATGTCGACAACGGGCGCGCGTAGTTCTCGCCTGCGTTGCTCGGTTCGCCCGCGAAGATGAATCTGCCGCCGGGCTTGAGCACTCGCACGACCTCCCGCAGCGACAGCTCGACGTCGGGGATGTGATGCAAGACCGCGTGACCTACGACGAGGTCGAAGGTGTCGTCGTCGTAGGGGATGCCTTCGGCGTCGGCGACCCGTCCGTCGATTTCCAGCCCGAGGTTCTGGCCATTGCGGGTGGCGACCTTGACCATGCCAGGGGATAGATCGGTCACCGAGCCGCGACGGGCCACACCGGCCTGGATCAGGTTGAGGAGAAAAAATCCGCTACCGCAGCCCAGCTCGAGCGCGCGGTCGTAGGGCAGGTTGCGTAGCTCCTCTTCCGGAACCGTCGCATCGAACAAGTCGCGCGCGTAGTCGACACATCGCTTGTCGTAGGAGATCGACCATTTGTCGTCGTACGACTCGGCCTCCCAGTCGTGGTACAGGACCTGGGCGAGTTTGGAGTCGTGGCGGGCCGCCTCCACCTGTTCCGCGGTGGCGTGCGGATTGGGGGCCGGAGCCGCCCCGGCGGCGACTGGGGGCACCTCCCGCTCGCGGGGGACAGATTCGCGATCAAGACTCATAACAGGGCAGCCTAAACGTGGAAGGTGGCCTTCGCGGCGGCCAGTACCTGAGCTGGGCGTTCGACGAACCGCTGGGCCCACGCCAGGGCGGCGTCGTACACACCGTCGGGGGCCACCATCTCGTCGATCAGGCCCAGTGCCAGCGCTTCCTTGGCGTCGAGGAATCGGCCGCTGAACACCATGTCCTTGGCCTTGGACAGGCCGACTGCACGTGCCAGCCGCGCGGTGCCGCCCGCAGGCACCAGTCCGGCCAGGATCTCGGTCACCCCGAACCGGACGTTGTCGCCGGCGACGCGCCAGTCGGCGGCCAGCGACAGGTTCAGCCCGCCGCCCAAGGCGTAGCCGGTGATGGCCGCGACCGTGGGCTTGGGAATCGCGGCGAGGGCGTCGACCGCGCTTCGGCAGACCCGGGTCGCCGACGCCGCCTCATCGCCGTTGAGCAGAGATCGCTCGGGCACATCGTCGCCGGCGGAGAAGATCTCGTGACCGCCGAACAGGATCACCGCGTGGACGTCGTCGCGGGTGGCGATGTCCCCCGCGGCGGCCTCGAGTTCGCGGTACACCTGGCGGGTCAGCGCGTTGGTGGGCGGCCGGGACAGCAGGAGCGTCGCGACGCCCGGTTGCTCGTCGCTGGTGTGGACCGAGACGAACTCCGTCACGGGGTACGCCCGCCCAGCGCCTGGTTGTAGCGCTCGCCGTCGAAGAACTCGAACTCCAGGTTCCCGTCGGTCATGCTCATGTTCGGCGACACCGGGACGATCGTTCGTTCGACGGCGAGTATCTCGGCGACCGTACGACCGGCCAGCGCGTCGAGCTGCGTCCACGTCGGCGGCAACAGGAAGCTGCGGTGCGCCGCGAAATCCTCCAGAGCCTCTTCGGGCGTGGTCCAGTCGGCGTGGTCGGATTCGGTGTTGTCACCGTCGGCGAGTTGCCCCTCCGGGAGCGCACCGACGAAGAAATACGTGTCGTAGCGGCGGGTGCGCTCCTCTTTCGGCGTCACCCAATTCGCCCACGGTCGAAGAAGATCGGCGCGCAGCATCAGCTTCTCGTCGCGGAGGAACTCGGCGAACGACAGCTCCTTGCTGACCAACGCGGCCCGGGCGTCGCGGTAGCTCGACGCATCGTCGACGAGCAGGTCCGGATCGTCGGCGGCGCCGGCGAACAGAACGCCGCACTCCTCGAAGGTCTCCCGTGCTGCTGCGCACACCAGCGCCTCGGCAAGGTCGGCGTCGGTGCCGAGCCGCTCGGCCCACCAGTTCTTGTCGGGACCGTGCCACGCGATGTTGGCGTTGCGGTCGCGGTCGTCGACGCCGCCGCCCGGGAAGACCATCACCCCGCCGACGAAGTCCATCTTGCGGTGCCGTCGCATCAGGAACACTTCGATTTGCTTGGCGATGCGCTCGCGCTTGTCGCGGATCAGCATCACCGTCGCGGCCGGCCTCGGGACCAACGGGTCTTGGGTCATGCTCGCCTCCTGTGCGCGGCCCGGCTCCTGGCCCGCCGCGCGAAGTAGCGACCCTCGGAGTTTTCGAGGACGATCGACTGTCCGAACGCCTTCGACAGGTTCTCAGAGGTCAGCACGTCGGACAGTAGACCGGAGTCGACGATCTTGCCCTCGGACAGGATCAAGCCGTGGGAGAACCCGCGCGGAATCTCCTCGACGTGGTGGGTGACCAACACGAGCGCGGGAGAATCCGGGTCGAGCGCGAGGTCCTCCAGCCGTGCGAGCAGATCCTCGCGGCCGCCGAGGTCCAGACCGGCCGCAGGCTCGTCGAGCAACAGCAACTCGGGGTCGGTCATCATCGATCGCGCGATGAGAACACGCTTGCGCTCCCCTTCGGACAGCGTCCCGTAGGTGCGCTCGGCGAGATGTTCGGCACCAATACTCTCGAGCATGTCGACCGCCCGCTCGTAGTCGACGTCTTCGTAGCGCTCACGCCATCGGCCCAGCACCGAATATCCGGCCGACACGACCAGGTCGCGCACCACCTCGTCGTCTGGCACCCGCTGCGACAGCGCCGAACTGCTCAGGCCGACGCGGGAGCGTAGTTCTGACATGTCTGTCCTGCCGAGTCGCTCGCCGAGGACGAACGCCGTACCCGACGACGGATACTCCATCGCGGCGGCGATGCGAAGCAACGATGTCTTGCCTGCGCCGTTGGGCCCGATGACCACCCAGCGTTCGTCGAGTTCGACCGACCACGTGACGGGCCCGACGAGGACCTGGCCGCCACGGCGCAGAGAAACCTTGGCGAAGTCGATCAGCAGGTCGGGGTCGGCTGTATCTCCTTCGGCGACTGGCACCTGCTCATCGTAGTGTGGCGAATTCGGCGCGCTGACGCACCGCTGCGGACGGTTTGCGCGCCCGATTCGCTGGCCTGCGCGACCGAAGACCAGCCGCTGACCGAAAGGACGCGCTTCGGCGTGATGCGCACGAAGAACTGGACCAGCGGACCTATGCCGAACGCGTAGAGCACAGTGCCGACGCCGACGGTGCCGCCGAGCAGCCACCCGATCGCCAGCACGGTCGCCTCGATCGACGTGCGGACGAGCCGCACCGATCGCCCGGTTCGCACCACCAGTCCGGTCATCAGGCCGTCGCGGGGTCCGGGGCCAAGCCCGGCTCCCACGTAGAGCACCGTGCTGAACGCGTTGAGCACCACGGCGCCGACCATCATCGCGATCCGCACCGGCATCGACGTCGGCGGCTCCATAAGCAGCAGACCCAGGTCGACGGTGACCGCGATGACGATGACGTTGGCGATCGTGCCGATACCTGGACGGTTCCGCAGCGGCATCCACGCCAGCAGCACGGCCACACCGACCACCGCGGACGCGGTGCCGATCGTCATTTCGGTATGCAGGGCCAGGCCCTGGTGAAAGACGTCCCAGGGGTCCAGCCCGAGTTCGGAGCGCACCATCATCGCCATGGACAAGCCGTAGCCGACCAATCCGAGCAGCAGCGCTAGACCGCGCAGCGCGCCCCTCACGAGTGATGCGGGAAGCGCATCTTGATGAGCTCCACTTCGCGAGCCATCCGCTCGGCGTCGCGGTCGAAGTAGTCGACGCATCCGGCCGGTGCGTCCCAATGAAATGTCCTCGACAATCCACGGCCCAGTTTTGATATCCAATTCGCACTCATGACCCAATGGTCCGACCAACTGGCTTGCTCATCAATAGCCAGTTAGCCCATACTGGCTTGTAATGATGGTAGAAATGGCGGCCAGAGCGCTCGATGTGGACCTTTTGGCCCGCGAGTTGGGCAACTGGCGCACGTCCAGTCAGAGTGGACCCGCATACCAAGGCCTGGCCGACGCGATCCGACTGTTGATCATCGACGGCCGCGTTCCGGTCGGCGCGCGACTGCCCAGCGAACGCACACTCGCCGACGTGCTGCGGGTGTCCCGCACAACGGTCACCTCCGCGTTCAACCAGCTGCGCGAAGACGGCTACCTCAATGCCCGCCGCGGCGCGCGCAGCACCACAGCGCTGCCGGTAACGCCCGCTTTCCGTGCCGACGCGGTGGCGCCGACGATGAGCCTGGCCGCCGCAGCGCTGTCCGCTCCCGCCGCCGCCGTGACGGAAGCGTTCGTCGACGCCACCCGCGACGTCACGCCCTACCTCCACGAACCGGGCCACGAACTCGTCGGCGTCGGCGCGTTGCGCCGGGCGATCGCTGAACGATATTGCGAGCGCGGCCTTCCCACCGAGCCCGACGAGGTGTTGGTGACCACCGGTGCTCTGCATGCGATTTCGTTGATCCTGACGACGTATGTGCAGCCGGGCGATCGCGTACTGGTGGAGCAGCCCACCTATCACGGCGCGCTGTCGGCCATCACCACTGCGGGGGCGAGACCGGTCCCCGTGGCGATGACCGAGGCCGGCTGGGAACTCGACGCGGTGCAGGCCGCGGTGAACCAGCTGGCACCCAACCTCGCGTACTTCATTCCCGACAACCAGAACCCCACGGGACTCACGATGCCCGCGAATGATCGAAAACACCTGGCGCGCATCATTGCCGAGACCCGCACTCGCACGATCATCGACGAGACGATCCTCGACATGTGGCTCGATGGGCCGATGCCGACTCCGCTGGCCGCCGAGATGACGACGCGACGCGACCTGGTGCTCACCGTCGGGTCCATGTCGAAGTCGTTCTGGGGCGGACTGCGTGTCGGCTGGATTCGTGCCGAGCGCGCGACGATCGCGACGATCGCCGCGCTGCGACCGTCGATCGACATGGGTACCCCGGTGCTCGAACAGTTCGCCGCGGCAAGACTTCTCGATCGCCGCGACGACATATTGCCCGAACGTCGGGAGATCCTGCGGACCCGCCGCGCCCTGCTGCAGTCACTGTTGAGTCGCCACCTGCCAGACTGGGAACCCGGCCCAGGCGCCGGGGGCATGTCGTTGTGGGTGCGCCTGCCCGCACCGATGAGTACCGCACTGTCCGCGGCCGCCTACCGGCTGGGCCTGGACCTGCCCGCAGGACCACGATTCGGTGTCGACGGCACACTGGAGCGATTCGTTCGCATCCCGTACGCGCTGCCCGAAGAACAACTCACCGAGGCCATCGAACTGCTCACCCGCGCCTGGCACAGCATCACCGGTGCGGCGGCCCCAGAACCGACGACCGTGGTGGTCTAGGCGAGGTACGAGCGTGCGTGTCTGCGCCCGAAACGCCGAAAGACGATACGAGTTCGCGCAAGCTCGCCAAGCAAAAGCCTCTAGTCGTCGGGGATGTCGACGCGGCGCACCACACCGTCACGCGCATCGGCGGCCTCGATCTCCCCGCGGGTGATGCCGAGGATGAACAACACGGTGTCCAGATACGGGTGGCTGATCGACGCGTCGGCGACCTCCCGCAGCGCCGGCTTGGCGTTGAACGCCACGCCCAGCCCCGCAGCGGCCAGCATGTCGATGTCGTTGGCGCCGTCGCCGACCGCGACCGTCTGCTCCATCGGCACACCGGCCTGCTGGGCGAAGTCACGCAGTGCCTTGGCTTTTCCGGGTCGGTCGATGACCTGCCCGATCACCCGGCCGGTCAGTTTCCCGTCGACGATCTCCAGCTCGTTGGCCGCGACGAAGTCCATTTCGAGCTCGTGTGCCAGCGGTTCGATGACCTGTCGGAAGCCGCCGGAGACGATGCCGCAGTAGAAACCCAGCCGACGCAACGTCCGCAGCGTCGTCCGCGCTCCGGGGGTCAGCTCGATCTGCTCGCCGACCTCCTCCAGCACGTTGGCGGGCAGCCCGGCCAGCGTCGCGACGCGGCGGTTCAGCGATTCGGTGAAGTCCAACTCGCCCCGCATCGCCGCCTCGGTGATCTCCGCGACCGCCGCGTGCGCGCCGACGCGGTCGGCAAGCATCTCGATGACCTCACCCTGGATCAGGGTCGAGTCGACGTCAAAGACGATGAGCCGCTTGGCGCGTCGCGACAGGCTGTAGTCCTCGAGCGCGATGTCGACGCCCTCGTCGACCGCCACCCGCGCCATCGCGGCCTGCAGCTGCTGATAGGCAGCGCCGGGCGGCACCGAGACCCGAAGCTCCAGCCCGGTCACCGGATAGTCGGACACCCCACGGATGAAATCGATGTTGACGCCCAGCGCCGCGGCCTCGCGGGCCACCACACCGAAGGCCTCAGCACTGATCGGACGGCCGAGCACGACGATCGTGTGAGTGGACGGCTCGCGCAGCACGGGCAAGTCGTCGCTGGGCTCGATGGAGACGTCCAGGCCGAAGTCGCCGATGGCCGAGCGCACCTCGTCGCGCAGCGCGGCCCCACCCGTCACCTCACCACCGGCGGCGACCAGCACTCCCAGCGTGAGCCGGCCGCGAATGACGACCTGTTCGACGTTGAGTAACTCGACCTTGTGCCGCGACAGCACCTCGAACAGCGCCGACGTCACGCCGGGTTGATCGGGTCCGGTGACGGTGATCAACAGCGACGAGCGGTCGCGTGAAGTGGGGGCACCACCCGCCCGAGAGGCAGGGGGACCGATGGGTGACGTCACCTTTGGATCTTCTACCCCCAGTTGCCCTGAATTCCCGTCAGGTGCGGACGTTCTCGTCGTCCAGCCGCGTCACGTCGCCGTCGCCCGGACCATGTGCACGGCCGACGTGTGCCTCGGCGCGCATCCGGTCCACCATGTGCGGATAGTGCAGCTCGAATGCCGGCCGCTCCGAACGGATGCGGGGCAGCTCGGTGAAGTTGTGCCGCGGTGGTGGGCAACTGGTCGCCCATTCCAGCGAGTTGCCGTAGCCCCAGGGATCGTCGACGGTGACCGGCTCGCCGTAGCGCCAGCTCTTGAACACGTTCCACACGAACGGAATCGTCGAGACACCGAGGATGAACGCGCCGATCGTCGAGACGACGTTGAGCGTCGTGAAACCGTCCGAGGGCAGGTAGTCCGCGTAGCGGCGCGGCATGCCCTCGTCACCGACCCAGTGCTGCACCAGGAACGTGGTGTGGAACCCGATGAACGTCAACCAGAAGTGCAGCTTGCCCAGCCGCTCGTCGAGCAGCCGACCCGTCATCTTCGGGAACCAGAAGTAGATGCCCGCATAGGTGGCGAACACGATCGTGCCGAACAGCACGTAGTGGAAGTGCGCCACCACGAAGTAGGAGTCGGTGACGTGGAAGTCCAGCGGCGGGCTGGCCAACAGCACACCCGACAGACCGCCGAGCAGGAAGGTGACCAGGAAGCCCACCGAGAAGAGCATCGGTGTCTCAAAGGTCAACTGGCCCTTCCACATCGTGCCGATCCAGTTGAAGAACTTGATACCGGTCGGCACCGCGATCAGGAACGTCATGAAACTGAAGAACGGCAGCAGCACCGCACCCGTGGCGTACATGTGGTGGGCCCACACCGCCACTGACAGCGCGGCGATCGACAGCGTCGCGTAGATCAGCGTGGTGTAACCGAAGATCGGCTTGCGGCTGAAGACCGGGAAGATCTCCGACACGATGCCGAAGAACGGCAACGCGATGATGTACACCTCGGGGTGTCCGAAGAACCAGAACAGGTGCTGCCACAACAACACACCGCCGTTGGCCGGGTCGTAGACGTGCGCGCCCAGGTGGCGGTCGGCGGCCAGACCGAACAGTGCCGCGGTCAGGATCGGGAACGCCATCAGCACGAGGATCGACGTCACCAGGATGTTCCAGGTGAAGATCGGCATGCGGAACATCGTCATACCCGGTGCGCGCATGCACACCACCGTGGTGATCATGTTGACGCCGCCCAGGATGGTGCCGAGACCGCCGACGGCCAGACCCATGATCCACAGGTCACCGCCCGCTCCGGGTGAGTGAATGGCGTCGGTCAGCGGCGAGTAAGCGGTCCAGCCGAAGTCGGCGGCACCGCCGGGGGTGATGAACCCGGCGATCGCGATCATCGCGCCGAACAGGAACAGCCAGAAGGAGAAGGCGTTCAGTCGCGGGAACGCCACGTCGGGTGCGCCGATCTGCAATGGCAGGACCAGGTTGGCGAAACCGAACACGATCGGGGTCGCGTAGAACAGCAGCATCACGGTGCCGTGCATCGTGAACAACTGGTTGAACTGCTCGTTGGACAGGAACTGCAGCCCGGGCATCGCCAACTCGGTGCGCATGAACAGCGCCATCAGCCCGCCGATGAAGAAGAAGATGAAGCAGGCGACGCAGTACATGATGCCGATCATCTTGTGATCGGTCGTGGTGATCAGCTTGTAGACCAGGTTGCCCTTGGGGCCGAGCCGCGCCGGAAACGGACGGCGAGCCTCGAGTTCTCCGATTGGGGGCGCTTCGGCTACCAACAGGTCCTCCAAACATCCAGTCGGGATATCCCGGCGGTCTTCACTGATGAATCCTATCCCCCGGCGTACCCGGAAGTCGTGGTGGTCCTACAAACTGTCGTAAATGGTTCGCGATGTGGCCTGACCTGCCGCAAGAAGCCCAGATGTTACCGTCGGCGACGTGCTGATCAGCGGACCCCGCGCCGGCCTGCTTGCCGCGTCGGCGGCGATCGTGGCGGCGGTGGCCGTCAGCGGCTGCGGCTCGCTGGGCGGCGAATCGTCGGCTCCTCCAGGTCAGCAGGCACCCATCACCAGCACGACGAAAATCGCCAGCGCAGGCGTCCTCGGCAATCAGCGCAGGCCAGACGAGTCCTGTGCCCCCGAACCCACCCCCGTCGACCCCGGTCCGCCCGACCGGCAGGTCACCCATGCCGCGGGCGAAACCATGGTGCAAGCGGATCCCCAGCGCATCGTGGTCCTCGCCGGCGACCAGCTCGACACGCTGTGCGCGCTCGGCCTGCAATCACGGGTGGTGGCCGCCGCGTTGCCCGATGGCGCCGACAGCCAGCCGTCGTACCTCGGCAAGGTCATCCACGATGTGCCGGGCGCAGGAAGTCGCAGCGCACCCGACATCGACGCGATCAAGGCGGCAACCCCGGATTTGATCCTGGGGTCCGAAGCGTTGACCCCCGACGACTTCGGTGAACTCTCGGCGATCGCACCGACGGTGTTCACCGGCCCACCGGGGGCCAAATGGCAGGACAACATGCGCACGGTCGGGGCGGCCACCGGTCGTCTCGACGTGGCGAATCAAATGATCGACGGTTTCGAGCGGGCCGCCGACAAGACCGGGGCCGACAACGACGCCACTCATTTCCAGGCTTCGGTGGTGCAGTTCACCGAGACCGCGATGCGGGTCTACGGCCTCGACAACTTCCCAGGCAGTGTGTTGGGGGCAGTCGGCGTCGATCGCCCTGCGTCCCAGCGGTTTACCGATAAGCCGTATCTCGAGATCGGCATCACCGACACCGACTTGGACAACGCGCCGGACTTCTCAGCCGCCGACGGCGACATCGTCTACATCTCGTTCGACTCTGCCGCGGCCAAAGATCGCGCGCCCCGCGTCTTGGAGAGCGACGCGTGGAGGAAACTGTCCGCCAACCGTGACAACCGGATCTTCGCCGTCAACAACGAGGTGTGGCAGACCGGCGAAGGCATCGTCGCCGCCCGCGGGATACTCGCGGACCTACCGTGGATCAACGCGCCGATCAACTAGCGTGGCGCAGATGTTCCACGTCCTGAAATCCACCTATCTGCAACCGCCCGACATCGTCAACCAGACCCGGCCCGCGCATCTGGAATGGCTGAAAGGCGAGGTCGCCGCAGGCCGTATCGTGCTCGCGGGGCGGCTGGAGGACGAGACCGGCGCCGTCCTCATCACCGGCGACATCAGCGCAGACGAGGCCCGAGCCATTGTGGACGACGATCCCTACACCGCCGCTGAGGTGGCCCGATACGAGCTGACGCCGTTCAACGGCGCGTTCCGTGCGCCGGGACTTTAGGAAATAACTCACACTTTCGCGGGGAAGACCGGGCGGCACTGGGCCGTTGTTTGGGATGAGTCGCACTGTCGCGACGAATTCCCTTTGCAATTACCCAAGTTAGAAGGCCGCTATGACCACCGTTTCCGCATATGCCGCCACGTCGGCGAACGAGCCGCTCACCAAGACCACGATCACCCGCCGCGACGTCGGGCCACACGATGTCGCCTTCGACATCCACTTCGCGGGGATCTGTCACTCCGACATCCACACCGTGAAGGCCGAATGGGGTGAGCCGAACTATCCCGTGGTGCCGGGGCACGAGATCGCGGGCGTCGTGACCGAGGTCGGTACCGACGTCACCAAGTTCAAGGTGGGCGATCGGGTCGGCGTCGGCTGCTTCGTCGACAGCTGCCGGGAGTGCGACCAGTGCCGCGCGGGTGAGGAGCAGTACTGCACCAACCCAGGAATGATCGGCACGTACAACAGCGTGGGCCGTGACGGCGAACCGACTCAGGGCGGCTACAGCGGCGCGATCGTCGTCGACGAGAACTACGTGTTGCGCATCCCCGACAGCCTGCCGCTGGATGCAGCCGCACCACTGCTGTGCGCGGGCATCACTCTGTATTCGCCTCTGCGCCACTGGAATGCCGGCCCCGGCACGAGCGTGGCCGTGATCGGTCTCGGCGGGCTGGGCCACGTGGGAGTCAAGCTTGCGCACGCGATGGGCGCGAAGGTGACGGTGCTGAGCCAGTCGCTCAAGAAAATGGAGGACGGCTTGCGGCTGGGCGCCGACGAGTACTACGCCACCTCCGACCCCGGGACGTTCGAGACGCTTGCCGGCTCGTTCGATCTGATTCTGAACACCGTCTCGGCCAACCTCGACCTGAACGCTTACCTGAAGCTGCTGAAGCTCGACGGCACACTGGTCGAGCTGGGCATGCCCGAACGTCCCATGTCGGTGGCGGCCTCCGCGCTGGTGTTCGCACGGCGCAGCCTGGCCGGTTCGTTGATCGGCGGCATCGCCGAGACGCAGGAGATGCTGGATTTCTGCGCCGAGCACGATGTGCGGCCCGAAATCGAGGTCATCACACCGGATTACATCAACGAGGCGTACCAGCGGGTGCTCGCCAGCGACGTGCGCTACCGGTTCGTCATCGACACCGCAACGCTGCGCGGCTAGGCGCCGCTAATCCGCGGTGTGGTGCAGTGGCCACCCCGCGGCGGCCAACTTTGCGGCGACCCGCGCAACATTTTCGGGGCCCGCGTCATGATGGCTGACGTCCTTGATGAAGGCCGCGATCTCGTCTTCGTCGAATCCGCCGTCAGCCGCTGCGGGTGCGCCGTCGGCCGTGAGGTTCCTGACCACTTCCTTGACCTGGTCGTCGGTCAGCGGAGTGGCCCGAAGCAGCGACAGCAGCGGAACCCGGTCCGGTCCGGGAACGCCCTCCGGGTAGCCGGCGCGCAGCCAGTTCAGGATCGAGTGCAGCAGCGAGGTCGCGGTCACGACAAGAGTTTCGTACCCCGCCGCTGCCGCCGCCACAGTGGGTCGGACAGTTTGACCGCAGTTCACCGCGCGTTCATCAGTCTCGGCGCCGAGGCACGATGCACGTACCCGGCTGCTAGCCCCAATCGGAACGGCATTTACCAAGTGCCCGCACTCTGGTGCGCGCTAGCGTGAAGGCGATGCTGCCGATGGTTCCCGGTTTCGACGAGTGGATGAACCTCGCTCTGGCCGAGGAAGCTGCCAGAGCCGGCGAGTCCGTCGAGACATACATCGGCCGTGCGGTCGCTTCGCGAATGGTGGTCGGGCGGGCCCGCCGCGGTGACACCGATACGCAGGAACTGCTGGCGCGCGTCCGCTCGTCGAATCTTGACGTGCCAGGCCCCGTGGTGAGCAGCGCGGCCGATGCCGTCATCTCCAATCCGGACCGGCTCCGCGCGTTGTATGACAGTGGATTGCTCAATACCGAACGAGCACAGAGCCTGGACCGAATTGTGGCCATGGTGGTGGCGGCGGTGGGGGTGCCTTCCGCCGCCGTGACGCTGGTCGATCGTGACACCCAGTACATGTGTAGCGCCATCGGTCTCGCCGGCGCTGTGGCTATCGCCCGAAAGGGGCCCCTAGACGGTTCGCTCGGCCGTGAAGTAGTCGTTTCCGGCAGACCTTTGATCATCGAAGATGCCCGTCAGGAGCCGCTGCTTGGTGATCATCTCGCGGTACGGGAAGGTTACGTCGTCGCTTACGCAGGCTTCCCGTTGACCGACGGCCAGGGGCAAACCATCGGAGCGCTGGCCGCGTGGGACACCCGATCGCGACGATGGACGTCAGGACATACGCAGGTGATGGGCGATTTCGTCATGATGATCCGCGCGCGCATCTTCGGCATCGCTTTGACCTGAGAAGTATTCGGACAGCACACTTGTCACAACCCGCGGCAACGCCGTCCAAAGGCGCAAGGGGGGCGCGAACCCTGCGCTGTTCGGTCCGGACTGTGATGTACCTGTGTGGAAAGACGATGTGAGTCCATGACCGCTCATGCTGATCCGGAACGCGGCAGCGAGTCCTCGCCCCCCACCGGGACGCCGCGGCGGTACGCCTCCATCGACTTCGCACGCAGCAGAACCGGAAGTGTCGCGCTCACAATCACTCTCGACGTGGCGGCGCTGGCCGTCTCGGTGGTCGCGCCCGATTTCTGGGAAACGAGTCACTTGGCCGGTCCTGCCAATCAGTTGACGTGGCTGTTCGTCCCGCTGGCGCTCAGTCTGTTTGCCCGCGAGGGGTTGTATCAGCGCAACCTGACCCGCGACTTTCTCGATGAGGCATATCCAATCGTCAGCTCCATCGCGATCGCGTCGTTCGCCTTGCTGGGCCTACTTCTCCTGGCCGGCCTCTCGCATCCGGGCTACCACGTGGTGTTGACCGGGCTGTGCGCCGCAATCCTGGTACAAGTCGTCCGACTCGCCCGCAATTTTGTTCAGCGCCATCTCCGCCGAGCTCACATTTCGGCCTCGCCGACACTGGTCGTCGGGGACACCGAGATGGTCGACCATGTGATCTCCCACATGTACGCCCTGCCCGAATACGGACTACGTCCGACCGGCATTCTGGCCGCCAAGCCGCCGGACCCGTCCGCCACGTCTTCTACACACCCACCCGTTCCCTACCTTGGCTCCCCTACGCGGTTCGGTGTGGTCGCGCGGGCGATGGGTATCGAAGAGGTCGTCATCACCGAGGCCGACAGCAGCGACGAGGAGCTGGTCGACCTGATCGCAAAGGCGCATCGTCACGACATCCGGGTGTGGGTTGTGCCGCGGTTACATGACGCCGTCGGCAAACGAGCACGGATCGATCACCTCGGCGGTCTACCCATGCTGGTGCTTCCCCCGGTCAACCCGGCAGGATGGCAATTCGCGATGAAGTACGCGATGGACCGCGTCGTCTCCGCCGTGCTGCTGTTGCTCATCTCGCCGTTGTTCCTCACCTTGGCGCTGCTGGTACGGCTCAGTTCGCCGGGTCCGGTCTTCTTCCGCCAGAAGCGAGTTGGGCGTGATGGCAAACCCTTCGACTGCCTGAAGTTCCGGTCGATGCGCCCGCCCAGCACCTCCGACACCGCGTTCGAGCTGAAGGCGGGTGCGGCGCCCGGCGGCGTGGAGGGCGTCGATCGGCGCACCCGGGTGGGAGCGCTGATGCGCGCGCTGTCGCTGGACGAATTGCCTCAGCTCATCAACGTTCTTCGCGGCGACATGAGCCTCGTCGGTCCACGGCCTGAAAGACCGGAATTCGTCGAGTTCTTTGAGATACACATCCACCGTTACGGCCAACGGCATCGGGTCAAGGCGGGCCTGACCGGTTGGGCGCAGGTGCACGGCCTGCGCGGACAGACCTCGATCGCCGACCGCGCGGAATGGGACAATTACTACATCGAGAACTGGTCGTTCTGGCTGGACATCAAGATCCTGCTGCTAACCGTCCTCGCGGTGCTCAAGCGCGCGGAGTGACGCGCCGGACGTAACGTCCGCCGCGGCCGGCGCGAAAAACATTCATGAAGTCCAGGCCATTGATTTCGCATGTCTGCACCCTGGCGGCGGCCGCCGTGCTCGCCGCGATTTTCCTGATGACCCCGGCAATGTCATTGACGGCGGCGCCCCTGATCCCGGTGGCATCGGCAGCTTGTCCCGATGCTGAAGTGGTGTTCGCTCGCGGCCGACAGGAACCACCCGGCGTCGGTCAGATCGGCGATGCTCTCGTTGCCGCATTGCGCTCGAAAACGCCGATGTCGGTCGGCGTCTATGGCGTGAACTATCCTGCCGACCTGGACGCCGCGACCGGCGCCAGAGATATCGGCGCCCACGTGCGGTCCATGGCGAGCAGCTGCCCGAACACCCGCATCGTGATCGGTGGCTATTCGCTCGGCGCCACGGCGGCTGACCTCTTTGCCAGGGCGAACTCGCTTCCAGCGGATATCAACCAGCATGTTGCCGCCATCGCGCTGTTCGGCAACGGCGGCAAGCGACTCGGTCCGGCCCCCGCCTACGCGGGCAGGATGATCGACCAGTGCGCCGACGGTGACCCCATCTGTGGGCGAGGTTTCAACTGGGATTCGCACCTGCAGCCGTCATACCTCGGCTCAGGACTGGTGGACCAAGCCGCCGGCTTCATCGCCGGCAAGCTGTAGCCGCAGGCAGAGGCGTTCACCGGCGAGCCGACGCTAAAGTCCGCCAACTGACAAGACCTCAAACCTCGTCGAAGTTTTGCTGCCATCGGGATCGAGAGTGACATCGACGGAGTACTCAAACGCGGATGCCCACGTCGAGAAGTGGGACTCTGGCGTCGGATACTCCCAGACCGTTGCGTTACTCCGCGACTAGCTTCCCGTTGGCGGCGAACTGGACGGACTTCCTTTCTGCGGTGAAGACATGAATCAAGACTCCGTTGTATGGAAGTGGCGCGGCGAGGACAGCGCAGCCACCATCACTGTTGGCAATCAATCACTGAGCGACAAACCGTCCGTTGTAATCCGCAGGGACAAGTTCGCACACAGCGGCGAAGCGTGCTGAGGTTCTAGGCAGCTGCTGTGACAACATCAGGCCCGATCAATGCTTACGTCGCACCGACGCCGACAACACTGCCGACACCGAATGGGGCAACGCCCAGCCTGCCGACAACAGGGCAGTCTGACGGGTGCGAGCCCAGTAGGTGGCGTCGTTATGCGACGGGCGGCAATGTCGAGGACGCCCCAACGGTCCTTTCACTCCGCGACCCGCGAAACTATCGCGGTTAGGTGCTGGCGTCGTTCTTCGCACGGTGGCCACCGAACTCACTCGGCAGGCACTCAATCTCGCCCGACACCCAGAGTGGCCGAATGGCGATGTCCGCGAGTCCTAATTGGTGTCCTCGTCATCGAGCAAGGGCGAATCTTTTTCGTCAACGACCACGATGCCCTCGGATTCGAGGATGCCAATGACATCTATCGATGGTTCCGCGTCGTCTTGGTTGGCGGTGTCGTCTACGTCGACGATGATCGGCTCCAGGTCGCCCCCCTTCTCGTAGAGGAAACGCTCTCGGTAGGCCCAGTAGGCGGCATTGGCCACGTCGTCGACCATCTTCCAGTTCAGGGCGGCACCGATCCCGACACCTGCGATGGGGACAAACTGCCCGAGCTTTTTCTTGGTGAGCTTCTGTCCGAACTGGGCGGCGAACTTCTGCATGACCTTGACGAAGGTCTGCTGGTTGAGCTGCCGCCAAGCCATGTTTGTGGCGAGGCTGCGCGTCAGGATCGCCAGCTGCTGGTAGGCAACAGCTTTGGCCGATGGCGTCACTGCAAGACCAAGGCCGATGACCTGCATCATGAACACTTCCTCAGCGGGGTCACGCGGATCGTAGCCGTAGTACAGGGCGTCATGGGCAATGACTCGGCTGCACGCGGTGAGGAGGGCCGCTGCGTCGACTCCCATCGCCGCCGCGATAGTGCCGAGTCCAGGCGCGGAACCGGCACCTGCTCCAGCTACGGCACCGGCTGCAGCGAGTGCCTGGCCACCACTGACTGCCAGACCGGCGGCGGCTCCCTCTGCTGCGGCGGAAACCGAGTAGGCATAGTGCAGCCGGGTGAAGGAGGCGGTTTTGTCGATGGCCCGGAGGTCCAGCTGGCGGATGTCGTTCAGGTGCTCGACCAAGTGCCCTCTCTTGGCATAGGCCTTGACGACGCGGGCCTCTGAAGTCGTCAATTGACCCGTGCGGGTCATGAACTTGCCCGCTCCCTCGGCGGTCGCCTTTAGTGCGGCTGCTCCGCCGTCTTTGACCTTGGCTGCCCCAGGTGCCTTGAGCGCCTTGCCATACCAGTCGCGGCCCTTATCCTTCACGGACTCAGGAACCAGCCGTCGCGGGGATCGGCGCAACTCGCGCTCCCGGTGCTGCCGAACCTTCTCCAGCTCTTGCCGCTCATAATCCGACAACCTCACCGACACCCTCCCAATCGCCTATTAGCCCTCGCCGTCAGATCACGTTTACCCGAAAGCGTGCAGTTCCAGGCTTAGCCGGGCCCCAGCGTCGTGACAAGACTCTGGCCTTCACACGTTCGACGACAAGAGACTGATGTTTACCATCGAAGGCACCGGGGTGCCGTCGGTGCACCTATGGGTAGTGCTGAACCCCAACCGTTCAAGCGATGCGACTACACGGAAGATGACCCAAGAACTGGTGCGATAGGTGCAGACGGTGCGCCCGAAACCGAGTCACCTCTGATGACGATGTCCTTGGCGGCGTCGCCTGCGGGTCCGTCGGTGCGCCGATTCAAAATGGGCGGGCGCAACGCGAATCACGCTGGGAGTGGCTCGTCGGCGATTTACCGATACACGGTGGCGCGGGATTGCGGCCTGCCATTCAAGGTGACTTCGCGCGGAACGAGACAGGGAACACCGGCCCCTCGCTTCTCTCCCGGCACTCACACGGACGCCAGAACGTCCCAGTCCACTTGCAGTCGTACCAGCGCAGGAGCATGTCGCACTTCTCCTCGTGCTCGCACATGTGCTCGTTACAGCGACGGCACACGAATACGCTCATCGTGATCTCCTGACTGCGTTGCACCGGGTCCGACCACAGGCACACACCCGACCGGCAGTCGCCAGCTCGATCGAGTAGGGCCACTCGCCACTCAGAAACCGAAACAGCTTGTCAGCTGACACCACTTGATGTCCGTGCCCACAGCATTCTCGTCTGCCCACTGCTCAAGCTCGGGCTTCCGCGACGCACACACTTTGATGTAGGAGTCACCGACAAACACGTCCCCTCGCGCGGGCTCACCGTTGATCGAGGGACAGCTAGCCTGGTGCAAGATCACGTTGTTCGCGTTCAACGTTCGCTCGATGTTCAGCACGTAACCGCCTTTGTGTAATCGGACCCACTCTCGATACCCCTGGTCGTTGCCGTCCTTGAACACCACCACGGTCGACGGCTGCGCAACCGGCATCACCTGTGAGCATTCGTCGCACATCCCGGCCGCATTCAGTTCGATGTCATGCCACGAGCAGCGCCGCCTCTCTGTAACCATCCGATCTCCGGTCATCGGTCGGCTACCTTGCGGTCGAGCTTGCTGAATCGCCAGTGCTTTCCGGCGTACACGCGCGGCTCGGCATGCGCCTTGTCGAGGTCGACCAGCTTCATGTGAACCGCCGGCGCAACGCGGCCCAGACGCTCGGCGAGCGGCCGCACCTCGGCGTGCTTCTCATCTAGCACCCCAGCGACGATCACGGAGTGACGTTTTCGAGCATGGCCGTGGCTACTCGTTCAGCGTCCGGGACCGCCCAGGCAGGATCGCCCTTGCCGGGTGGACCGCTCACTTTGGGCACGCTACAGGAGCGGGCTTCGACGACAACGTTTTCGCGCGCGCCCAGCGCGTGCTGACAAGCGTCTGGGCCGTTCAAGCCGCCGTAGGCCGCCATCGCAACGGTGATCAGAGTGTCGTTGCTCTGGACACTGCCGAGTGTGAAGCGACGCCCATTTTCATAGCCAAGAGTGACGTCGACATCTGCAGCAGCACACGTCACCCACTGTGTCCGTGACGTATTCACAAAGGCTTGAGCTGCGTCGGCGGTTGGAAAGACAGCTGCGGTTTGAAACAACAAGTACGGCCCACTGTCCCCTGAAGGGTAGTAGTCCCCGAAAATCTGGGTCTTGATTCCGGCGTGATCGATCCCACCGTAGACCTCGTGCTCGCCGGTAAAGATGACACCCACACAGGACGGGGGCGTGACCTGCCCCGCATGATCAGAAGTTCCATACGACGAGGACTTGAGGGCTAGGCCACCAGCGCCGCCGCCAGACGGGCTGTCGGTTACATCCACGCCCAGAATGTTGCTCAGTCGATCGGCGGTCAGCAGCACGCGATCAATGTTCTCCGGTGAGAACGTGGGATCGGAGACGGGCGACGACGGATCGCTCGCCGGACCGATTCGTCCAGACTCCTGAAGCTGGATCGCGTTATTCACGACAGCCATTCTCAACCAGCGATCTTCGGTGTCGGTCCCGCCGTCTTTCCGAACGTAGTCAAGCCGCGCAACGACGCTCGTGGCGTCTCGTGGACTGATTGAAACCAACGTGACGGATTGGATTCTGGACCAAAAGTCTACGAAATTGTCATGCCCGGTCTCGTTTCGGCCATCCGGTGTGACCTTCGCCCAGGCCGCTTCGGGGTGTGCAGGGAGATCGGCGTAGTAGCCGCTGACAAAGTCGCGCATCGCCTCGAAGGTCATCGATGGCGCGATTGGCGGGGGCGGGCCGGTGGTTCCGTCCGGGGTCCCATCGTGATGCCACGGCCCAACGACTAGTACAACGGCGACAGCGGCGAGCAGTGCGACCATGGCCAAAGTGCTGGCGATGACAGGCCAACGCAGCCTTGGCTCGTTAATTTCTGTTGTGCTTGGAGGCAGGTCCGTTGACGTTTTTTTGGGGGTGAGCGGCGAGCGGCGCTCCTCCGCATTGGAAAGAAGACGCGTCCCGGCGGTGGATGCTGCCAACGTGGGTCGCGAAGATGCTTCGGCCGCATCGCCTTTTGCGCACGCTCCGGCTAAGGCATTCGCGAATTCGGTGCTTGTTAAGAAGCGGTCGCCAGGCTCTTTCGCGAGCGCAACTGCGAGAACAGAATCGAGGTCAACGAGTTCTGGCCTCACGCGGGACAGCGGCGGAACACTGGCGTTGAGATGGTGGCTGGCGATCACGACGGGATTTGAGTGGTCGAACGGAAGCAAGCCGGTCAGAAGCTCATACGCCGTCACCGCAAGGGCATATTGATCAGCACGGCCATCAAGCGACAGGCCCATCAGCTGTTCGGGGGCGGCGTAAGCGACCGTGCCGACAGTCATGTTGGCCGTGGTGATGCCGCTAGCGTCATCGAGCGGGCGAGCAATACCGAAGTCGGCGAGCAACACGCTGGGGTCATCGGTATCAAGGTCAGCCACAATGATGTTGGCGGGCTTGACATCTCGGTGCAGCAAACCTCTCTTATGTGCATAATCCAGAGCACCGGCCACAGCAGAAATGATCGGCAGAACGTGGCCGACAGGTAACCCCGCCGGGTATCTCTGCTTCAGCAATCGACTAAGGTCGGCCCCCTCGATGTAGTCCATCGCAATCCACAGCTGACCCTCGTATTCGCCTCGGTCATGGACACCGACGATGTTCGAATGCCGTAAGCCTGCTGCTAGATCAGCCTCGCGGATGAACCGCTCCCTGAACGACGTGTCGCTGGAGACGTCGGTGCGCAGAACCTTGAGCGCCTCCTGGCGAGGCAGACGAGGATGTTGCACGAGATAAACCTCGCCCATCCCGCCGGACCCAAGCAGCCGCAGGACTCTGTAACCGGCGAAGGTCTCCCCAATCCTCAGCGGCATGGGCGCATGTTAACCACTGTCATGCCGAGACTCGAACGGATGTCCCCCGAACTGCCCCTCTAAGTGTTCGACGACTTTTGTGGGAGCTCTTTTTTGCCCATCGCCTCGATTACATCGTGGGAGTCTTGCTCATGCGCGGACCGGATCAATGCCGTCCTTGACCCGGAAGTGAATTTCGACGTCACTTCTGGTGGGGGGTCCTGTGGGCCCGGCCCCTGTAGTAGTAGTGGCCCAATTCGTCTATCAGCCCGCGACACCGGTGAGGCGTTCGCGAGCAAGCGCATCGTTCATGGCGCGGACAACTCCTTAGTGAATATGTGGGCAAAATGCGGGCACGGGTAAACACGCCACCAGCGAGCTGAACGGTCGTACCGGGCCGGCGTCGCCCACCGGGAGCTGCGCTCTAGCTCTGAGCTGGCCTTCTAGAAGTCCCAGTCCTCGTCTTCGGTGTTGACGGCCTTGCCGATGACATACGACGACCCCGAGCCGGAGAAGAAGTCGTGGTTCTCGTCGGCATTCGGTGACAAGGCGGACAGGATCGCCGGATTGACGTCGGTCTCGTCGCGCGGGAACAACGCTTCGTAGCCGAGGTTCATCAGCGCCTTGTTGGCGTTGTAGCGCAGGAACTTCTTGACGTCCTCGGTCAGGCCCACCTCGTCGTAGAGGTCCTGCGTGTACTCCACCTCGTTGTCGTAGAGCTCGAAGAGCAACTCGTAGGTGTAGTCCTTGAGCTCGGCCTGCGTGGCGGCGTCGGTGGCGGCCAGCCCGCGCTGGTACTTATAGCCGATGTAGTAGCCGTGCACGGCCTCGTCGCGAATGATCAGCCGGATCATGTCGGCGGTGTTGGTCAGCTTGGCCCGACTGGACCAGTACATGGGCAGGTAGAAGCCCGAGTAGAAGAGGAAGCTCTCCAGCAGCGTGGAGGCGACCTTGCGCTTCAGCGGCTCGTCACCCTTGTAGTACCGCATCACGATCTCGGCCTTGCGCTGCAGGTTGGGGTTCTCCTCCGACCAGCGAAACGCATCGTCGATCTCGGAGGTCGAGCACAGCGTCGAGAAGATGTTGGAGTAGCTGCGCGCGTGCACCGACTCCATGAACGCGATGTTGGTGTAGACGGCTTCCTCATGCGGGGTCAGCGCATCGGGGATGAGGCTCACGGCGCCGACCGTGCCCTGGATCGTGTCCAGCAGCGTCAAGCCGGTGAAGACCCGCATCGTCAACTGCTTCTCGTGGTCGTTGAGCGTGCCCCAGGACGGGATGTCGTTGGACACCGGCACCTTCTCCGGCAACCAGAAGTTTCCGGTCAACCGGTCCCAGACCTCGGCGTCCTTCTCGTCCTGCACGCGGTTCCAGTTGATGGCCGAGACACGGTCGATCAGTTTCATGCCATCACTCACAAGAACCCCGCTTCACCTGGTCTTTTTTGGTCGAGGCTATAGGGCAGCTATAGCGCCTTCAACACTACAACTGGGGTCCGACTTTGGACGTCAACACAACATCTTGTTTTCGCGTGTCGCCCACCGAGTGGGCAACCAGATCGCAGAAACGCCTGAAATCAGGCGGATCGTCGATCTCAGCGCACAGCAGGCGAGAGCGCCGGCGCGTCCAGAAATTCGTACTCAGAGGTGTCGAAACGGCGGGTGGCCAACCAGTACTGCCACGTCATCCCGCTCCACAGCGTGCGGTTGACGCCGTGTTCGTCCATGTACCAGCTGCGGCACCCGCCGGTGTTCCAGACCGTGCCGGCCAGATCGTGCTGCAACTCGTCGTTGTAGGCGTCCTGCGCGGCCCGCGTCGGAGCCAGCGCCTGGGCGCCTTTCTTGTCGACGGCCGCGATGGCGTGCGCCGCATAGCGGATCTGCGACTCGATCATGAACACCACCGAGTTGTGCCCGAGGGCGGTGTTCGGCCCGAGCAGGAAGAACAGATTCGGCATGTCGGCGATCGTGATGCCGCGCAGCGCGGCGATTCCTTCGCGGTTCCACCGATCGACGAGGTCTTCACCGCGCGGACCCTTGATGTCGACATAGGTGTAGGAGTCGGTCACGTGAAACCCGGTGGCGGATACCACGACATCGACCTCACGTTCGGTGCCGTCGCTCGCGACGATGCCGGTCTTCGTGAACCGGGCGATGCCGTCGGTGATGACTTCCGTCTTCGGGTCGGCGATGCCCTTGTAATAGGTGTCTGAATTCAGAATGCGCTTGCATCCGGCCCGGTAATTCGGGGTCAGCTTCTTGCGTAGCTCGCGGTCCTTGACCGACCGCCGAATGTTGGCCTTGCCCATCAGTTCACCGAGCTTGAGCAGGCGCGGCTGCTTGGTCATCGCGAAGCCGACGCCCTCGTGAATCCAGTAGATCCCGGCGCGCATCGCCGCCCGCGTGCCCGGCACGTAGGTGAACACCTGCCGCATCCACCGCGGGATCGGATTGTTGGGTCGCGGCATCACCCACGCCGGTGTGCGCTGGTAAAGCTGAAGCGCCCCAACATCCTTCACGATCTCGGGCACGATCTGAATGGCGCTGGCACCCGTTCCGATGACGGCGACGCGCTTACCGCTCAGATCCACGCTGTGGTCCCACTGCGCGGAGTGAAAGATCGCACCCTCGAACTCGTCGAGCCCCTCGAAGGCCGGGATCAGCGGGATGTGCAGTCCCCCGGCGCCAGAGATGAGGAACTGCGCGACGAACTCGCGCCCGTCCTTTGTGAAAGCGTGCCAACGCATTTCGTCGTCATCCCAGTGCGCGCGGTCGACGTGGGAGTTGAAGTGGATGTAGCGCCGCAGCCCGTACTTGTTCGTCACGCCCTGCAGGTACTCCTGGATTTCCGGTTGGAACGACCACATGTGCGTCCAGTCGGGCTTGGGCTCGAACGAGAAGGAATACATGTGCGACGGAATGTCGCACGCGCAGCCCGGATAGGTGTTGTCGCGCCAGGTGCCGCCGATGTCGTCGGCCTTCTCCAGAATCAGGAAGTCCACGTTCTGCTGCTGCAGCGCGATCGCCATGCCCAGGCCGGAGAATCCCGAGCCAATGATCAGCGCGCGCGTGTGTACCGGCTTCGCGGCCGTAGCGTCCTCGGTGTGCTCGGCAACCGTCATGCTTGGCCTCCCCTAGTCCGCGGCGCGGGCCCATCCTGGGAACGCCGGTACCGGATACTTTCCAGGCCCAGGGTACATCCTGCATGACGGCGCCAAGCCGCTGGTCAGGCAAACGAAAGGGCTCCCTGGCTGCTGAGATGCCGGTCGGGATCGAACGTCTCGAAGTGACCCGATCCGACCATGCCGATGCCACGCTGAGGCATCCGGAAATCACCGAGTCGCGCCTGCCGGAGTAGCGGACCGCTCGGTCCGAGGTCTCGACCGTTCAGCACTGCCTGCGAGTCAGCGGCGAGCCAGACCTGCTTAGGGGCCATGGAATAGCACTGGCCATTCGGCGCACGCCCGGTCAGCTTCACGTCACCGACGTCGAGGGTTCGCCTCGCCACCCGGCCGAGCCTGTGCAGCATCACCGGGTTGGTCCACGCCGACTCGGACAGCCGGCCGCTGATCTTGCCCATCAATCGAGTGGCCCGTGTGGACTGCAGCTCGACAGTCCACTCCAACCGTCCTGGAATCTCGACGAGGAATGTCCGCGGACCCGTCCAGGTGACATCGATGTCGCATTGGACGGCGTCGTTGGGCGTGGTCGAACTGAAATAACGCGCACAGCTCTGCTGCCCAGGGGTGGTGGCGTAGAACGTCCAGTTGCAGGACGGGTCACGGTGCCACACCGAGACATACGGCGGCGAGTACGTCGTCGCCGGCATCTGTCGCATGGCCAGGTAGTGCCCATTGGCGAAGGGCAGGCCCATGATTCCGAATCCGACGAAGCGCTCGTCATCGCCGGAGGGTAAGACCGGGTTGGCCAGCAAGGCAGCCACGGCATCTTGAGGGTGGTGTTGTTTTGTCATGCCCCAATGTTGTTCGGCGACACGGCCTCACGGCATGAGGCGTCTGCCTCAAATCAGGCGACAGGTTGCTGCCTGCGGACAGCGGTGTTGATCGGCTCGTCGGGGTCGATCTTGATGTTCAGCAGTTCGGCGGTGCCGTTGACGGCGCCCACCATGATCGTCGTCATGTGCGCGATGAACTTGTCGGTCGGCATCCGCCGTGGGCTGTCGTCGTCGGCACCCAGCCACCAGTCCGTCGCCGATGCCGCGGTGCCGAAGATCGCGAAGGCCGCCAGCTCGAACGCCTCCGGCTCCGGCGCGAGCTCTTCGAGCTCGGTGCTGAT
This sequence comes from Mycolicibacterium rhodesiae NBB3, assembly GCF_000230895.2. Next base: position 6,063,181 of record NC_016604.1, read on the forward strand.
CATCTCGGCGATCGCAAGTGTGATTTCGCTGCCCTTGTTGACGGTCGTCATGGCCGCTGCCGACTGGTCGGCGAACCGACCCTGCAGCAGGAACCGCACCACATTGGGATGCTGCTCGACGAGTTCCACGTAATGCTCGACCCCGCGTCCGACGATTTCACGCGCGGAGTCGGTCTCGACGTTGACCGACGGGATGATCGCTGCCCACAACATGTCGCGCATCCGCTGACCGATCTCGGAGAACATGTCGGACTTGTCGGCGAAGTGCCGGTAGATCTTGGGCTTGGCGGTACCTGCCTCTTCGGCGATCTCGCGGACGCTGACATTGGGTCCGAGACGGTCGATCGCGCGGAATGCGGCGTCGACGATCTCCGCGCGCACCTTCTTGCGATGCTCGCGCCAGCGTTCGCTGCGGGCGTCCACTTTCACACCCGGCTCACCACTGGCACGTGGTCTGGACCCTCGTCGCACCCGATCACTGTACCGCCCAGACACCGCTGACCTGCTCAGACCAGGCCACGGCCGCGATGATTACCGAAGTATTAGGGCATTTCTCTCGATGAGATGGGTGGCCCCGCCTTGGGTACTATCTCTGCGACAGACGAACGAAGAGACGAGATTCATGACGCAGCGATACGACCTGATCATCGCAGGTGGCGGGCCTTCCGGTTCAGCCGCTGCATGGCAGGCCGCGCAGACCGGCGCCAAGGTAGTGGTCCTGGACAAGGCCGAATTCCCGCGGGCAAAACCCTGCGGCGACGGGCTCACCGCCCGCGCCGTGAGCTATCTGCAGAAGATGGGACTGGCCGACGAGGTCGCCACGTACCACCGGGTGAATCGCGTCACGGTGTTCAGCCCCAGCGAGTGGGAGCTGTCGTTCCCGAAGCGCCCCGGAATGCCCGATCACGGTCATACGGTCAGCCGTGAGCACCTCGACACCGTGCTGCTCAAGCACGCGGAGTCCGCAGGCGCCGAGGTCCGCCAGGGCGCCGAGGTGACCGGGCCCGAGCTCGATCCCAGCGGTCGCGTGGTCGGGGTGACGCTCAAGAGCGGCGAGAAGGTCTACGGCGACGCGGTCATCGCGGCCGATGGCGCCTACTCCCCCATCAAGCGCGCCCTGAAGATCGACTCCGAGTACAACGGCTACCAGGCCATCGCGATCCGCTCGGAGATGCACGCGAACCGTCCCGACTCCGACAGCCTCGACATCTATCTGAAGCTGGCCTTCCAGGGCGATCAGCTGCCCGGTTACGGCTGGGTGTTCCCGATGGGTGGCGGTGTGTTCAACATCGGCCTGGGCTACGTCAACAGCTACAAGAACTGGCAGTCGATCAATGCCACCCAGTTCCTCGGCGACTTCCTGCGCACCTTGCCTGCCGACTGGGAGTTGCCGCCGATCGAGGAGCTGAAGAAGAACAAGAGTGTGCGGGCGTGGCGACTGCCGATGGGCTTCACCGCATGGCCGCCATGGCGACCGGGTGTGTTGTTCACCGGCGACTCGCTGGGCGCGGGCAAGCCCGCCTCCGGTGCGGGTATCTCGAAGGCTCTCGAATCCGGCCTTGCCGCAGGCGAATGCGCGATCGCGGCGCTGCAGAACGGCGGTCCGGACGACTTCACGAACTATGCGCAGCGCATGGAAGCCGCGTGGGGCCGCGAGTATCGCCGTGGCCGCTACTTCCACAAGTTGCTCGGACAACCGAAGCTGGCGAACGCCGGCGTGAAGCTGATCGACAACGCGGCGTTCCGTGATCGGATGCTCAAGGCGCTGTACAAGAAGGCCCAAGGCCCGCAACACACCACGAAGTAGTCGCACCCTCGCGCGTGTTCAGCGCGACTGTGAATCTGACGGCACGGCAGGCCATGTGGCCGTCGTCAGATTTGCATTCGCGAACCGGTCAGCGTCCCCGGCTACGGCCCGGCTTGCGGGCGACCTTGCCTGCAGCGGCGCGGGCGGCCTGCTTGGCGAGGGTCTTCTCCCGTGCGGTGCGCTTCGGCGTGGGCTGTGTCTGCGCGCGCGACGAGCCTGGCTTGCGACCCCGCACGATCCCGATGAAATCCTCGATCAGCGCAGACTGCGGCCCGTCTGGGACGGCGAGCGCCACCGGGCAGGCGGGCGCGTCGGCTATTGGACGATACGTGAGGTCCTTGCGGTGATGAAGCCGCGCCAACGACTGCGGAACGATGAGCACGCCGATCCCCGTAGCGACGAGTTCCACTGCGCTCTCAGTGGTTTCGGGTCGATGGTCGACCGGGGCGCCAGGAGCGTCCGCCCAGTCGACGACGTCGTCGAGCGGCAGCAGTTTCGGCTCGCCCGCCAAGTCTGCGGTGGTGAGCTCGTCGGCCGCACTCAGGATGTGATCGGTCGGCACCACGGCCACTGTGGTTTCTTCGTACAGAGGTATCACGGCCAGCCCGGACGTCTCGGCCGGCAGCCGGAGCACCGCCACGTCGACGGTGCCGGCCCGCACTTCGTCAGCCGCATCCGCCGCGGCGACGGTGCGCAGGCGCAATGGGACGTCGGGGTGCCGCTCCGCCCAGATCCGAGCCCACTTCGCGGGCGTCCCGCCGGGGACATAACCGAGGGTGAGCGAGCTGGCGGGCACCGCATCAGGCTACCGATACGCTTTCCTCATGAGCAGGCCGAACGCGCAGTCCATGAAGCCCGCGACGGCGGCCAAGAAACTGGACGTGTACCTGCCCGCGACGCCCGCGGCGTTCCAGGAGAACCCGATCACCCGCGCCGAACTCGCCGACCTGCAGGCGGATCCGCCCCAGTGGCTTCAGGATCTTCGCAAGAACGGACCACACCCGAAGAACCTCGTCGCAGCCAAGCTGGGGGTCTCCATCGCCGGTCTCGCGCGGGGCGGCGTCGGCGATGCGCTGACCACAGAGCAGATCAATGCGCTGCTCGAGGACAGGCCGCCGTGGCTGATCGCCGAACGCGAGAGCTACCAAGCGGTGTTGAGCGAACAGCGACGCCTGAAAGCGGCTCGTGCAGAACAGGTCCGCGAGAAGTAATCGCCGAGGGCCGACAGCGACAGCACGTCCGACGTGTTCATCGACCGCACCGCCTCGGGCGCTCGGCTCAGCTCGTGGGGCTCAGCACCAAGCCGACTTCGCAGGAGCCCGCCCGCGGATCCGGTGTGACGGCAACACGGTACGGGGCGCCGATCACGTCGGCGTTGAGGTCCACCACTTCCTGGATGAGGCCCTGCTGAATACCTCTGACCACCTCGGGGGCGGTGGCCGCCACCTCGGCCAGCGGACAGGTGCACAGTTGAATCGTCACTTCGCCAAAGGAATTCAGCACCGAGCGCACTCGGAATCCGAGCTCGCCCAGCGTGGCCACCACGAGGTCGGTGACCGTCGCTTCGTCCCGCCTCCTGGCCAGTCGCACCCGGTGGGCGAGGTCGGCTCCGATACGCAGTGCCCGTCGCTCCCGTTCCTCCGCCGTTCCGCCGAGATGCGCAGCGAAGAGCGAGACGATATCCGCGTAGTCCAGCCTCGGCGCCAACTCGTAGGTCAGCCGCGGCCGTCCGGCGCGCCGGACTTTCGCACCGCCCCCGCGCCGGATGTACCCCTGGTCCTCCAGCGTCGTGAGGTGGAAACGAGCCGTCGTGATGTGAATCTTCAGCGAGTCGGCGACGTGCTGGGCGTCGACCGGGCCGGAGGCGTTCCGCAGCAGACCGAGCACCTTCTGCCGCTGCTGACCGGCGGCCCGCTCCGGCGGCGAGTCGAGGTCGTGGCGCTGCACTGACACCTCCTGAGTTTGTCATGAACCCGGCACGACGCCGACTGCGGCGACCGCGGTGAGTGAGCGTCGGTAGCGATGGAAGGTCCGCCGCATGCCGATGACCCGCCGCCTGGCGGCACCGCGGACGATCAAATTGCCGACGATGCGCAACGCACCCGAAGGACCTTCGTCGGCGAGCACCCGGGCGGGGTTGAGCAGGGCCATGGGCGCGTAGTCGACGGTGACATCCTCGAATCCGGCGTCGGACAGCAACTGGGCCCATTCGGAGGCGGTGAGCGGACGCGCATTGACCTTGATCGATCGCGCCAGGTCGCGCCTGATGTCGTCTTTCGTCTCGTGGGGCATCGAATCCGGTGTCAGTCCCAGTTCGTGGATCGCATAGCGGCCGCCCGGGCGCAGGATGCGGAATGCCTCGTCGATGATCGCCCGTTTGGCCTTGTCCCCCTGCATGGTCAGCATGGCCTCCCCGATGACGACGTCGGCGCTGTCAGCGGGAAGTCCGGTCGTCGCGGCGTCGGCGACGATCACCGTCCCCCCAACGGGTCTCACGACGTCGCGGACGGCCTCTGTCGCCGCGGCGGTGTCGTCGACCCCGACGTACGACCGCGGCTGCAGGGCGACGATGTCGCGCGCGGTGCGACCCAAGCCCGGGCCCAGTTCGACGACGTCGGCATCGCCGATTCCGGCGGCGTTCAGCATCCGCGACGTCAGCTCGAGGCCCCCCGGACGCAACACCCGCTTGCCGAGACGAGCCAGCAGCCAATGTCCCGGCATGTCGGCGTCGGATCGCCCGGCCAGCGGAAGGGTTTCTCTCCCTGTCATTTTCGAATCGTCCTTTCGGCCGCGGCGACCATGAAGATCGCACTGAACAATGCACACGCGTAGAGCAGCGCGGCGTCTTTTCCCCACGGCGGCGTCAGCACGGTGTCCTGCCCGGTCGCGTACAGCGCGTTGAGGAAGGGCATGAAACGTTGCGCCGACGCTCCGCTGGGTAGGTATCCCGCCGCCGACTCGACGACATACGCCCACAGCAAGATCGCGCCGACGGCTCCCAGGGGCGAGCGGATGAGTGCACCTACGCCGACACCCGCGCAGGCGGCGAAGACGGTGAGCACGGGAACCGTCCACAGCAGACGCACGCCGACGGCATCGGCGATCGACACCGGCCCGTACACCAGCGGTGAAATGATCGGCAGTGCCACGAGCACCACGGTGAGCGTGACGCCAGCGACAACGGCGCCGACGGCCCCGTAGAACCACCATCGACCCACGAGTACCGGCCACTGTCCGGGGAATGCCAGTCGCACGTATTCTCCTGCGCGATAACGGCTTTCGGAAGACTGTCCGTCGGCTGCAGCAACGGCGACCAGTGCAACGGTGATGGTGACGACCCAGTACGCAGCGTTCGATGTCGACACCTGCAGTATCGAGAGTTGTCCCGGGATGCGCGCAAACGCCTCGGCCACCGCAGCGATCCCAAACGTGATGACCAACGGAACCCCGACGGCGGCGGGCACGACGACAGTCCACAGCCGGCTACGCCCGCCGGTGCGGATGTGTTCAGCACGCAGGCTGCGCGCGGCCAGCGCGGCTGCGGTGCTCATACGCGTTCCAACAGGGTGGTCTCCAACCATTCGCGGGTGTCCTCGCCCGCCGGGGTCAGCTGCTCCAGTGCGCCGAGAGTCTCCAATCGCCCATCGACGAGCAGCGCGATCCGATCGGCGGTCAATGTCACCTCGCCGAGCAGGTGGGTGGCGATGACCACCGTGGCGCCCGCGGCCGCCAACTGTCGCAAGAGCGACCGGAACCACACGATGCCAGGCACATCGAGGCCGTTGAGAGGCTCGTCGAAGAGCAGCGCGCACGGCTCCCCCAAGAGCGCCCCGGCGATGGCGAGGCGCTGCCGCGCGCCCAGCGACAGCCGACCGATGCGCACGGAGCGCCGCTCGCGCAGTCCGGTCTCGTCGAGGGCCGCCTCGATACGCGCCGGACCGATGCCGCCGAGCGCCGCCAACCATGACAGGTGCCGGTGCACGGTGTGTCCAGGATTCATCGCGTCGGGTCCGAGATGGACGCCGAGCAGCCGCGGGTCACCGAGTCGGTGTTGGCCGCACACGGCGACGGTGCCGCCGTCCGGCCGGTCGAGCCCCGCGATCAGACGTAACAGCGTGGTCTTGCCGGCACCGTTGAGGCCGAGTAGTGCGGTCACCGATCCCGCGGGGAACTCTGCGGTCACCCCGTCGACTGCGCGGCGGCCATCGAAAGACCTTGTCAGATTGACGGTTTCGATCACGGTGCGGTCATCCGAAGTTGCACGGGATCGGCAGGCCCAGCGTTTTGATGCCGTTGCACAGTGACTTGCTCGCCACTTTCCACCGTCCGTCGATACGCCGCCACTCGGCATTGATCTGGATGGTGGGCGCACCCTGTCTGCTGGCGTTGATGACGGCGGTGTGGCGGTCGGGCTCGTGCGTCTCGGGCCCGGTGACCAGACTCGAACCGCGGGGCGGACGGAAGAAGCCGATCCGGTAGACCATTTTCGGTGCGATCACTGCGCGGTTGCCGCCTTCCAGCTGCGCGGCCTTGACCCAATCGGGCGCCGGGGTGCCTACGAGCAGCCGGATCTGGGCGTCGAGATCCGAAAGTGTCGGAACATCCGAGGTGATCGCGAAGTTCTCGTCGAAGTCCGGCGCAGCATGCGCGGCCGGCGCGCCGCTGATCGCGGATGCCGCGACCGCGACGACCATTCCCGCTGCGACAGCCATCTGCTTGAACATCAACCGGTCTCTCATTTGGAGGAAAACTTTCCGGCCAATGTAGATCCGCAACGCGGCTAAGGCAAGGCTTACCTTGATTGGAAGCTGTTCGGCCGTCGATGACGGCGCAGGAGAACTCGGCTACGCGGTGTGGGGTGATCCGCGCGCCTGACCGAGCGCGGCCTCAAGGCCGCAACTCGCTACTTGTTCTTGTTCTTGTTGTCGCCCGGTTTTGCGGTGGGGGCAGGCTGAGCCTTGGTGGTCGGCTCGAACTTGCCGCCCCTCTTCGGGTCATAGTTCTGCTTCTGATCAGCCATGGATCGAGCCTATGCCTGCACTAGGCCCCAGTCGATGGTTTGAGGAACGCTCGAATCGGGCTCAATCCGAGTCCTCAATGCAGTATTGACACGTCTCTTTCTTGACGCCTCGGTTCGTGTGATGCCGAGTATGCGCATTTCGCCTACTGGACGGCATTGGCCGTCCCTTACGGGTTGCCGACATCTTCGCGCGAGTCTCCTCGCTCGCCCGACGTCCATAATTCGGATTGGCGGCACCTCGTTTTTGTTCGGACAACTTCGCGCGGGTTTGTTCCGACACGACATGGCCGAAGCTCGGGTGGCTGACTCCAAATTTTCCGTAGTTAGGGTTCTCGGGCCCTACGTTCTGTCCCTTGCGGAGTTCCGACCATTTCGCACGGAGCTCTGCGCCGTGGGTTCGACCGTAGAAGGGGTTGTCCGCGGCGAACCTACTTACTCCCTTTCGACCCGTCGACCGAATCCTGGCGGCTTCCCGCATTTCTGCCGTCCACTCAATGCCCATTGGGCCGAGACCGCCCTCAGACAAGTTCAGCAACGGATGCCCCGCTCGCCGAAGCGACGCGATCCAGAAGATTTCCGGCTGCCCGAGTTCTTCGAGCCCTTCTGCCCGATCAAGTTCATCGGCAACGATGTCATCGCCGGCATGCACTCGAAGCCAGTTGTAAAACGGTGTCTTTCTTCCGGACCGGGCTATGTTGACGTGCTGGCGTAAGCGAATTCCGACGGTTTTAGTTGTCAGACCCACGTAGCGATAAGTGTCTTCCGACCGGAGTCTAACCCCGTAGATAAATCCTCCGGTCGGAAGTACCGCTTCCACGAAAACTGCCGTCAGCGACCAGTCGTCACAACATGCAGCTGACGCAATTTTCCACCTCGGTCCCTTCGAGTGCCATCTGGCGCAGGCGGATGTAATAGAGCGTCTTGATTCCCTTGCGCCAGGCGTAGATCTGCGCCTTGTTGACATCGCGGGTAGTGGCGGTGTCCTTGAAGAACAACGTCAGGCTGAGTCCCTGGTCGACATGCTGCGTCGCCGCCGCATAGGTGTCGATGATCTTCTCGTAGCCGATCTCGTAGGCGTCCTGGTAGTACTCGAGGTTGTCGTTCGTCAGATAGGGCGCCGGATAGTAGACGCGGCCGATCTTGCCTTCCTTGCGGATCTCGATCCGGCTCGCCACCGGGTGGATCGAGCTCGTCGAGTTGTTGATGTAGCTGATCGACCCCGTCGGCGGAACCGCCTGCAGGTTCTGGTTGTAGATGCCGTCTTTCTGCACCGACTCCTTCAGACGCGTCCAGTCCTCTTGCGTCGGAATCCGAATGCCTGCCTTCTCGAACAGCTCTTTCACCCGGTCGGTCTTGGGTTCCCACACCTGCTCGGTGTACTTGTCGAAGAACTCGCCCGACGCGTACTTCGACTTCTCGAATCCCTTGAAGTGCGTGCCACGTTCGATAGCGATGCGGTTCGATGCCCGCAGCGCGTGGTAGAGCACCGTATAGAAGTAGATGTTGGTGAAGTCCACACCTTCTTCGGAGCCGTAGTGGATCCGCTCCCGGGCCAGATATCCGTGCAGGTTCATCTGGCCTAGGCCGATCGCGTGGGAGTCGTTGTTGCCCTGCTCGATCGACGGCACCGACCAGATGTGCGTCTGATCGGACACCGCGGTCAACGCCCGGATCGACACCTCGATGGTCTGTGCGAAGTCCGGCGAGTCCATGGTCTTGGCGATGTTCAACGAGCCGAGGTTGCACGAGATGTCCTTGCCCACCTGCGAATAGGTGAGGTCCTCGTTGAACACCGACGGTGTGGACACCTGCAGGATCTCCGAGCACAGGTTGCTGTGGGTGATCTTGCCGTCGATCGGGTTGGCACGGTTCACCGTGTCCTCGTACATGATGTACGGGTAGCCGGACTCGAACTGCAGCTCGGCCAACGTCTGGAAGAACTCGCGCGCCTTGATCTTCGTCTTGCGGATCCGCGCGTCGTCGACCATCTCGTAGTACTTCTCGGTGACCGAGATGTCGGCGAAGGGCAGGCCGTAGACACGTTCGACGTCGTACGGCGAGAACAGATACATGTCCTCGTTCTTCTTCGCCAGCTCGAACGTGATGTCGGGAATCACCACACCGAGAGACAGCGTCTTGATGCGGATCTTCTCGTCGGCGTTCTCGCGCTTGGTGTCGAGGAAGCGGTAGATGTCGGGGTGGTGGGCGTGCAGGTACACCGCGCCGGCACCCTGCCTCGCGCCCAGCTGGTTGGCGTAGGAGAACGAGTCCTCCAACAGCTTCATGATCGGGATGACGCCGGAACTCTGGTTCTCGATGTTCTTGATGGGCGCGCCGTGCTCACGAATGTTGGTCAGCAGCAACGCAACCCCGCCGCCGCGCTTGGACAGCTGCAGCGCCGAGTTGATGGAACGCCCGATGGACTCCATGTTGTCCTCGATGCGCAGCAGGAAGCAGCTCACCGGCTCGCCGCGCTGCTTCTTACCCGAGTTCAGGAACGTCGGGGTCGCCGGCTGGAACCGGCCGTCGATGATCTCGTCGACGAGTTTCTCGGCCAGTGCGGTGTCACCGGCGGCCAGCGTCAGCGACACCATGACCACGCGGTCTTCGAAGCGCTCCAGGTAACGCTTGCCGTCAAAGGTTTTCAGCGTGTAGCTGGTGTAGTACTTGAACGCGCCGACGAACGTGGGGAATCGGAACTTTTTCGCATACGCCCGACTGATGAGTGTCTTGACGAAGTTGCGTGAGTACTGGTCGAGCACCTCGCGCTCGTAGTAGTTCTCCTTGATCAGGTAGTCGAGCTTCTCGTCCTGATCGTGGAAGAACACCGTGTTCTGGTTGACGTGCTCCAGGAAGTACTGGTGCGCAGCCTCGCGATCCTTGTCGAACTGAATCTTGCCGTCCGCGTCGTACAGATTGAGCATCGCGTTGAGCGCGTGGTAATCCGTCTCGGCCGGCGCGGCCGAAGGGACGGTTACAGGCTCTGCAGCTGTGACGGTTGGTGACACGTCTGTTCCTTCCAAAATTCTTGCAATCCCACGCGGACGGCGTCGACGTCGTCCGGGGTCCCCATCAATTCGAAGCGGTAGAGGTACGGCACGTGGCACTTGGCGGATATCACGTTGCCGGCGTAGGCGAATTCCTCACCGAAGTTGTTGTTGCCCGCGGCGATGACGCCGCGGATCAACGACCGGTTGTGCTCATTGTTCAAGAACGCGATGACCTGTTTGGGGACATAGCCCCCACTGTTGATGTCCGGGGTGGCCCGCCCACCGCCGTAGGTGGGCAGCACCAGCACGTAGGGCTCATCGACCTCGATGCGACCGTGCAGTGGAATCCGGATGGCGGGCACGCCCAGCTTCTCGACGAAGCGGTGGGTGTTCTCCGACACGCTGGAGAAATAGACGAGATTGCACCCTGACATCAGCGTCTACTCCTTCCTTGTCGTGTGGTGAATACCCCTATGCGGTGGCTGCGACCGTGCTCAGCGACTTGATGCGGTCCGGCCGGAAACCCGACCAGTGGTCGTTGCCCGCGACGACGACGGGGGCCTGCAAATAGCCCAGCGCCATCACGTAGTCACGGGCCTCGGTGTCGAGGCTGATGTCCACGCTCGTGTAGGCGATACCTTGCTTGTCCAGCGCCTTGTAAGTGGCGTTGCACTGCACGCAAGCGGGCTTGGTGTACACGGTGACGGTCATCTTCGGTACGGCTCCTCTGCGGTCTAACTGGCAACTGGTCGTGTACTGCATTCGCTGTGGTTCAGCGGCCCGGCGATCCTCAAAATTCCTGACGTCCGGAGGCCGTCGTCTGCGGAGCCGAAGAGCCGACACCGGTGGATTTCTGGACTCCGGCCGACCCGTGGAAGCTTTGAAACTGTGGGGGTCTGTCGGTGCTCGAAACACTACACCTAGTGTCCGACATTGCGAACGAATACCAGATGTTCTGAATGACATTTTTGGAATTCCCTGGTCGTAAGCATTTGGCGGCCGCCTCCTCCGGCGTGTCGCACGTCACATCTACGGTGTGTCGCGGTTACCGCGTAGGGTTACCACCGGCCACCGACAGGTCACTCGGCGCCAATTGTCACAGTGACATATCAGCAAACCGCCAGACGGGTAACGACACCCGCCCGGCGGCCCTGCTGCCGTGCCCGGCTATATGCAACTAGCCCACTTCCGCGGCCAGCTTGCCCACGATGTCGCGCAGCTGCCCGGCGACCTCGGAGTTCTCGCGCGGATGCTCACCGTCGAAGGCCGTCGTCTGCACGGACAACTTCAGATCCTCGACAACGCGCGGGCCGGCGATCCCGAACGACTTGCGCGTCTCGTCATGCGCCCACACACCGCCGAATCTCCCGTGCGCCGCGCCGACCACCGCGACCGGCTTGTCTTTCAGGGCACCGTTGCCGAACGGCCGCGACAGCCAGTCGATCGCGTTCTTCAACACGCCCGGAATGCTGCCGTTGTATTCGGGTGTGACGACCAGGGCCGCGTCGGCTCCGGCGGCGGCCTGCCGTAGCGCCAGTACCGGCTCGGCAACGTCATCGTTGTCGATGTCCTCGTTGTAGAACGGCAGCTCCCCCAGCCGATCGAAGACCTCCAGACGCACGCCGTCGGGTGCCGTTTCGGCAGCGAGCTCGGCGAGCTGACGGTTGATCGACGCCTTACGCAGGCTGCCAATCAGAACCAACACCTTGATGTCCGGCATGTTCACGTTCCCTTTCGGTCTCCACGGTAAATCCTCACATGGTTGAACCGGACTGTGGTCCGATTTCATCCCGGTGAATTAAAGTGGTGACGTGCCTCCTCACGCGCTGCCGATCTCGGACGACGCGCCGCAAGAGCGGGGCGACGCCGCTCGCAACCGCACGTTACTGCTCGAGGCAGCGCGCCGGTTGATCACCGAACGCGGCGCTGACGCCGTCACCACCGACGACATCGCCGCCGCGGCGGGCGTGGGCAAGGGCACTCTGTTCCGCCGCTTCGGCAGCCGCGCGGGACTCATGATCGTCCTGCTGGACGAGGACGAGAAGGTACAGCAGCAGGCATTCCTCTTCGGCCCCCCGCCACTGGGGCCGGGCGCACCCCCGCTGGAACGACTGATCGCATACGGCCGCGCCCGGCTTAAGTTCGTCACCGCCCATCAGGCGCTGTTGTCGGATGCCAACCGTGACCCCCAGATGCGCTTCAACGCCCCGGCCAATCTGCACCATCGCCACGTCACGGTGCTACTGGAAGACGCGTCCACCACGGGCGACCTGGACGCACAGGCCGCCGCACTGCTGGCATTGCTGGATGCCGACTACGTGCACCACCAACTCACCGAACGTGGGCAGACGTTGAAAAGTCTGGGCGACGCGTGGGAGACCGTGGCGCGCAAGCTCTGCGGCACATGACGCGATGAGTCCTCGCTGGGTCCTGCACGTCGACCTGGACCAGTTCCAGGCCGCCGTCGAGGTGCGGCGCAACCCCGACCTCGCCGGGCTGCCCATCATCGTCGGCGGCAACGGCGATCCGAACGAACCCCGGAAGGTGGTCACCTGCGCGTCGTATCCGGCGCGCGAGTTCGGTGTCCGCGCCGGGATGCCGCTGCGCACCGCTGCGCGCAAATGTCCGGACGCGACGTTTCTGCCACTGGACACCGACGCCTACGACGAAGCCTCCGAAGAGGTGATGGGCCTGCTGCGCGACTTCGGCCATCCGGTCGAGGTGTGGGGCTGGGACGAGGCCTACCTGGGCGCCGACGTCGAGGACCCGTTCGAACTCGCGGAACAGGTACGCGAGGTGATAGCTGCGGGCACGGGATTGTCGTGTTCGGTCGGCATCAGCGACAACAAACAGCGAGCCAAAGTGGCCACCGGTTTCGGCAAGCCGGCGGGGACCTACGCCCTCACCGAGGACAACTGGATGGCGGTGATGGGTGACCGTGGTGTCGACGCGCTGTGGGGCGTCGGTCCCAAGACCACGAAAAAGCTTGCGGGCATGGGCATCACCACCGTCGCCGACCTCGCCGCCACCGACGCGCAACTGCTGACATCCGCCTTCGGTCCGACCACCGGACTGTGGATTCTTCTGCTCGCCAAGGGCGGCGGCGACACCGACGTCAGCGCTTCGCCGTGGGTACCGCGCTCCCGCAGTCACGTGATCACGTTCCCTCGCGATCTCACCGACCGCGCTGAAATCGACTCAGCCGTCGTCGAACTCGCGAAAGTGACGCTTTCAGAGATCGTCGGCCAACGCCGCATCGTCACGCGGGTCGCGGTGACCGTCCGCACCAAAACATTCTTCACCCGCACCAAGATCCGCAAGCTGCCATCGGCAAGCACAGACGCCGAACTCATCACCAAAACCGCGCTCGAACTGCTCGGCCAGTTCGAACTCAATCGACCGATACGACTGCTCGGTGTGCGACTGGAGCTCGCACCGCCCGACGGCGGCTACTAGTTCCGGTTCGAGGACGGCGGTCGCAACGCACGCGTGAACAGCACGTTCACCTGGCGCATCGCCACGCTGTAGGGCCACCATGCGGTCCGCTTGAACAGATACAACGCTCGGATGTCGTGCGAGGTGTAGATGAGAAACCGGTTGCGACGCACCCCGCGCAGGATCCGGTCCGCGACGTGTTCGGGTGACACGGCGTGGCCCCCGAACCGGTCGGTCCACTTTTTCACGTGCGGATGCTCACGATCCACGCCTGCGATGTGCACCGATTGCACCAGAGGCGTCTTCACCGCTCCCGGCACCACGACCGACACCCCGATCCGGTGCCGTGCCAGGTCGAACCGCAGCACTTCCGACAGACCCCGCAACCCATACTTGCTCGCGCTGTAGGCGGCGTGCCACGGCAGCGCGACCAGGCCGGCGGCCGAGGAGACGTTGACCAGATGCCCGCCCTTTCCCGCGGCGACCATCGGCGGGACGAACGACTCGATGACGTGGATCGGTCCCATCAGGTTGATGTCGACCATCGACTTCCAATGCTCGTGCGTGAGAGTCGAGACTGTGCCCCAGGCGGAAACACCCGCGATGTTCATGACCACATCCATCGCAGGATGTTCGGCGTGAACATCGGCGGCGAACATGTCGACGGCGTCGAAGTCGGAGATATCGAAAGCGCGGTACGCATGGACTACTCCGCCGAGCGCGCGGGCGTCGGCGACGGTCTTCGCCAGACCTTCGGCGTCGCGGTCGGTGAGAAAGAGTTCGGCGCCCGCCGACGCCAGCTTCAATGCTGTAGCGCGGCCGATGCCGCTGGCGGCGCCGGTCAACAGACAACGCTTGCCGGCGAAATCGCTCTCCCGAGACTCGCTAGCCACCATGGCGCCGACACTACCTACTCGGCGTTGCGGTCCGGTCCGCCCCACATCGAGTTCAACCACAACTTCTCGACGACGTCGACGGCACGTGCGTAATCCTGTCCGCGGCCGACGAAGGTGCTGTCATGCGTCAACGTCATGGTGGTGACTGCCGCCATCGTCCGCACCAGCGCAGGCAGGTCGTCGGAGATCGGCCGCAGTTCGGAATCTTGCTCGAGCAGCGCGATCAGCTTGTCGATGATCCCGTCGTAGAAGTCGTCCATCATCTCGCGGATCTGCGCGTCGGTGTTCCGCGCCACCGCACACGCATTCAGCACCGGATCGTCGTTGGCGTACACGGCCGCCGCACTGCCGACCATGTTCTTGGCGAACACGGCGGGCGTCTCGCCCGGCTCGCGAGGCGCGAAGTGGTGGGTGAGGCTGTCCAGCAGCTCACCCGCGTCGGCGAGGATCGCAGCCAGCACCGCGTACTTGGAGTCGAAGTAGAAGTAGAAACCCGACCTGGCCACACCGGCGCGTTCGCTGATGGTGCTAACGGACAAATCGGCGAACGACCGCTCCTGGAGCAGTTCGCGAACCGCGGTGACGATCGCGTCGCGCTGTCGATCTCCCCTGCTGCGGCGGACCTCGGTCGGTGCGGACTCGGCGGTCATGGGTCTAGACCTTCGCACCACGACACGTCGTATCCAAACTTGACATGCGTCAAGTCTGCCATCCAGGATGAGAATACGAGTGACAACGGCCACAGTCATCTTGGCATGAGGGAGCGCAGATGCCGACCATCAGCACCACGGACTACCTGCTCGATCAGGCGAAGCGGCGGTTCACCCCGTCGATCACCAACTTCCCTGGCCTGGGCATGGTCGAGAAGCGGCTGCTCAAGACGGACTTCCCGCAGAAGAAGATGACGGAGCCGCCGGCAGGCAGCGACCTCAAGGCGGTCGCCGGCGACGCGGGGCTGCCGATCCTCGGCCACATGATCGAGATGTTCCGCGGCGGTCCGGAGTATCTGCTGCACATCTACCGCAAGTACGGCCCGTTGTACTACGCCGACTCCCCCGTCCTGCCCGCCGTCACGGCACTGGGTCCCGACGCCGCGCAGGCGATCTACTCCAACCGCAACAAGGACTTCAACCAGCAGGGCTGGGTTCCGGTGATCGGCCCGTTCTTCCACCGCGGCCTGATGCTCCTCGATTTCGAAGAGCACATGTTCCACCGGCGGATCATGCAGGAGGCGTTCGTCCGGACCCGACTGGTCGGTTACCAGGAACAGGTCGACAAGGTGGTCTCGCAGGTCATCGCGAACGACTGGGTGACCAACGACTCGCGCTTCCTGATGTATCCGGCGATGAAGGAGTTGACCCTCGACATCGCCTCGATGGTGTTCATGGGTCACGAGCCGGGTACCGACCACGAACTCGTCACCAAGGTCAACAACGCGTTCACCACCACCACGCGCGCGGGCAACGCTATCATCCGCACGCCGGTGCCGCCGTTCACGTGGTGGCGCGGGATGCAGGCGCGCAAGCTGCTCGAGGAGTACTTCCAGGAGCGCGTCCGCGAACGTCGCGGCAAGGACGGCTCCGATCTGCTGACGGTGCTGTGTCAGACCGAGGACGAGGACGGTAACAAGTTCTCCGACGACGACATCGTCAACCACATGATCTTCCTGATGATGGCCGCGCACGACACATCGACGTCGACGGCCACCACGATGATCTACCACCTGGCGAAACACCCTGAGTGGCAAGACCGTTGCCGTGACGAGTCCGATCGTCTCGGAGACGGCCCGCTCGACATCGACTCGTTGGAGAAGCTGGAATCGCTCGATCTGGTGATGAACGAGTCCATCCGGCTGGTGACCCCGGTGCAGTGGGCGATGCGCCAGACTGTGCGCGACACCGAACTGCTGGGTTACTACCTGCCCAAGGGCACCAACGTCATCGCCTACCCGGGGATGAACCACCGGCTCGAGGAGTTCTATCCCGAACCGATGAAGTTCGACCCGCTGCGCTTCACCGAGCCGCGTAACGAGCACAAGTCGCACCGCTACGCGTTCAGCCCGTTCGGCGGCGGAGCACACAAGTGCATCGGCATGACGTTCGGCCAGTTCGAGGTGAAGACGATCCTGCACCGGCTGCTGCGTAAGTACCGGCTCGAACTGCCGCACAAGGGCTACACCACCGAATGGGACTACGGCGGCATGCCGGTGCCCAAGGACGGTATGCACATCGTCCTGCGTCCGCTGCACTGACCATGGCCGACAATCGTTTGGTCGACGGCACCATCGCCGCATTGGGTATTGGACGCATCGGGGCCGGGGTCCTGACCTGGATCAGTCCGCGTCTGACCGCGCGAGTGTTCGGTATGGCGGCCGATGACGGCCAGTCGCACTACGCGTGGCGGTTGTTCGGCGTTCGCGACGTCGTCATCGGCATCGGCACGCTGCAGTCGTCCGGTCCCTTGCGACGGGCGTTCATCACCGCCGGTCTGGCGTGCGATGTGGGTGACGGCGCGGCGGGTGCAATCGCGCTGTCCCGCGGAGACTTTCAACGTTCCAGCGCCGGTGCACCGGTCACGGTCCCGGTACTCGCAGTCGTCCTCGGCGCTTGGGTCCTCCGCGGGCTCGGCCGCTGAGCCGTATTTCGCGAACTCAGGCACGTGCGAAGTAGCGTTCCGGGTCGTTGAATGCTCGGAACTGCAGCCCGTAATGCTATTTCGGCGAGGTCAAGCCACCAGTAGCCGGTTGGCGCATGCGATCATCGCACGCAATGCCGACTGCGTCGGGTCGTCGGCGAGGCCCATCGCCCACGTCGAGCGCCCTCCGTCGGAGCCGTAGATGAACGTCGCGGTGTTCTCGCCGGCGGGGACCTGGTGGAACGCCGTCATCTCGACCGCGATCCCCCGCTCGTACAGCATCTCCGTCAGCGCGGCGACGGGTCCGCACGCGGTGGCCGACGACGTGCTGATGCGGTCGCCGAAGGCCAGTGTGGCTTGATAGTTGCGCACCTGCGGGCCCAACCGGGTCGCGGGACGCTCGTCGGTGCAAGCCCACTGGCCCAGCCGCAGGGGCCCTGTCGTGGGGCCGTAGTGATCGAGGAACGAGTCGAAAGACATTGCATCGGCCTCCTCGCGCAGACCCCGCGGCATCGGTCCGTCGATGTGGCTCGCGAACGCTGATGCACCCGGTATGGGCGCTGCACTGGTTGCGGGTTCGAATGTCATGTGCCGGTCTTCTCAGTTCTTGAGATGAAGTGACCGACGAAGTAGCGACGACCCACAGCGAGGGGTCGGTCAGGATCAGACCCCGCTGCGGGTTGCTACTACGAGTCGCCTCGGCACGTCCGCGATGTTAGACGCTCGCGAGCGCGCCGCGCAATCGATTTCGGCGCCGGGTTTCAGCGCACCAAAGGCACGGTCGTACTCGCCGGGAAGTAACGTGTGCGCGCGATGACGTGGTGGGATGCGGCCTTTCTCGCCGCGGCGGGCGTGCTGGGCGGCCTCACCGGCAGCATCGCCGGATTGGCCTCGGTGGCGACGTACCCCGCCCTGCTGCTCGTCGGTCTTCCGCCGGTCACGGCCAATGTGACCAACACGGTCGCCGTGGTGTTCAACGGAGTCGGATCGATATGGGGTTCGCGCCCCGAACTCGAGGGTCAGGGGCGGTGGCTCAAACGCATCATCCCGGTGGCGGCGTTGGGCGGACTGATAGGAGCCGTGCTGCTGTTGTCGTTGCCCGCCGAGGGTTTCGAGAAAGTGGTTCCGGTTCTTCTGGCTTTCGCGTCGGTCGCCATCCTCGTCCCACCGCGGCCCCGCACGGACGCGACGGTCGCGAGCCACCGGCGGTATACGGCAACCGTGATCCTGGAGTCCGGCGCGATCTTCGTAATCTGTATCTACGGCGGCTATTTCGGTGCGGCAGCGGGTGTGCTGCTGCTCGCGCTGTTGCTGCGCGCGGGCGGAGCGTCGCTGGCCCACGCGAATGCGGGCAAGAACGTCATCCTCGCGATGGCCAACGTCGTCGCCGCCGTCATATTCGTCGTCGTCGCACCGGTGCAGTGGTCGGCCGTGATCCCGCTGGGGCTCGGCTGTCTGGTCGGTTCGCGGTTGGGTCCGATCGTCGTACGGCACGCACCGGCCACACCGATGCGGCTGGCGATCGGCGCCGCAGGCCTGGCATTGGCCGTCAAGCTCGGCGTCGACGCCTACTAGTTCAGGTCGAAGGGGTTGTCGCCCTTGACAACCCGGGTACCGATGTTGATCAGGTTCTGGGCGTTGGCGTGCAGCGCCTCTCCCGCGTCTCGGCTCGCCTTGCCCATCAGGTAGCGCGACCAGGTTCCCTCGATGACGACCCCGAGCTTGAAGCAGGCCATCGCCATGTACCAGTCCAGTCGCGGCGTCTCGCGTCCGCCGGCGTCCCAGTAGGCCTCGAGTAGTTCCCGCCTGGTGGCCAGTCCCCCGAGCGCGCCAAGGGCGCCGCCCGCGGTGATCGTGCTGGTGTCCAGCGGCCAGGTGATCAGCATCCAGCCCAGGTCCAGCAGCGGGTCCCCGACCGTGCACATCTCCCAGTCGACGAACGCCGCCAACTCCGGCTTGTCGCGCCGGAGCAGGACGTTGCTGAGGTGCGGGTCGCCGTGCATGATTCCCGGCTCGCTGTCCGGGGGCAGGTTGGCCTGCAGCCAGTCGGCGAGCTCGGTGACCGCAAGCGATTCGGGCTCGTAGCGCTCGTGCCGGTAGCTTTCCAGCAGCCGGAGAAACTGCGGGACCTGACGCTCCACGAAGGACCCCGGCCGTTTCAGCTCGGCGAGCGGCTTGTCCTGCCAGGCGGCATTGCCCAGCCGCGCCAGGCTCGCGGCGTAGGACATGCCGACGTCGTGGCGAAAGGATTGGTCGCGGACGTACGCTTCGGCCACCTCGCTGCCGGGATTGAAGCCGTCGATCTCCTCCATAAGGTAGAAGACCACCCCGAGCACGTCGAGGTCCTCGCATCCGGCGATGAAGCCGGGATGGGGGACGTCGGTACCGGCAAGCGTGCGCAGCGCCGCGATCTCACGCTGCATCGTCTTGTCGCTCGTCGGTCGCGGATGCAGGGGCGGACGACGCAGCACCATCGGGCGTCCGTCGATCTGCAGGCGCACCACGATGTTCTGCGTACCGCCGGTCAGCGGCTGTACATCCGTCACCGCTGAGCCCAGCCCCTGCTGTTGCGCCCAGCGCTGCACCGCCGCCCGGTCGTCGTCGCTCAGTGTGGGCAGTTGCTGCGCATCATCGGGCATGCCGACAGGCTATGCCTGGTAGTTCAAGCAGGATTCGGCACCGTCGATCACGCCTTTGCGGAACGCCTCGACCCTGGCCCAACCCGCGCCCTGCCGTTCGACGTCACCGTCGCCGCGGAACACCAGCAGCGCCTTGATGCCTTCGTCGAGGTCTCCCGGCGAGATGCGGTAGGTGCTGGTCTCGGGCCGGTTGTACAGGATCACGCTTGCGGTGTAGCCGCCCGCCAAGCAGTCGCCACGCAGCGTCGACGTCTTCTCGTCGGACTCGTCGCCCAGCCTCGTCAGAGCCGCGAGTCCCCACTGGGTGGCCAGCAGCGTGACGACCGCGTAGTCACCGCCCTGCTTGTACACCTCGGGCATCGCCACGACGTTGTCCCAGCCGACGTAATCATCTGGGATGCAATAGAACAGCGAGTATCCGTCTGCCGACTGGTCGCCACATTTCGGCGGCTTGGCGGGGTCGAACGGCTCGATCGAGCGCAGCGGAGTCCACGGCTTGCCGTTGGCGATCTCCGGATAGAGCTGGGTGAAGTAGTCCTCGATGTCGTACGGCACGCCGTTGACGATCGAATCGTAGGGTGAGTCTCCTCCGCGCGACTCGTCCTCCGCATCGTTGAACGGCAGTGCGAGCACCATCGGCTCGTCGTCGCGATAGTCCTTGCATTTGTCCAGCCCGTTGTCGAAACCGTCCTGAAAGGCGCTGACGCGGTCGAATCCGCTGCCGTGCGCGTTCGGGTCGACCTTCGGCGTGCCCGGGCTGTCGCGCAGGTCGAGGACACCGGCGAGGGCGGTGTCCAGCTCGGCGGCGTTGACGTCGAACACCTTGTCGTCCTTTGCATGTCGCGACCAAGCACCCGCGAAGCAGTCGGCCTGCAGTTCACTGGTGACGGTGCGGGCAGTGAAGTTCGACCGGGCCTGGACCGCGTGGCCCCATTCATGGGCCATCACCACGGAGATGACGAATTCGCCGTACTTGTCCTGCAATTCGGGTAGCAGCCCCTGCGCGTCCCATGCCACGACGTCCTCGGTCGAGCAGTAGAACGCGTTGCCCTGGACCTCCGCGGGATCCGTTGTGCACGGCGGCGCAGGGCTGTCCGCGGTGACGGCGTAGTAACCGCCCTTGATCTGCTCGAAGTCCTTGCCGTAGAGCTTGGGGAACTGTTCACCCCAGAACTTCTCGAGGTCGGCGATGGTCTGGATCGCAATCTTGTTCACCGGCGCCGACGCGTCGCCCTCGATCTTGACGTCGCTCGTATCCGGCGGGCCGCCCTTCGTCGGGGCCTGCGATGAGACCTCCGATTTGAGTCCGCCGCCGCAACCCGAAACCAGGAGGACAACAGCCGCCACCGCGGCCACCCTTGTGCGCATGGGCAAACATTAGCGGCCAAGATCAAAATTCGGACGGCAATCCGCAGTGCGCCGCCGGCTCAGTCCAGAATGCGACGCGCGACGTTCGTCGTCACCAGGTCCAGCAGCTCATCGGCGCGCCCGGCGAGGATGGTGCGGATCGCGTACAGAGAGAAGCCTTTCGCCTGCTCAACCGTGATCGCGGGCGGAATCGAGAGCTCCTGCCGGGCGGTCACCACATCGATGACTGCGGGCCCGTCGTGTGTGAACGCGTCGGTCAGTGCTTGCTCCAGATCCGACGGCTGCTCGACGCGCCGGCCGAAAATACCCATCGCCTGTGCAACGGCGGCAAAGTCGGGGTTCACCAGATCGGTACCGAAGTTGACGATGCCCGCGGCCTTCATCTCCAGTTCGACGAAATTCAACGAGGAGTTGTTGAACACGATCACCTTGACCGGCAGCCGGTTCTGGATCAGCGTCACCAGTTCACCGAACATCATCGTCAGCCCGCCGTCACCGGCCAGCGCGATCACCTGGCGACCGGGGTAGGCGGTTTGCGCTCCGATGGCCAACGGCAGTGCGCACGCCATGGTGCCGTGGTTGAACGAGCCGACGAGCCGTCGTCGGCCGTTCATCGCGACGTAGCGCGCCGCCCACACCGTCGGCGAGCCGACGTCGACCGTGAACACCGCATCATCGGTCGCCAGCTGATTGGCAAGCCCGGCAACGTATTCGGGACGGATCGGCGTGCGGTCACGGTCGTTGACCGCAAGCTCGTCCAGCCGTTTGCGGGTCTTGGCGTAGTGGCGCAGCGCCCGATCGAGGTGCTCGCGCTGGGTCTTCTGCCGCACCAGCGGCGTCAGCGCGGCCAGGGTGTCTTTGACGGTGCCGACCAAACCGATATCGATCGGTGTACGACGACCGAGGTTGCGCCCGCGGATGTCGACCTGGATGACCTTGGCGTTGTCGGGATAGAACTGCTGGTACGGGAAGTCGGTGCCCAGCATCAGCAAGGCGTCGGATTCCTTGATCGCCTTGTATCCCGACGCGAAGCCGAGCAGTCCTGTCATGCCGACGTCGTACGGATTGTCGTATTCGATGAACTCCTTGCCGCGCAGCGCATGCACGATCGGCGCGTTCAACGTCGCCGCCATATCGATCAGCGCGCCGTGTGAGCCGGCCACGCCTGCGCCGCCCAGGATCGTGACGGCTTCGGCCTCGTTGAGTATCGCCGCGGCCCGTTGTAGCGATTCATCGTCGGGTCGGACCACCGATCGGGTCGCAACGACAGGGCGCGTGCTCCACCCGGAAGCATCCGCTTTCTCGAGAAAGATCTCCCCGGGGACGACGACGACGGCGACCCCGCTCTCCTCCACGGCCGCGCGCATCGCCATCTCCAGGATGCGTGGCAGCATCTCGGCGGTGCTGACCAGTTCGCGGTAGACGCTGCATTCGCGGAACAGGTCCTGCGGGTGCGTCTCCTGGAAGTACTCCGAGCCGATCTCGGAGCGCGGGATGTGTGCGGCGATCGCGAGCACGGGAACGCGGCTGCGCTGTGCGTCGAAGAGCCCGTTGATCAGGTGCAGGTTGCCCGGGCCGCAACTGCCCGCACACACGGCCAGGCCGCCGGTGAGTGCCGCATCGGCGGCGGCGGCGAACCCCGCGGTCTCTTCGTGGCGGACGTGCTGCCAACTGATTTCGCTACAGCGCCGGATCGCGTCGGTGAAACCGTTGAGGCTGTCGCCGGGCAGGCCGTAGACGCGGTGAACGCCGCTGATCCGCAGGGCCTCGATGACGTGATCGGCAACGGTCGCCACGCGCCCCACCCTATGCGATTTCGGTGCGCTTACGACCGCTCACGGGCGTTGAGCGCACCGAAATCGCCGTTGGTTACTTGGGGGCGAACCGCTGGCCCGCGTCCAGGCGCAGGCACTGGCCGTTGAGCATCGGGTTCTCGACGATCGCCGCGACCAGCTTGGCGTACTCCTCCGGCCTGCCGAGCCGCTTCGGGAACGCCGCATCCTTGGTGAGCGCCTTGGCGAACTCGTCGGGGATGCCCTCGGTCAGGCCGGTGGCGAACAGGCTCGGCGCGATGGCGAGTGCACGGATGCCCAGGCTGCCCATGTCGCGGGCCATGGTGAGGCACATGCCGGCGATCGCGGCCTTCGACGCGGTGTAGGCGACCTGCCCGATCTGACCTTCGAACGCGGCGATGGACGCGGTGTTGATGATGACGCCGCGCTCTTCCTGCTCATCATCGACCAGGTCCTGCTTGCTCATCTGCCAGCCGGCCAACCTGCTGATGTTGAAGGTGGCGATGAGGTTGAGGTCAACGCTCTTGCGGAAGCTCTCCAGGCTGTGGGGGCCGTCCTTCTTCACGGTGCGCTCCGCGGCGCCACCACCGGCGGTCGTGACGATGATGTGCAGTCCGCCCAGCGCATCGATGGCCTGCTGCAGCACCTTCTCTGTGCCGTCGAAGTCGGTGACGTCGACCTCGAAGAACGAGCCGCCGATGGCGTCAGCGACTTCCTTGCCCTTCGATTGCGGACGGTCCAGCACTGCCACGCTCGCGCCGCGCTTGGCCAGCAATTCGGCCGTGGCCTTGCCAAAGCCAGATGCCCCACCGACGATGATGGCCTTCTTGCCGTCGATCTCCATTTGAGCTCCCTTTCCAAAATGTGCCCGGACTGTAAAGCAACTTAGCTGATGTCACTTTTCGGTAAGCCTTTCGGGTCGGTGCGTGGGTAGCTTGGCGTCATGACCGCGCGCGGTGGCAAAGCGATGGCGGGCGTCGCTGCGGCCGCGGTCGCGCTCGGCGTCACGCAGTTGCTCGCGGTGTTCTTCGGACCCGAGGCCGACGCCCGCACTGCCGTCGGATCGGCGGTCATCGACCTCACCCCGGGTCCGGTAAAAGAATGGGCCATTCAGACGTTCGGCACGGCCGACAAGTTGTTCCTTTCGATCCTCGTGGTCGCGATGATCGCGGCGATCGCGGCGGTGAGCGCCCAGTACGAGTCGCGCCGCTTCCCCATCGGCAGCGCCGCGATCGTGCTCGCTGGGCTCGCAGGCTGTGCCGCTGTGCTGTCGCGCGCAGGCGCGAACGTCGCGGATATCGTGCCGACGGTGATCGGCACCGTCTGCGGTGTCGCCGTGCTGCGGTTGCTGACCTCGGGCCGGTTCACCGACGAGCCGGGTCCCGACCCCGCGACCGACGCGCCCGACCGCGGCCGACGACTGTCGCTCGTCACGCTCGGGTTCCTCGGCGCGGGAGCGCTGACCGGCGTCGGTGGCGCCGTGCTGTCGCGGCTGACGACCTCCGTTGCCGGCGATCGCAACGCCTTCGCGCTGCCGAAGATCGACGTGGCCGCACCCGCCGTCCCGCCGACCGTGCAGCCGCAGGGAGTCGCGCTGCCGTCGTTCGTCACGAACAACGGGGACTTCTACCGGATCGACACGGCGTTGTCGGTGCCACAGCTGAGTCGGGCCGACTGGGAACTGAAGATCCACGGCATGGTCGACCGCGAGATCACGTATCGCTTCGACGATCTGGAGCGGTTCGAGGTCATCGAGAAACTGGTCACCCTGACGTGTGTGTCCAACCCGGTGGGTGGGGACCTGATCGGCAACGCCGCGTGGACCGGCTATCGCGTGCGGGACCTGTTGGCGGAGGCCGGTATTCACGCCGATGCGGACATGGTGCTGTCGACGTCGATCGACGGGTTCACCGCGGGCAGCCCCGTCGAGGCCCTCACCGACGACCGGGATTCGCTGCTCGCCGTCGGCATGAACGGCCAGCCGCTGCCCACCGAACACGGCTACCCCGCGCGGCTGGTCGTGCCCGGCCTCTACGGCTATGTATCGGCCACCAAGTGGGTCGTCGACCTCGAGCTGACCAGGTTCGATCGTGCCCAGGGGTACTGGACGCCACTCGGCTGGTCCGCGCGCGGGCCGATCAAGACGCAGTCCCGCATCGACGTCCCACGCAGCGGTCAGGAGGTCGCGCAGGGCGCGGTGACGTTCGGCGGCGTCGCCTGGGCGCAGAACCGCGGCGTGCGCGGCGTCGAGGTCCGCATCGACGAGGGCGACTGGCAGCCGGCCGACCTCGGCGCCAACTACGCCGACGACACGTGGCGTCTGTGGAGCTTCAAGTGGCAGGCCACCAAGTCGGGGCCGCACACGATCTCGGTTCGCGCGACCGACAACACCGGGGCCGTGCAGACGGGCGACAACGCCGGCGTGAT
Organism: Mycolicibacterium rhodesiae NBB3; assembly: GCF_000230895.2. The sequence continues at coordinate 6,088,190 of NC_016604.1, forward strand.
CCCCGACGGTGCGACCGGCTGGCACACCGTGTCGTTTGAGGTCAACTAGCGTTTGGCAGCTTGTTGTCTGACGTCCATGCCAGGCTGGACTCGTGCAGCTTCTTGACGTCGCCGCCGCGTCGGCTGAGGTCGGCGCCTCATCGGCGCGGCTGAAGAAGATCGCCAGGATCGCCGATCTGCTGCGCCGGGCCGGCGAAGAGGACGACGCCAAACTGGTCGCGGTGGTCGTGTCGTGGCTGTCGGGTGAGCTGCCGCAACGCCAGATCGGTGTCGGCTGGGCGACGCTGCGCTCGCTGCCCGCCGCCGCGGCGCAGGCGTCGATGACCGTCCTCGACGTCGATGCCCGGCTCAGCGAGATCGGCGCCGTTGCGGGCAAGGGGTCACAAGCCCGCCGAGCCGACCTCGTCACCGAGTTGTTCGGTGCAGCCACCGCTGTCGAGCAGATGTTCCTGCGCCGACTGCTCAGTGGCGAGTTGCGGCAGGGCGCCCTGATCGGGGTCATGGCGGATGCGGTCGCCAAGGCCGCCGACGTTCCCGCGGCTGCGGTCCGGCGCGCGGCGATGCTGGGCGGCGCGCTGCCTTCGGTCGCAGCGGCTGCGCTGACAGCGGGTGAGGCCGCACTGGAGCAGTTCACCCTCACGGTCGGCAGGCCCGTCGGGCCGATGTTGGCGCAGACCGCGACGGGCGTCGCCGATGCCCTCGAACGTCTCGGCGGCACAGGAGCTTTCGAGGCAAAACTGGACGGCGCCCGCGTGCAGATCCACCGCTCCGGCGATGCGGTGTCGATCTACACCCGCAGTCTGGACGACGTCACGGCGCGGCTGCCCGAAATCGTCGAAGCCACCCTGGCGTTGCCGGTCACAGACTTGATCGCCGATGCCGAGGCCATCGCACTGCGCCCCGACAATCGGCCGCACCGATTTCAGGTGACCGCATCACGCTTCGGGCGTTCGGTCGACATCGCGGCAGCGCGAAGTGCCCAGCCGCTGTCGATGTTCGTATTCGACCTGCTGCATCTCGACGGCACCGATCTGCTCGACCTGCCGACCAGCGAGCGCGTCGCCGCGCTCGACGAGGTCGTGCCGAAAGTGCACCGCGTCGACCGACTGATCACAGACGACGTCGACGCCGCCACGGGTTTCCTCGACGCGACGCTGGCCGCTGGCCACGAAGGTGTGATGGCGAAGTCGTTGACGGCGCCTTATGAAGCGGGTCGCCGCGGCGCTGGATGGCTGAAGGTCAAGCCTGTGCACACTCTCGATCTCGTGGTGCTCGCCGTCGAATGGGGCTCGGGCCGGCGCACCGGCAAACTCTCCAACATCCACCTCGGCGCCAGAGACCCCGAGTCCGGCGAATTCATCATGCTCGGAAAGACTTTCAAGGGGATGACCGACGCGATGCTGGACTGGCAGACCGCCCGCTTCACCGAGCTTGCCGACGGTCCGACCGACGGCTACGTCGTGAAGGTGCGGCCCGAGCAGGTCGTCGAGATCGCCTTGGACGGCGTGCAGACCTCCTCGCGCTATCCCGGCGGCATGGCGCTTCGATTCGCGCGTGTGCTGAGATACCGCGACGACAAGAGCCCGGCCGAAGTGGACACCATCGACACCGTCAGAGCCCTGCACCAACGCGGCGACTAGGTCACTCGGTGGCCGCTGTCGGCCCGAAGCGGAACCGCCGACCACTGATCTCATCGGGGTGCACCCGCACAAAGCGAGGTTTGGGGCCCTCCGTCCAAGGCAACAATTGTGCCCGCTCGGCTTCCTGGACCTCGGCGTCCGTATTCAGCACCTGCGCCACACCCTTGACGATCACGCTCCACCCGTCGGCGATGTTGTGGTCGTCGGCTTCGAACACCACCCGGGCGTTCTGCACGACGGTGAACAGTTTGGTGGCGAATTCCGCCGTACGGAAAAGCACCGTCCTGTGCTGCACAACGAAGTTGACGGGGAAGATCTCCGGATATCCCTCCACGCAGGCGACCAGGCGGCCAAGCGCCCGACTCGACAGCAGATTCCAGCTCTCCTCTGCTGAGAGCGGTTCACCAGGCATGAAAGTAGTTTAGGTAGCTGCCGGTTCAACTGGATAGCAGAAGAATTCCGCCCACCGTCAATGCGACGATCTTCGCGACTTCGAGTGCCACGTAGACGTAGTGGGCATGTGAACGCGGGGCGTTCTGACCGGTCAGCACCGCATCGGAACGTCGCGTCAAACGTGGTCGCACCCCTACCAGTTGGACGATCAGCACGCCGACGGCGACAGCGAGCGCCACGATGACAGCGACAGTCGGACTGCTCAGTGCCAGTGCGACGCCGATGGCGGCAGCCATCAGCACTTCGGCACTGTTGAGTGCGCGAAAGACCAAGCGGCCGATGCCAAGTCCGATCTGCAGGGTGACGCCGGGCGCGCGGAACTTCAGCGGTGCCTCGACAAACGAGATGGCCAGCACCATGCCGAGCCATACGAACGTCAACGCGGTCGCGACGGCGGAACCCGTGCTCATGACGCCTCCTGGTCCAGGGCGAGGTGAGCGACACACAGGTCGGGCTCGACGAAGGGCTCCAGCCGGTCGACGGTGGCGGGCGCGTTCCACATTTTCATCGCGCCTTGCATCAGCCCGAGGTGGATCGGGCAGACAACTGACCGCGCCTCGTCGGCCAACTCCAGAAACGGGCAATGACGCAGTCCCACCTTGACATCACCGCCGACGTCCAGTCGCTGCGGGGAAAACCCGAGATCGCCAAGTAGATCCATCAGACGAGTGATCGACGCCCGGACACCCGGCTGTGAGCGCTCCGGGCGGGTCACCCGCCGAGCCCACGCACGGCCGGCATCCAGCGCCTTGGCGCTGGCGTGCGGATCATCGGCCAGCGCCACGGTGAGGATTTCGGCAAGTAATCGGTAACGTCGCGTTCCGCCGGGATCCATTCCCGCGACGGCGCGGTACATCAATGGGGGCCGACCCTGGCGCTTGCGGTCGGGCTCGATGCGCTCAATTCTGCCGTCGTCGATCAGGGCTTCCAGATGGAACCGGACGGTGTTGGGGTGCACCTCGAGCTGGTCCGCGATATCGACGATGGTCATCGCGCTGGCCGTACCCCTCAACACCGCCAGCACATCCTCCCGACGGCCGGACGGCTGTGACCTGACACTCACTGTCGATGCCCTCGGCATACACTAGAGTTTATACAAGTGCTCTTGTAAAAACCAAGGGGTCCTGATGACTGATCGCCCTACCCGCGACCTGACCGACCGCGACGACGTCGAGGCGCTCTTGCGGCGCTTCTACGGTCGGGTGTTCCACGACGATGTCCTCGCCGAGCCGTTCACTGAGTTGCGCGCGCAAGGGCTCGAGTCGCATATCCCGGTGATGTGCGACTTCTGGGAGACCGTCCTGTTCCGCGCCGGCCTCTATCGCGGCAACGCCCTTGTGGTCCATCGCCAACTGGACGAGCGGCATCCGTTGTGCGCCAGCCACTTCGCCCGGTGGCTCAATGTATGGGAGGCCACAATCGACGAGATGTACGTCGGCCCCGCCGCTGGCCGGGCGAAAGTTCAGGCCGGCAGGATCGCCAAGTCACTGCACCGTCGGCTCAGGGGCGCCGACGCGAGCGAACTCGATGCGGTAGGCACCGGCTGAAATCGGCGAGTCACCAGCCGCGCCGCGGCGGATGCGAACCCACCAGTGTCTCGCCGGTTGACACTTCTCGGCTGCGGTAAACGATGTAGGGCCGGAACAGATAGCCAATCGGAGCGCTGAACACATGCACCAACCGGGTGAACGGCCAGATGCAGAACAGCACGAGCGCGATCATCACATGGATGTGGAAATACAGCGGGGCCTGCACCATCAGATCGCCGCGGGGCTGCAGCACCCAGATCGAGCGGAACCACGGTGACACCGTTTCACGGTAATCATGCTCGGCGCCTTGCGGTGTGGCGCCGATGAGAGTGCAGCTGAGGCCCGCGATGATGGCCAGAACCAGCACCAGGTACATCGCCTTGTCGTTCGCGGTCGTCGCCATGAACACCGGCCCCCGGGTCCGACGACGATAGATCAGCAACGCGATACCGGTCAGGGTGGCGACGCCGGCGATCCCGCCCAGAAGGCCTGCCTGGAGGTGGTAGAAGTGGTCGCTCATCACCGCTTTGGTCCAGGACTGCGGGATCACCAGGCCGATGACGTGCCCGACGATGACGACGAGCATGCCGAAGTGAAACAGCGGGCTACCGATCCGCAACAGCCGCGACTCGTAGAGCTGTGACGAGCGGGTGGTCCAGCCGAACTTGTCGTAGCGATAGCGCCACCACGTGCCCACGACGACGACCGCGAGCGTCACGTAGGGTACGACATCCCAGAAGATCTCCCAACCCGACATCGTCACAGTCCCCCTTCTGCCCGTCGCGGCGGTACCGTCAGCTGAAACGGCTGCAGGCCAACCGTTTCGGCCGGCGGTCCGCAGCGCAGCAACCGGTCGGCGTCATGCTCCGTCGGAGCGGGCAGCGTCGCAGCCACCGCGGCGACGGTGGGGGCGTACGGCGAGCCGGTATCGACCAGCGCCTGCCGCAGCACGTCGATCGGGACTCGGTGAGCGGCGAGCAGACGCTGTCCGGCTTCCGGGTCGACGGTGGCGGCGAACTCCAGCACGACTGGAAGGTGATCAGGCGCTTCCCGTTTGGGTGGCTCGACACCGGCAGAACGGTAGGACTGGGCGAATGCCAGCATCTGGACACCACGGTTGCGGGTGTCACCGGCGGTCCAGTAGGTGAGCAACATCGTCGAGCGCCGCCGCAGGTCGAAGGTATCGACGTAGGTCGCCGCCGCCCGAATAGGATCCTGAACCCGCAGCGCCGCGACGGTTTCACCGAGTAGACCACGCGCAGTCCCGGCGATGTAGTCGAGCAGTTGATCGACCATCTCGAGCCGATGCTGCTGTCCGTCGTCGGGGTACGCCAGCAGCAGCGACGCCGCCTGCCACACCAGTCGGTCCTGTAATCGCCGGCTCCGCCTTTTCACGAACGTCTGCCCGGGAACATGTCCGGCGGCACTCCCCTGCCGTCCCAGTTGAGCAGATTCACCCGTGACGGGCGTTCGGCATTCGCGGCCATTCCCTCATGGGTCTGGCGCTGTTGCAGCGCGTGAAAGGTCTCCACCGCCACCGGCACCGGCCCGCCGCTGGCCTCGCCGAACGGGCCGGATTCGTACATCCCCGGCCCTCCGTCGAACGACAGCGAGCAGCCCGGCTCTTCGAGGTGTTGGGATCCCTCGGCGACGTAAGCCGTCGGAATCACATAGCGCTCTTCGTATTTCGCCAGTGCGAGCAACCTGTACATCTCATAGATCTGTTCTTCGGTCATTCCGACCGCCTGCGGAATATGGGGTTGGGTTTCGCGGCCGAGGTTGATGTCGCGCATATAGGAGCGCATCGCCGCCAATCGCCGCAGCACTCCCTCGACGATCGCGGTGTCCCCTGCGGTGAACAGTCCGGCGAGATATTCCATCGGGATGCGCAGCGCGTCAAGCGCGCCGAAGAGGTTGCCGACGTCCTCCGCGTCGTGCCCATCGCGGCTGACCGCGTCGACAATCGGCGACAGCGGCGGGATGTACCAGACCATCGGCACCGTCCGAAACTCCGGATGCAGCGGCAGCGCAACCCGATACGTGTTGATCAGCGCATAGACCGGTGAGCGTTGCGCGGCCTCGATCCACTCGTCAGAGATACCCTCGGCTCGCGCACCGGCGATGACCTGCGGGTCGGTGGGGTCGAGCAGAATCCGTCGCTGCGCCTCGTACAGGTCCTTCTCGTCTTCGACCGACGCCGCCTCGAGTACGCGGTCGACGTCGTAGAGCACCAGACCCAGATACCGCAGCCGACCTACGCACGTTTCGGAGCACACGGTGGGCAGGCCGACCTCGATGCGCGGGTAGCACAGCGTGCACTTCTCTGCCTTGCCGGTCTTGTGGTTGAAGTACACCTTCTTGTACGGGCAGCCGGACACGCACATCCGCCAACCCCGGCAGCGGTCCTGATCGACCAGCACGATGCCGTCCTCGCTGCGCTTGTACATCGCACCCGACGGACACGACGCCACACAGGACGGGTTGAGGCAGTGCTCGCAGATCCGCGGCAGGTAGAACATGAACGTCTGCTCCAGCTGCAGCTTCACGTCTTGGCTCACCTGCGCCAGGATCGGGTCGCCCGGCACGATTTCGGGTGAGCCGGCGAGGTCGTCATCCCAGTTGGCCGACCACGACACCTTCATCGGTTTGCCGCTGATCAAGCTGCGCGGGGGAGCCACCGGCATCTGGTCTCCCAGTGGCGCCGAGATCAGGTTGTCGTAGTCGTAGGTCCACGGCTCGTAATAGTCGTCGATGGACGGAAGTTTGGGGTTGGCGAAGATCCGGGCCAGCTTGGCCAGCCGGCCGCCGTCACGCAAACGCAGCCGCCCGCGGCGGTCCAGACGCCAGCCTCCGCGCCAGCGCTCCTGGTCCTCATACGTGCGCGGATATCCTTGTCCGGGGCGGGTTTCGACGTTGTTGAACCACACGTACTCGGTGCCCGAGCGGTTCGTCCATGCTTGTTTGCAGGTCACGGAACAGGTGTGGCAGCCGATGCACTTGTCGAGGTTCATCACCATCGCCATCTGCGCCATGACCTTCACTGGTAGCTCACCTCCTGTGAGCGACGGCGCACCACCGTCACCTCGTCACGCTGGTTTCCGGTGGGACCGAGATAGTTGAAGGCGAACGAATGTTGCGCGTACCCGCCGGCCAGATGGCTGGGTTTGATCAACAGCCGAGTCAGCGAATTATGGATTCCCCCACGGTTTCCGGTGGTCTCCGTGAGCGGCACGTCGATAGTGCGTTCCATGGCGTGATACACGAACACCACCCCGTCCGGCATCCGGTGGCTGACGGCCGCCCGGCACACCACGACGCCGTTGCGATTGACGGCTTCAACCCAATCGTTGTCGCGCACGCCGATCTTCGCGGCGTCGCCGGGACTCATCCACATGACCGGCCCACCGCGGGACAGCGACAGCATGAACAGGTTGTCCTGGTATTCGGAGTGGATGGACCACTTCGAATGCGGGGTGAGGTAGCGCACGGTCAGCCCGACGCCGTCATCGGTGCCGACTCCGGGTTCGCCGAACAGCCGGGACATGTCCAGCGGGGGCCGGTAGATCGGCAGTTGCTCGCCGAGCTCCTCCAGCCAGTCGTGGTCGACGTAGAAATGCATCCGGCCGGTCAGGGTGTGAAAAGGCTTGAGTTCCTCGATGTTCACCGTGAACGGCGCATAGCGACGGCCGCCGGTTTCGCTACCCGACCACTCCGGACTGGTGATCACCGGCACCGGACGGGCCTGCGTATCGGCATAGGTGATGCGGCGTTCCTCGCTGCCCTCGGCCAGATGCACCAGCTTGCGCCCGGTCCGCCGCTCCAGTTGCCGGAACCCTTCGACCGCGAGCCTGCCGTTGGATGTTCCCGACAGAGCGAGGATGACATCTGCCATCCGCTCAGCTGACGTCATGGCCGGACGCCCTCGGGCCGCACCGGAATCCATCACCCCGAACTTTGCGGCCAGCTCGCTCACCTCCGCGCTCGGATGCGTGGTGATGCCCTTCGTGGTGACCCCGAGGCTGTCGACGAGTGGACCCAGAGCGACCCACTTCTCCGCGATCGCGGCGTAGTCGCGTTCCACCACCGTGATCGGACCCATCGTCTTGCCGGGCACCGGCGTCTCGCCGGTGACCCGCCAGTCATGCTCCGTCCCACCGGGATAGGCCATGGCTCCCGGGGTATCATGCTGCAACGTGCCGAGCACCACGTCGGTGCGCGTCCCCAGGTGTGTGGTCGCCAGTGCGCTGAAGGTGCGGGCGATCGCGCCGAATGCCTCATAGTCCGAGCGGGTTTCCCACGGCGGGTCGATCGCGGGACTGAACGCATGGATATACGGATGCATGTCGGTGCTGGACAGGTCCGCCTTCTCGTACCAGGTAGCGGCCGGCAGCACGACGTCGGACAACAATGTCGTCGACGTCATCCGGAAGTCGATCGACATCAACAGATCGAGCTTGCCTTCTGGAACCTCTTCCGTGTAGACGATGTCATTCGCTTTGAGCTCGGCTGGTCGACCCTGCACATTGGACGTGGTGCCCAACAGATGGCGCAGGAAGTACTCGTTGCCCTTGCTCGACGAGCCGAGCAGGTTCGCCCGCCAAACATTCAGTACCCGTGGCCAATTCGCCGGGTTGTCAGGATCGGTGACAGCCAATTTCAACCCGCCGACGGCCAACTGCTCGGCGACGTAGCTGGGGATCTCCGAAGGGGCACACCCAGCGGCCAGCGCGTCGTCGGCGACATCCAGGCTGGACCGGTCGAACTGCGGAAAGAACGGGCTCCAACCCATCGCGGCGGCCGAGGCCAGTACGTCCATGGTGTGCTTGCCCGCGAACCGGCCCCGGCCGAGCGGGCTCGCCAGCGCATCGGCGCGGTATCCGTCGTAGCGCCATTGATCGGTGTGGACGTACCAGTACGACGTGCCGGCCATCTGCCGGGGCGGACGCGACCAGTCCGTGCCCATCGCCAGCGTCGCCCACCCGGTGATCGGCCGGCATTTCTCCTGCCCGACGTAATGAGCCCAGCCGCCGCCGTTTCGACCCATCGAACCGGTGAGCAGCAGCAGCGCCAAGACGGCGCGGTAGGTGGCGTCGCCGTGGAACCACTGGCAGATTCCCGCACCCATGATGATCATCGACCTGCCGTTGGTGTCCTCGGCGTTGCGGGCGAACTCCCTGGCCACCCGGATCGCCTGTGCAGCAGCGACTCCGGTGATCGATTCCTGCCAGGCCGGCGTGTAGGGATGCTCGGGATCGTCGTAGCCGGTGGGCCACTCCCCCGGCAGGCCTGCCCGGACCACCCCGTACTGCGCGAGCATCAGGTCGAACACCGTGCACACCAGGTGATCACCGACGCGGCGCACCGGAACTCCGCGCTCCAGCGTCGCGCCCTGACCGTCGACGGTGTCGAAGCACGGCAGCCGGACCGCGGCCACCTCACCATCTTCGGTCGCCACCGTCAACGCGGGTACCAGGCTCTCGAGATCGAGATTCCACTGGCCGACTCCAGCGTCTCCGAAGCGGAACCCCAATGACCCCTGCGGCACCGCGACGGTCCCGGTCGCCCCGTCGAGCAGAGCCGGTTTGAACGCGGCATTTTCGACATCGTGTCCGAGATCGGCGGCGGTGAGGTTCTTCCCGGGCACCAGCGCCCCGTCGCGTTCCTCCAGCTTGATCAGGAACGGAAGATCGGTGAACTTGCGCACATAGTCGACGAAGTACGGAACCCGCCGACGGACAAAGCATTCCGACATGATCACGTGGCCCATCGCCATTGCGAGCGCGCCGTCGGTGCCGGCCGCGCACGGCATCCACTCGTCGGCGAACTTCGTGTTGTCGGCGTAGTCCGGGCTGACGGAAACGACCTTGGTGCCGCGGTAGCGCACCTCGGCCATCCAGTGCGCGTCCGGTGTACGGGTGACGGGCACGTTCGAGCCCCACATCATCAAATAGGCAGCGTCCCACCAATCTCCGGACTCCGGCACGTCGGTCTGGTCGCCGAACACCTGCGGTGATGCCACGGGCAGGTCGGCGTACCAGTCGTAGAACGAGGTCATCGCGCCGCCGATCAGCTCGACAAACCGGGAACCCGCGGCGTGGCTGACCATCGACATGGCCGGAATGGGTGAAAAGCCCGCGACCCGGTCGGGGCCATAGGTCTTGATCGTGTGGACATGGGCGGCGGCGATCATCTCCGTCGCCTCGGTCCACGTCACACGCACGAGCCCGCCCTTGCCGCGGGCCTGCTGATATCGGCGGCGGCGCTCCGGGTCGGCCTGGATGTCCGCCCACGCGAGCACCGGATCACCCAATCGCGCTTTGGCTTCGCGGTACATCTCGACGAGCACGCCGCGGGCGTAGGGGTAGCGCACCCGCGTCGGCGAGTAGGTGTACCAGGAGAAGGCCGCACCGCGTGGACACCCACGGGGTTCGTACTCGGGACGGTCCGAACCCACCGACGGGTAGTCGGTTTCCTGGGTCTCCCAGGTGATGATCCCGTCCTTGACGTAGATCTTCCACGAACACGAGCCGGTGCAGTTCACGCCGTGCGTAGACCGCACCACCTTGTCGTGGCTCCAGCGGTCTCGGTAGAAGACGTCGCCGTCGCGTCCACCGCGGCGCGTGACGGTGCGTAAGTCAGCGGAATACTCGCCGGGGGTGAAGAACCGGCCACTACGACCGAGCAATTCCTCGATCGGACCGCCGGTACGCGGTGTCGTCGTCATGTATCGCCCTTGCTGGGTTGAGCCTGCGGTTCGTGTGCGTGCAGTCGCAGGGCCGTGTAGCCGAGGGCGACCAAGGCGGTGGCCACCAGGAGCAGCAGGCCGACGGTGTAGTCGTTGTCGGTCGCGTCGTATGTCGCCCCCATCACCAGCGGCGGGAAGTAACCGCCGAGGCCGCCTGCGGCAGCAACGATTCCGGTGACCGCGCCCACCGACTGTGCCGGCGCCCGGCGTGCCACCCACGCGAAGACTCCGCCGGTGCCGATACCAAGGAAGATCGCCAGCGTGATGAACGTTGCCGCGGACCATACGTCCGGCGGCGGTTGGAACACGGCTACGAACGCCATGGTCGCGGTGCCCGCGAACGACACGAGCACGACGTACTTCGGTGCGATCCGGTCGGCAAGCGCACCGCCGACCGGGCGGGCCAACACGGCGGCCAACGCGAATCCTGCGGTACGCGCGCCCGCATCGACCGCCGTGAATCCGTAGATCGTCTTGATGTAGGTGGGCAGGTAATTGCTGAACGCCACGAAACCGCCGAACACCACTGCGTAGAGGAACGACATCTCCCAGGTGACCGGTAGCTTCGCAGCAGCGATCAGCTTCGGCACCACGGGACCGGTGTTCGGAGTGAAACTCGGCGAATTCCGCATCACCACCACGCAGGTGACCGCGGTCAGCGCAAGCGCGACAGCGACGACGACGTGCGTGGTGAACAGGCCGAACCACCGCACGAAACGCGGTGTGAAGAACGCCGATAGCGCGGTGCCGACCATTCCCATACCGAAGACGCCGGTGGCGAATCCGCGCCGCGATGCCTCGAACCAGCTGTTGGCGAACGGAATACCGACCGCAAAGACCGTTCCGGCGATGCCCAGGAAGAACCCGCACACCAGCAGTAGCGGGTATGACGAGGCCGTCCCGGCAGCCCCTACTGCCAGCACCGGCACGATCGACGCCGTGGACACGACGATGAACATGGTGCGGCCACCGAACCTGTCAGTGAGCGAGCCGATGACGATGCGGCCCAGTGATCCGACGAGGATCGGCGTGGCGACGAGCATCGAGGCCTCGGTACTGCTCAACGACAGATCCGATGCGTAGGTGGTCGACAGCGGGCCGATCATGTTCCAGGCCCAGAAGTTGATCGCCGACACCCATGTGGCCAGCACCAGGTTCACTGTTCTGCTGGTGCCGGTGTTCAGCGCAATCGCTGTGCTCACGCTCCTAGAGAATCACCTGACCGCGAATGCGGCATGACTTTCCAGGAAACTATTGCGGCAAACGGAGGGGCCCGGCGACGGGACCCCGGTGAAACGGCCCAACACTGAATTGTCCGGTGCAAGGATCAGGGCAGGCAGACATTTTGCGCCATCGAGGGAGGGCAACTTTGACCGCACCCAGCACGTCGGACCGCACGGAGGAAACCAAGGGCGACGTCACCTACATCCGGACCGACAAGGATCTGCCACCCGTGGCGATCGTCGATCGCTCCCCGATCACCACCAGGCACAAGATCGTTTTCGCGATTATCGCAGTGCTTGGCGCCGTGGCATGGGCGATCATCGCGTTCTTCCGCGGTGAGACCATCAACGCGGTGTGGTTCGTCATCGCCGCGATCTGCACGTACGTGATCGGGTTCCGGTTCTACGCGCGATTGATCGAGATGAACATCGTCAAACCGCGCGACGACAACGCCACTCCCGCCGAGATTTTCGACAACGGCACCGACTACACGCCGACCGACCGGCGCGTGCTGTTCGGCCATCACTTTGCTGCGATCGCAGGCGCGGGACCGCTCGTCGGTCCGGTACTCGCCATGCAGATGGGCTATCTGCCCGGAACGATCTGGATCATCATCGGCGCCGTCTTCGCCGGCTGTGTCCAGGACTACCTGGTGCTGTCGATTTCGACCCGCCGGCGTGGCCGCTCCCTCGGCCAGATGGCCCGAGACGAACTCGGCGCCATCGGTGGCGCAGCCGCGATCATCGGCGTGCTGGCCATCATGGTGATTCTGCTGGCGGTCCTCGCGCTTGTCGTAGTCGGTGCATTGGCGGAGAGTCCTTGGGGCGTCTTCTCGATCGCCATGACCATCCCAATCGCACTGTTCATGGGTCTGTACCTGAGGTTCCTGCGCCCCGGACGCGTCTCCGAGGTCTCCCTGATCGGGGTTGTCCTGCTGCTGCTTGCCGTCGCGTCGGGCGGATGGGTCGCCGGAACCGAGTGGGGCACAGACTGGTTCACGCTGTCCAAGGTCACGCTGTCGTGGTGCATCATCATCTACGGTCTGGCCGCATCGATACTGCCGGTCTGGTTGCTGCTCGCGCCGCGCGACTATTTGTCGACGTTCATGAAGGTCGGCACCATCGCACTGCTGGCCATCGGCATCCTGCTCGCCCGCCCGATCATGGAGGCGCCGGCAATCTCCTCGTTCGCCAGCACCGGAACCGGCCCGGTGTTCGCCGGCTCGCTGTTCCCGTTCCTGTTCATCACCATCGCGTGTGGGGCCCTGTCGGGTTTTCACGCGCTGATCTCGTCGGGCACCACGCCGAAACTTCTGGAGAAGGAAAGCCAGATGCGGTTGATCGGCTACGGGGGCATGCTCACCGAGTCGTTTGTCGCCATCATGGCCCTGGTCACCGCGGCCATCCTGAACCAGCACCTGTACTTCGCGATGAATGCGCCCGCCGCGCAGACCGGCTCCACCGCGCAAACAGCGGCCGAATACGTCAACGGCCTGGGACTGTCAGGAGCGCCGATCACCGCCGAGGAGATCAGCAGCGCGGCCGAAAGCGTCGGCGAGGAGAGCATCGTCTCACGCACCGGTGGCGCACCGACGTTGGCCTTCGGCATGTCGGAGGTATTGCACTCCGTGTTCGGCGGCGCGAGCCTCAAGGCGTTCTGGTACCACTTCGCGATCATGTTCGAGGCGCTGTTCATCCTGACAACCGTCGACGCCGGCACCCGGGTCGCGCGTTTCATGCTCTCGGACGGACTGAGTAACCTCGGCGGCCCGCTGCGCAAGCTGAAGGACCCGAGTTGGCGTGTCGGAGCATGGATCTGCAGTGTTCTCGTCGTCGCGGGGTGGGGCTCCACCCTGATCATGGGTGTCACCGACCCGCTCGGCGGAATCAACACGCTGTTCCCGCTCTTCGGCATCGCCAACCAGCTCTTGGCCGCCATCGCGCTGACAGTTGTCACCGTGGTTGTGATCAAGAAGGGCTACCTGAAATGGGCATGGGTGCCTGGGGTTCCGCTGCTGTGGGATCTCACCGTGACGCTGACGGCGTCCTGGCAGAAGATCTTCTCCGCCGATCCGAAGCTCGGTTACTGGAAGCTGCACAGCATCTGCAGCTCGGCCCAGGAGGCGGGCAAGCTGTGCTCGACGGCGAAGACGCCTGGCGACGTCGAGAAGATCGTGCGCAACACCTTCATCCAGGGCTCACTGTCGATCCTGTTCGCGGTCCTGGTGGTGATCGTGTTCGTCGCAGGCGTGGTCGTGGCGATGCGGGCAATCCGAGGTGGCGTTTCGTCGTCGACCGAAGACGAGCCGATACCGTCACGGATCTTCGGGCCGTCGGGACTAATCACGACGAAGGCCGAGAAGGAGGTGCAGAAGGAATGGGACGCGTTGCCGAAATCGTCCGCCAAATCGGTTGGTACTGGGGCTCATTGATGGGCGACAACCACTATCGGCGGTATGTTGAGCATCACCGCAAAACCCATCCCGGTGAGGTCGTCCTCTCCGAACGGGAGTACTGGCGGATGCGCCACGACGCTACGGAGGCCAGCCCCAACCCACGCTGCTGCTAGCCCGAGGCGACCACGCCTTCGGAATTCCAGGGCGCCAGAGGCGAATCCGATGCTTCTTCGAATGCCGCAGGGACGTCTGTTGTAACGTGCCAGGTCGCTGCCAGTCGACCCATCCCCACCGCATAGGCACAGTGCACGCCGAGTTCGACGAGCTCATCCTCGCTGAAGTGCGTGCGCAGGTCGTCGTAGACCGCGTCGTCGATCGCGAGGTGGTCGGTGGCGAACAGATCGGCATAGCGCACGGCGCTACGTTCGGCCGGTGTGAGGTCGTCGGCTTGGGACGGCTGTTCGAGGGAACACACGAGCTCCTCGGTGAGTCCGTCGTCGATGGCGCTCTGGGAGCGGACCGCCATACAGCTGCGACACTGATTGTGGAAAGCGATCCGCAAGCGCACCAATTCGACGAGTCGCGGTGACAGGGTTCCGGTGGAGACCAGCGCGGACTTCAGCGCTCCAAGGGCACCCGCAACCTCTGGCCGATGGCCGAGTATCGACGCCACACCGAGGTTGATTCGGTCGCCCTGACCCAGATCGTCCACAGGAATCGCCGCGAAGGCCTCGGAGGGCGCAATTCGGGGTTTTGTCACTTCGAACCACCTCACATCAGTGTAGGTCAGCGCTGAGAAACACCGTAACGCGTGGACCCCGTGAGCTGAACCGCCACTACGCGAAGCTTCACTGGTCAACCTAGGCACTTTGTGCTCGTGGTCAGGGGCCGTTCGTCACGTGGGCGGGGGTCTTTGTATGGGAATGTCGGCACAGCGTGACGTATCGCGCCGCGGCCCCCGGGGGAATGAGGCATTCTGCTGTCATGCTGCTACTCAGCACGGTGGTGGGGCGTTGGGTAGAAGCTGACGGTCGACGCGTCGGCCGGCTCGCCGACCTCGTGGTGACGGCCGCCGACGCGGACTTGCCCACCGTGCGCCGAATACTGGTGCGCGGCAATCATGCACGCACTGTTTCGGTGCCCTGGACTGACGTCGATCGCATTGGACCCGGTCACATAGCCTTGAGGTCGGGTAGCGAAACGCTGGTTGTGGAGTCAGCGGCTGAGGGACTCAGCTCCGACGAAGTTCTTGTGGTGCGAGACATCCTCGATTCGCAGATCATCGACATCGCGGGGCAGCGGCTCGCGCGCGTCGCCGATATCGTGCTTGCCCGTAGTCCGAGCGGCCTTCTCGAGATCGTCGGTGTGGAGGTCGGATTCGGCGCGTTGCTACGAAGAATGGGATTTCGACGCTTAGCCGCCCGGATGGCCCCGGATGCGGTGCGATGGAGCGATCTTCACCTGGCCTCCAAGCGCGGGCACACGATTCAACTCGCGACAAAACGCTCGGCCGTACACCGCCTCGGTGCACGAGATCTCGCCGTGCTCGTCACGAAACTCGACACGGAGTCGGCCACCGGCATCCTTTCCGCCAAAGGGCCCGCCATGGCAGCCGATGTCATCCGCGTCAGCCAGCCGGAGGTCGCCGAGCGCGTGCTGCGCGCAATGCCCGCAGCGACAGCCGCCGACGTCGTCGCGACCATGCCGGCAGACCATGCCGCACACTGGCGACGCCGGCTATCCGACGTCTCGTTCATGCGAGGCAGACGTCTGCTCCGTTCTCGCGCCTGGTCTCGGCGCCGCCATCCCAAACGAGGTGAACTCCCGTGAGCCGCCGCCGGCTGGGCATGGGAGCGCTGCTGGTTGTGATCGGCCCGGGCCTGCTCGCCGGTCTGTCCGACGACGATCCCGCAGGTATCACCACCTACTCGGTGCTCGGAGCGACACACGGCTATCAACTGCTGTGGGTGTTGCTGTTGTCGACGGTCGCGCTGGTGCTCTTCCATTCGCTGGCGGCCCGCACCGGTGTCGTTACTGGCCAAGGACTCATCGGATTGGTCCGGCAGCGATACGGAGTTCGAACGGGTGCCGGCATTCTGCTGGCATTGGTGGTGGCCAACGTCGGTACGATATGCGCCGAGTTCGCCGGTATTGCAGCCGGTTTCGAACTGTTCGGCGTGAATCGCTACGCCAGCGTTCCCGCCGCGGCCGTGATCATATCTGCGCTGGTCCTCCGAGGAAATTTCCATCGCATCGAACATCTGCTCCTCCTCCTGTCGACTGTGTTCCTCGCGTACATCGCGTCGGGAATCCTTGCGCGCCCCGCCTGGGGGGATGCGTTTCGCGGTCTTGTCGTGCCGTCTATGCCGGGGGACGCCGCAACGATCGCCATCGTCACCGCCACCGTCGGAACGACTCTCGCGCCTTGGGGGCTCTCATTCATTCAGTCCTACGCGGTGGACAAGAAGTTGCGCACCGAAGACCTGCGTCTGGAACGCATCGACGTGGTCACCGGCGCTGTGCTGACCGGTGTCGTCGGATTCTTTGTCGTCGTGGCATGCGCGGCGACGTTGCACAAGAGCGGCCGGTCGATCAACGATGCATCCGACGCGGCTGCGGCGCTGCAACCACTCGCCGGTGAGGCAGCGTCGTCGTTGTTCGCCATCGGCCTCATTGGTGCAGCATTGCTCGCAGCGTCGGTCCTGCCCCTATCCACCGCCTACTCTGTGTGTGAATACGTCGGTTTCGAGGCAGCACTGGATGACTCGTTCCGCGAGGCCAAAACGTTTTATGTCACCTTTGGACTCGTCACTCTGCTCGGCGCGGCCGTCGTTCTGATGCCGAACGCTCCCCTGGTGACCATCCTCGTCGCTACCCAGGTACTCAATGCCGTGCTGCTCATCCCGCTCTTGTTGGTGATGATCGGGGTTGGACGCGACGCCGACCTGATGGGCGAATTCCGCGTCAGTCGCGCAGGATTCATCGCGTACGCGATAACCACCGCCGTCGTACTGGTGTGTGTTGCCGGCTTGGCCGTCGCAGCACTAGCGGGTTGACATCAGGGACTGCAATGATACAGAGAAGCCTGCGATCCCAGCTCACTTGAGCGAATAGCGGATCGGCAGGTGTTTGGGACCGCCGACGAAAATCGTCGCGGTGTACGCCGGGTCGCCGGTCAGCTCGATCTCGTTCAACCTGGGTATCAGCTCGGAGAAGAAGCTGTTGACCTCCATCCGGGCCAGGGCTGCGCCCAGACAGAAGTGCACGCCATAGCCGAATGCGTTGTGTTTGTTGGGTTCGCGCCCCACGTCGAATCGGAACGGCTCGTCGAAGACGTCTTCGTCGCGGTTCGACGACACGTAGGACAGTAGGACCGACTCCCCCGCCGCAATCGGGACGCCTCGCACCTCGGTGTCCTGTTGCGCGGTACGCATGAACTCTTTCACGGGGGTGACCCAGCGGATCATCTCCTCGGCGGCCAATGGCATGAGGTCCATGTTGTCGCGCAGGCGTCGTCGCTGCTCGGGGTGCTCGATGAGCGCGTGCAGACCGCCTGAGATCACGGCGCTGGTGGTGTCGTGTCCCGCAGTGGCGATGATCAGGTAGTAGGACACGGTGTCGATGTCGGACAGCGGTTCGCCGTCGATCGTGGCGTTGGCGATCGCCGACGCCAGATCCTCGGTCGGCGTCGCCCGCCGCGCTGCGGTCAGTTCGTTGAAGTAGGCGAACATCTCGAGCAGGACGCCCATCGATTCCTCAATGGATGAACTGCGCTGCATCTCCTCGTCATCGGTTCCGAACAGTTCCTGGGTGTACTTCAACATCTGCGGAAAGTCCGATTCGGGAATGCCGAGCATCGACATGATCACGTACAGCGGATAGTTCACCGCGACTTCCTGGACGAAGTCGCATTCCGGTCCTGCCGCGACCATCTGGTCGACGTACCGCTTCGCGAGCTCGTCGACGCGCACCTTCAGCGCGCGCATGGCTTTCGGACGGAACCAGTCGGCCCCGATGGCGCGGATGGCGCGGTGCTCCGGATCATCGTGGTGAATCAGGGTCTTGACTCCGATCGCGGCCTGCTGGTCATCACCGGCGGCGGTGGTCAGCACTGGCCGGGGCGAGTTGGTGAACAACGTGTTGGCGCGTTCGATCGCCATGATGTCGGCGTGCTTGGTGATCGCCCAGAACGGCCGGTAATTGGGCACGTCCACCCACGACACCGGAGCATTGGCCCGCAGGTGGGTCAGCGCGGCATGCAGCGCTGCCTCATCGGTGTAGGACTTGGGATCGGCGAACACTTTCGCGGCTTCATCCATGATCCGGGTGGCCATTGCCGGTTCCTCACTGTGCAGTCGGCGTACGCAGCTCTTCCAACACCGCCGAGATTGTTGATTCCGTGATCGAGCTCGGGAAGCCCACCATGACGCGATCGATCAGACCGTCACACCGGTCGCGAATCTTGTTCGCCAGCTGGTCGATTGGAGCGACGACCGCGAACGTCTCGAGTATCTCGTCATCGATGAGTGCACCCATGCGGTCCCAGTCGCCCTTCAGCGACAGGCCGTGCAGCTCATCGTGCAACGCACCCCAGCCGTGCAGATCGAGCACTTTCTTGTACGCCGGTGTCGAACCGTAGAACGCGATCTGCTTGCGGGTGCCGACGGCAGCGGCGTCCAACGCTGACTCGTCGGCTCCGGTGACGACGAACAGCGGAGCCGACACCTGGAAGTCGCTGCGCTGTCTGCCCGACTTGGCCATCCCCCGCAACAACGCGGGGGTGGTCACCTCTTCGAAGTAGCGCTTGGTCGTGAAGGCATGCGCCAGCACGCCGTCGGCGACCTCACCCGTCATCTCCGTCATCGCCTCGCCCACCGCCGCGATGAACACCTTCGGAATGCCGTAGTCATGCGGCTCTGGCACGAACATCGGCGTCATGAGCTTGTGCGTGTAGAAGTCGCCCTCGAAGCGCAATTTCGAACCGTCGTGCCAACACGCCCAGATCTCGCGCAGTGCCAGCACGAACTCCCGCATCCGTGGCACCGGCCGGCTCCACGGCATGCTGAATCGCTTCTCGATGTGCGGCTGGATCTGCGAGCCGAGGCCGAGGTTGAGTCGGCCCTTGGAGTACTCCTGAAGATCCCAACCCACGTTGGCGACGGTCATCGGGTTCCTGGCGAATGCCACGGCGATACTGGTGCCCAGCTCGATGGTGTCCGTGTGCTCGGCGGCGAGCGTCAGCGGTAGGAACGGATCGTGATTGACCTCGGCAGTCCAGCAGCCGTCATAGCCGCGCCGTTCCAGGGTCACCGCGGCGTCGACCACAGCAGCGAGCTGGCTGAACACGCCGCCGTCGACCTTGAGGCCGGCGCCGCTACCCATGACCGCAGACGCTACAGTAAGCAATTCAGTATGGTCAACGTGAACATGCCGGTGCGACGATCGCCTTTCGACGACAGGAAGAGCGCATGACGAACGAGCAGGGCTGGAAGGAGACGCTCGAAGATCTCGATCTTCGGCGTGAGCGTTCGCGGGCGATGGGTGGTCCGGAGCGCCTGGCCAAGCACCGCGGCAAGGGCAAGCTCGACGCTCGCGCGCGCCTCGATCACCTGCTCGACAAGGGCAGCTTCCGCGAATTCGGCACGTTGGTGGGCGGCGAGATCGCCGCCGACGGGATCGTTGCCGGCTCGGGCCTCATCAACGGCACACCGGTGATGATCGGCGCGGAGGACTTCACCACACTCGCGGGCAGCATCGGCCCCGGAGGCAACGCCAAGCGCTACCGGCTCGCGGAGTTGGCACTGCGCGACCGGGTGCCGCTCGTGATGCTCCTCGAGGGCGCCGGGTTCCGGCCCAGCGGTGAGCATTACGGGCGCACGCCCACCGATCTGCTCGCTCAGGCGCAGTGCTCCGGCAAGGTGCCGATGGTCGGCGGCCTGCTCGGCCCGTCGGCCGGCCATGGCGCGCTGGTGGCGCCGGTGTGCGACTGGACCATCATGAGCAACCAGGGCGCCATCTTCACCGCGGGTCCACCGGTCGTCAAAGAGTCGACAGGCGAAGAGATTTCGAAGGAAGACCTGGGCGGGCCGTCGGTGGCGATCGCCAGCGGGGTGATCCACAATCTCGCCGAGAACGACGAAGCGGTCCTCGACGACATCCGACGCTACCTGTCGTACTTCCCGCCGAGCGCGTGGTCGTATCCCGCGTCGCTGCCCGCGGACGAAGCGGCCGAAGCGCGCTCGACGCCCGAGCTGCTCGACATCGTGCCGCGCGGAAACCGTCGGGTCTACAACATGCGTGCCGTGCTCGACGTGGTGTTCGACGACCGCGGCTGGTTCGAGGTGCAGCCGAAGTTCGGACAGGCCATGATCTGCGCGCTCGCCCATCTCGGCGGCCATCCCGTCGCCGTGGTGGCCAATCAGCCCAAGGTGCTCGCCGGCTCCATCGACGCCGACGCCGCCGACAAGGCAGCACATTTCATCAACGTCGCGGACTCATTCCATCTGCCGATCGTGTTCCTCGCCGACAATCCCGGAATGCTTCCGGGCAGCCGTTCGGAGAAGACCGGCGTGCTGCGCAGCGGGGCCCGGATGTTCGCCGCCCAGACCGCGGCGACCACGCTGAAACTGCATGTGACCCTGCGCAAAGCCTACGGTTTCGGATCGATGGTGATGTCGCTGCTCGGCTTCGACAACCAGAGCGCCACGTTCGCCTACCCGGGCGCGACGATGGGCGCGATGAGCGCCGCCGCGTTGAGCAAGGCCTCGCACGCCGCCGAGGACATGGAGGCCAAGCTGCGCAAGGCGGAGGTCGAGGCGTCGTTCCGGTCGGCGGGTCACCTCGGATTCGACGACCTCATCCACCCCGAGGAGACCCGCAATGCGTTGTTGGCCGCGTTGCAACGCGGGATCTACAGCAGGCAGGCGGCAGCGGAACCGGTGAGCCGCACGGTCATCACGCCCTAGTCATCTTTCCGCGAGCGTGCGTGTCTGAGCCCGAAACGCCGACAAAATCTGCGATTTCACGCACACTCGCGTCTTGTCAGGAGATCCGGGAGCCTGTGGCGACTCCTACGACGGAGCAGACCTGCGATGACGAGCGTGCGTAGAGTCCTATTCCGGCCCGGCGTGTCGGCATCAAACACGCACGTTCGCCGGTATGCGCTCGAGCCAGGGCGCTAGCTGTCTGATGCGCGATATTCGGCGACGATCGGTTCGAGTTCATCGGGCGTCGCACCGTGCATGATCACCGCGTCGGCGCCGTAATCGAACTCTTTTCGTATGCGATCCACGCACTGCCTGGACGATCCCGTTGCCGAGGGTTCCAGCCACTCGTCGGGGATGAGCGTGGCGATGTGTTCGATCTGCTCGGCGGTCGCCTTGTGGTCGATGCCCCCAGCGACGGACTGCACCACCGCGTCGTCCCTGAAGCGTTGCAGCACAGAAAGATCCCAGCCGTTGGTGTTGACGAGCAGTTCGCCGTAGCCCTGCAGATAGGTTGCCAACCGCGCCACCGTCTTCTTCAGCCGGAGTTCCTCGGGCAGATGATCGCCGACGGTCGCAAAGCACGACCACACCTTCACGTCGTCGGGATTGCGGCCTGCCTGCTCCGCAGCGTCCTTGACGGTCTTCACCGCACGCTGCAAGGTCTCGGGCGTGAAGTAGGTGTGCAGAATGACGTCGTCGAACTCACGTCCGCCCAACGCCAACGTCCGCGGACCGAACGCCACGATCGCCAGCCGGATGTTCTCTTTGAAGTCCGGATCCAGGAACAGCAACTGGTACTTACCAATGGGCCCGTCGTGGTTGAAGATGAGTTCGCCCTGCCAGAGCCTGCGCATGACCTGCGCGAAATCCTCCATCTGTGCGGTCGTGACAGCCGGAACCCCGAAGGCGCTGTACATCGCCGCCACACCGCGGCCGATCCCCAACGTGAAGCGACCCTTCGACAGCCGGTGCATCGTGGTCGCGTATGAGCCGGTGATCAGCGGGTGGCGCGTGTTGTGATTGGTTGCGGCGGTGGCGATCTGCATTCGGTTGGTGACGGCCAGGG